>JAFTTA010000024.1 GCA_017467015.1 Bacteroidaceae bacterium
ACAACAGGGGTTTTCGGGCCAATCCAATCAACAATAATCAGTTCATTATCCTTCTCTTTCAACCAGCAGGCAGGCACATACAAGGTATACTGAGGTCCAATATTCCAGAAGCGTCCCAAAGAGTGCCCATTGAGCCACACCTCGCCTTTTCCCCAGTTGCCCATATAGAGATAAAAATCGCCATCACTAACTTTATTGAAAGAGGTACGATAATATCCTGGAGCAGTACTTTTCTCGCTTTTTGCAAAGTTCTTCGAAATAGCGAACTTATAGTCCGATGGCATAAGATACATTTTCCATCCTGTCAGTTCGTCTGCAGAGCCATCTGTCCGCAGCAACTCCACCTTATCTGTTATACCCTTATAATCCTTAAAACCTTTGACATCAGCAACACGTCCCATACCATCTACAAGAATATCGAGACGCGCTCCGGCAGCAACAGCAGGCAACAGCACTTCACAATCCCCATTACGTCTGTCGAGGGCGGCCACGAAACTACCATCTACATATATACGGGCGTAATCATGAACATCCTTAACTACAAGTTTTGTACCTTCACTTGTTGACGGCAACATAGATGAATAAAGAACCGTTCCATATCCAAGTCCAAGTTTTTCCATGGTCATAGGCTTTTCTGCCTCAATAGGCTCGGGTAAATTCTCGAAAAGAGGCGCAAAATCAGTCACTGCTGTCTCGGGGAAACCGCTCAACTGTGTCATTTCTTCTACAGCAGGACGTACTTTATCATCCTCCTGAGCATATGTAAAAAGTGAATTGCGGAATTTTTCGAAATTTTCTTTAACTATGCCACCCCACAATTTGAAAAATCCATCACTGTTATGAGATGTAGTATATGGTTTATATGCACCTTCACTCATGGAAGCTCCTGCAGTATATCCAAAAGAGGTTCCTGCAACAATACCGTTAAGGCTTAAAGAAGTGCCACGTTGGAGAAGCTCGAACATGCGCATAAAGACCTTATTCCAATTACGTGCAGCACTCTCACCACCCCACACGGTTTTATAATCACCACCTATAGAGGAGCATACAGATGGAGCATCGTAACGAAATTTTGTTACACCTGTGAAATGTTCTTCTGCCTTTACATCGGAATTTATTTCAATGGCAAAATTGACATTATCAACTGCTGTCTGCATGAAATTATTTTTTGTAGAAGAGGTGAAAGTAAGTACCTTGTCAAGCCCTGCACTCTTAGCGCTATCGCACAAAGCAGTAAGATAACTCTTGTCTATTTTACTTAACCCTTGCGCTTCTTCAATCTGCACAACAGCTATATTACCACCTTCGTTAAGGAAAGAGCCATCAAGTTCTTTTCCCAATGCAGTGAAATATCGTCCCACACGTTGCATAAAGGCTTTTTGATTACTACGCAGCTTTACACCATCTACGTTCAGCAACCACCAAGGCATACCACCCATATCCCATTCGGCACCAACATAAGGGCCAACATGCAACCATACAAGCAAATCCTTATTTTGTGCTATTTCACAAAATTTCTTAAGGTCTTTCATACCCTTAAAATCGTACTCACCCTCTTTGGGTTCGTGCAACATCCAAGGCACTTTCACTGTCACCGTGTTGACACCCATAGCAGCCAACAACTGAAGCCTATGTTCCCAATATTCAGACGGAATACGTGCATAATCTATTTCGGCAGAAGCCATCACAAAATACTTTCCGTCAAGGTATATAAAAGAATTCTTAACCTCTATACTGCGTTTCTCATCGCTGCAAGCATTAAATGCCACAGCGATGAGAAACAGTGCAATTATATATCCCCAAATAGTGTTTTTTCTCACCTTATTTACATCAACAAAGTTTTACAAATAATTCAATAGCCTGGTATTCCGGCAGACCTATCTTATCGAAAATGTGCGCAGTATTCTGCATTCTCTCTTCGGCACGTTCCCAAAACTCGCGTGAATCTTCACCCGGGAAAGGAACAATATCCTTCTGCGACAAATGACGGAAGATGGCATGACGTTTTCTTATCATTTCTGCCGGACTCAAGGGCACAGCCATATCAGCAACCGCTATATCCCACTCTTGCCATGCACCACGATAGAGCCAAATATGGCACTCTTTAGCCCAATCTTCGTTTTTCAGTCTGTCGAAAGCACGAAGCACCGCCTCGACACATATACGATGAGTGCCATGAGGGTCGGTTAGGTCACCTGCTGCATATATCTGGTGAGGCTTAACCTTCTGCATTAATTCAGCTACAATGTCAATATCTTTGTCTGTAAGTTCACCTTTTTTAATGCCACCTGTCTCATAGAAAGGTAGATTCAGGAAGTGAGCGTTTGTCCTGTCATCGAGCCCCAATGTGCGACATGCAGCACGCGCTTCGGCACGTCTGATTGCTCCTTTAATGTCAAGGAGTCGACGAGGTTCGGGCATACCTGCCTTTTTGGTTGCAATAATCTCTTTCACCTCATCATAAACATCTCCAAAGCCCATTTCGCGTGCTGTATCGATATTTTGCAACACTACATCGTCGTAAACAGCCACATTTCCCGATGTTTCATATGCAACATGCACATCATGACCCTGCTGAACCAAACGATTGAACGTACCACCCATTGAGATAACATCGTCGTCGGGATGAGGCGAGAAGATTATTACTCGCTTGGGATAGGGATTGGACGGAACAGGGCGAGTAGAGTCATCTGTATTTGGTTTGCCTCCGGGCCATCCGGATATGATGTGCTGTATATCGTTGAACACCTTTATATTTATGCTATCATACGGGCCTACTCGTTCAAGCAGGTCAGTCAATGAATTTTTCACATAATCCTGATTGGTCAGTTTCAGTATGGGCTTGTCCACTGTTTCACACAACCAAAGAACAGCCTTTCTTATAAGTTTATCGGACCATGCCACAGGAGGGGCTATGAGCCATGGCATCTTGAAACGAGTCAACTCCTGTGCTGCATTTTCGTCTATGATTACTTGTATGTTATTATGGTTTTGCAAACATGTTACAGGTATATTTTCATTCTCCACGCCTTCTACAAGGTCATATGCTACCTTAGCCTTATCTTCACCCCAAATAATCAGAATCACACGTTTTGCCTTCATTATGGTATCGAGTCCCATGGTTATTGCCATTTTAGGAACTTCGTTAGGATTTGAGAAGAAGCTGTTCTGTGTCTTGCGCGAATTGTAACTTAACTGCACACGACGTGTAGTGGACTTAGCGTATGTTCCGGGTTCATTAAAGCCAACCTGACCGAGTTCGCCGACGCCCATTATCATGAGATCAATTTTTCCGCTGATTTTACGTTCAAGTTCTTCGCAATAAGAGTTAACACTGTCCATAGGAACTGTTGCATCGGGAAAATGAACATTCTCCGGTGCTATATCTACAAAGTTAAGAAACTCTTCATGTATTCTGTAGTTACGACTTTGCGGTGAGTTGGGAAGCATTGGGTAAAATTCGTCGAGGCTGTAAACTTCCACATTTTTGAAACTTACCTCACCCTTTTTATACATCTCCACCAGTTCCTTATATAATCCCAGGGGGGAACGCCCGGTGGATAGTCCCAATACAAATTTCTTTTCACCATTATGACTATTAATAGCATCAACTACAAGAGAAGCTGCATGCTTTGCACCTTCAACCTCAGTCTCATATATACTTGTAGGAACCTTCTCGTATCTGCAAATGCTGTCTACTGAAGCTAATGCAGAAATTTCTCCAATCTTGGGTAAAACAAATTTTGTTTCCATAATATTTATTTGAACTTATATAATTTACTACAATGTTTTATTTAAACGTCGTCGTGCCTGCTGCATGACCTCCATCGGAGGAAGCCCCTTTTGCAACAAAGTTTTCATATATCGCATATCTGCTGTGGTGTGACGGAAGAACATTTTATATCCCTCACATAATGCATTCAAGTATGGTTCACCATTTTTTGCGACATCGAAACGATGTTTCGGGCACTCACCGCGACAGAGAAAATTATATGTACATCGCTTGCACTCCAAAGGCATAGCTTCGCGCTTGTCGCGACCGAAACGTCGCTGTTCATCGCTGTTATACATTTCGACAAGCTGCTTTTCGTTTATGTTTCCCAATAAATACTCGGGATAAACGAAATGGTCACAAGGATAGACATCACCATTGTATTCCACAACAAGGGCATCGCCACAAGTCTCACAGAAAGCACAAAGCGATGGTTGAACTGCACACCAGTTTGCCAACGTTATATCAAAGAGCTGAACATACTTGCGACCTACATCGCGAACCACCCAGGCATCATAGACATCACACATGAATTGACCAAACCCTTGCGAGGTTACCGACCATGGTGCAAGTTCGCAATCTTCTTCGTCGGGAGATACAATCAGAGGAGAGAGCCCTTTATCACGACATTTTATATATTCTACAACCGGCAGAAACTGAATATACGAGGTTATCTCTCTTAAAAAATTGTATATCTCTGTTCCGTGCCCTTCGCTTGCCGAATTCACTGTTGCCAAAACATTGAAGTCAACACCTCCCCTATTCATCATCCCTATGGCAGACATCACTTTGTCGAATGTGGGTCGGTTGCCACAAGCGACGCGGGGTGCATCATGTATAGCACGAGGGCCATCAAGTGATACACCCACCAAAAAGCCATTTTCCTTAAAAAAGCAACACCACTCCTCATCAACAAGAGTGCCATTGGTCTGTAATGTGTTCTCTATTTTCTTTCCACCGGCATATTGTTGCTGTAGTTCCACGGCTCTCCTAAAGAATTCTTTGCCGGCAAGCAATGGTTCTCCACCATGCCAACAAAATGTGACCACAGGCTGCGATACACTTGTGAGATATTGTTTTATATATTCTTCCAACACCTCATAAGTCATCGTCGTTTGACATTTGCCATATATTTCAGCCTTGTCACGATAGTAGCAGTAGCTGCAATCGAGGTTACATGTAGCACCCACAGGCTTCACCATTGTCATGAACATAGGACTGCGCCTCATTTTCACAACATCTGACAAGTGAAGATTGTTTCTGCGATTGCCCTTCATACGATATATTTACCTATTATTCTGAAATAAATGTCTCTTCGCCGTACATTGTTTGCAATTCTGCCAATTTTTTCTTCAGTTGCACTGTAAGCTCTTCGGTGCCCTCTTTACCATAAATATTATTCATTTCCGAGGGATCATTCTCGAGGTCGTACAGTTCCCAACAATCTATATCGTTATAAAAATGTATCAATTTGTATCTATCTGTACGCACGCCATTGTGACGTTTAACCATGTGCTCGGCGGGATATTCAAAGAAGTGATAATATAGCGCATCGCGTCCCTCTATCTCTTTTTCGCCTTTCAGAAGTGGCAACAACGAACGTCCTTGAATATCTTCGGGCACCTCCACGCCTGCTACTTCCAAGAAAGTGGGAGCGTAGTCGATGTTCTGCACAAGTTCATCGGCTGAGCCTTTAAAACCGCCGGGCATTCTCATCAATAGAGGTGTACGGAATGATTCCTCATACATAAAACGCTTATCGAACCACCCATGCTCACCCATATAAAAGCCTTGGTCGGAGGTGTAAACTACAAGAGTATTTTCATCAAGTCCTTCTTCTTCCAAATAATCAAGCACACGCCCCACATTGCGATCGATAGATGTTATCACACGCAGATAGTCGCGCATATATTGCCTATACTTCCACTCGGTAAGTGCCTCGCCTGTAGGATTTTGTTTTTTGAAGTCGGCAATAACCTTATCATAATGGGCATCCCAAGCTGCCTTTTGAGCCGAATCCATTTTTTCGTACAAGCGACGACCTGCCTCGTCAAGCATCTTGCCTGTTACTATTTCACCCTCTTTATCTGCCAATTTCAAATCGTAGATAAGTGTCATGTCGTGTTCTATAGACATCTCTTGTGCGGCAGCAGCCTCTCTACCCTCGTAATTGTCATAGAAGTTTTCGGGAAGAGGAAATGTTGCATCACTAAACAATTCAAGGTCGCAAGTGTCTGGCATCCATGTACGATGAGGCGCCTTGTGATGCAACAACAGACAGAATGGTTTTTCTTTGTTGCGTATGCTGTCGAGCCACCCAATGGCTAAGTCAGTGGTTATGTTCGTAGCATATCCCTGACGTTGCACTTGTTTGCCATTGCAAATAAACTGAGGATTATAATAGTCTCCTTGTCCTATGAGTATATCCCAATGGTCGAAGCCTGTAGGCTCACTCACAAGATGCCATTTTCCTACAACAGCTGTTTCGTAACCGGCTTTTTGCAGCAATTTAGGAAAAGTCTGCTGCGATGCGTCGAAGCGACGTGTGTTATCGGTAAAACCATTCGTATAACTGTGTTTACCTGTGAGCATACATGCACGGCTGGGACCGCTGAGTGAATTTGCAACAAAGCTGTTTGCAAATTTCACGCCGTCGGCAGCTATGCGGTCTATATTGGGGGTGCTTATAAAACGGGTATCATAAGCACTTATAGTCTGATATGAGTGGTCGTCACACATGATGAAAAGTATATTCATCTTGCTTGTCTCAACCTTATCCCTACAACCTGCCAACGGCAACAATGCTGTGCCGGCAAGCGACAAAGAGATTACTTTTTGAATTTTATTCTTTACATTTCGCATATAGCAACATCAATTATTGTATGGGTTTAAGATAAACTTTCTGTCCGTTAATAATTATAAGACCACGAGGAGCCAGGGGGTATACATTCTCGCCTTCTGCAACCAGAAGCTCACCCGCGACACTACCATCGGCACGATATATTTTAAGTGTTGTTTGAATTGCAGACTCAACGCATAGCACTCCATTGGTAACATATACCTTAATAGCATTATTGCTGTCAGAATTATCATCCACCTCAGACCACAAGATATCATCTACTCCTGTAGGCACTGTCAAGTTGGACTCTATGTATTCCACACGTTGCTTCAGCCACGTTTTGAATTGTTCGAAATATGTCGCATAAGAGGTTTTTGACCAACCATACTGCGCACTATGTTCGTATGAAGGCTGGGCATAGGCATAATAGTCATCCATCCAATTAATAAGTTCTTCTATCCCATTGTTATTCAAGAACTTCATCCACAATTTATAATAAGCAGTAATTATTTGCTCGTGCTTCAACAACGCGTTGAAGAACGTTGTTCCTAAACCGGAGAAAGCACCTATTGTTTTGTATTCATGCATTTGGAAATATGAACCTTTCATCTGATAACCGAAGCCCCAGTCGAAATCCCATCCTGGGCCGAATATATATCTGGTTGTTCCTGTAGGCTTATACAAGAATGTACTCTTCGGGTGATTGAGTTCGGTATTTCCGCAAAGGTCATTCATGAACATAAATGTAGCGAACGAATCGACACTGAACACATCGGTAAGATCTTTCTTTCGACGCAAAATATCTTCAAATTCATTCCATTCATCCTGAATTTCATAAAATGTCTGAGGACAGCCCTCTTCGGAAGGATCGGGATTCTTTATGTTAACCGGCAGATTATAGAACATCGATGTAAACTTGTATGTCTCATCGAAATAAGTATCAAGTTCAAGCAACTGCGAAAAATCGTCCTCGTCTACACAGTTGTTATGAATACCTACGTGCTCTGTCAATGTGTAACATCCGTAGTACGAACCATTAACATAAAGTTCTATTGGGATGCTATGAGGCTGATAAGGAGCCCCCATTATACGTCCTGCCTTGAACACAGTGGCATTCATCATTTCTGTAACATCCTGATAGTTTGACATCAGGTTCCAGCGTTTACCCTTGCGCAGACCACACAATTTTGTTTTCTCGGCAAATTTTATTGTGTATGGCTTCTTTCGCCAGCCCCACGAACTATTTCCGCGACCTTTAATCTGAATTGAATCTTCAACCGATTCATACATTCCGTTTCCGGTCAACCTAAACTTAGCTTTCAGCCAATAGTCGCGACTGGTGATAGTTGCGCCACCATCAATATCAACATCGACACGAGGCACACCTGCTGTATCGGCGCGGAACGTAAGATTTACTTTATATTCGCGTCCTATTGGTCTTGTAAAGAATTGATAATAATCCTCTTTTATAGGTGTTCCATCATCGTATGGCTCATAAATTTTAAGTTCCGCAAGATTGAGATAGTTTTTGTAGTTGCTCTTTGTCATCTCGACACGTATATATTTATACGATGCACCGGCATCCATTATCGGTGAAAGGAATGTTGCATTTGTACCGGTTGCAGGTATACCGTCGTTTACGTCAAAAGAGTCCACCAATTTCCAAGCCTTATAGTCGTTGCTGACATGTATGTCGAATGCAAGCGGCTGGCGTTCATCCGTATCGCCACGTGTCATGTAATAGAATGCAAACTTCTGAAGCCCCTCGCGTAATGTGATATCGATATATGGACATGAGTCTAACGGCAAAACTTCGTACGTACCGCTGTCAGCCGAACCGGTGCAATGGAAGAACGTAGAAGGATTATTGTCGAGAACATTTGCCAGGACGTGACTGGTGGTTGTAGGAGCATTGGTATATAATTGCTCAATATCCAATGCCACCTCTGCTAACGTGTCTTTATTATTAACAGCCTTCACAAAACGTCTGTCGAGCACCATTCCGGGTGTTCCGTCAGAGACGACATACGAAACCTCCTTGTCGAAACGTACACGCGAAACACGGGTTTGCTGTTTTATGGTATCAACAAATACCGTAGCTGTTCTATCTGTTTCAAATGAGGGACGCAAATCCTTGCCCAGCATATTACCCATGTCGCCATAGATCTTATTGCCGCTGATGACACAATAGACATCGTTATCGAGGTCCGAATTGTATTTATTGTTTATCTTGAACGAGGTGAATTTAGGAAACTCTTTCAATGCGCGAGATATTGAATCAATATCGCGATGGTAAAAAGAGAGTACACTGTCGTTGACAAGATTAAACCTATAATAATAGGAAGTCTTTTTATAACTTTTAACCAATGAGTCGGGAATTGCAAATACCCCCTCACCTGTATTTCTGTAAACATAATAGACAGAGTCGGAAGATTGAGCCC
>JAFTTA010000025.1 GCA_017467015.1 Bacteroidaceae bacterium
CAGTCGTCACTTCCTTTGTTCAGGAATTTCCCTATGGGAAATATCCTTCAGTCGGTGCGTTCCTTGTCGCTCAACTCTTATCGTCTGCCTTTTGGGTGCTGTGGAACTCGTTCGGTTAGCTACGCCTTAAGGCGCATCTAACCAACACTCAAACAGTCCTCGCACAATCTCCAAAAGTCAGACGGAGTTTAGCTGTGCTGCTTACGGTGCCGGTTAGTTTTATAGATTACCATTGTATATCATTAGGAATTGCAATTCCTTAATTGCCATAATTTAAGCATAATATATATCGAAAAAACACTTTAACAACTTACGAAAATATGAAAAAGATTGTATTTCTCACCGGAGCAGGCATGAGCGTAGAGAGCGGGCTGAGCACCTTCCGTGGTGCCGGCGGCATGTGGGACGAATACCCCGTGGAAAAGGTAGCCTCAATAGACGGCTACATAGAAAACCCCGCACTGGTGCTTGAGTTCTACAACAAGCGACGCAAAGAACTGCTGAACGTGAAGCCCAACGACGGGCACAAGCTGATAGCCGCACTGGAAGAGAGCTACGAAGTGGTTGTTGTAACACAAAACGTAGACGACCTGCATGAACGCGCCGGCTCGACAAATGTCATTCACCTGCATGGAGAACTGATGAAAGCAACCTCATCGCGCCAGCCCAACAACCTCACGCAAGTGCGCACACTCACCGAAGAAAACCTCGAGATAAACATAGGCGACAAAGCAGATGACGGCTCACAACTGCGCCCCTACATTGTGTGGTTCGGCGAGGCAGTACCAATGATGGACGACGCCATTGCAGCCCTGCGCAATGCAGACATCTTCATCATCATAGGTACCTCGCTCAATGTCTACCCAGCCGCCGGACTTCTGAACTATGCACCGGCAAGAATCCCCATCTACCTCATAGACCCCAACGAGGTTAACGTCAGCAGCAGTCCACGACTGACGATTATAAGAAAAGGAGCATCTGAGGGCATGCGAGAGGTTACAGAGTTGATAAAAGATTAGCCAAAGCATCAAAAACACATTATTTAGCACTTTTGCCAGGTAGAGTAACCAGAGACATTTTTAATGTAATCAGCTATGACAGGAGCTTCTTTCGATGGAAACGTGAAATATTTCTTATTTCTCCTTTTCTCTTTCCTCCTCTTTCCGGCTACCGATGTTTGCGCGAAAGGGTTGCCCTATTCTCCCGAGAAGGGATTAGGCGAGAATTTCACAGATGCCAAGGGCAGATATTCCACCCATGCAGTTGTTAAGGAGTTTCCATTGGAGGGCACTCCGCTCTACAATGTCAAGGTCAACGACGCATATGTAGGGCTCTACAACGATAGCAGCCACGATGGCGGCCTTGTACATTTCGGAAGTTTCGAGTTCGAGGATGGCACAGAGATTACAATAAACATCAGTTATCACAAGGAAATAAAGAACTTTGAGATACTGCCTAAAAGGGGCACAGGCGTGAAAAAGGTAGTGCGTACAGGGCCCAACAGCATTGCTATAAAAACCAAACGCGCCGATAGGAACCTCACCCTTATTGTCAACAATGAGCCACGAAAAGATGTGTTGCACCTCTTCTGCAACAGCATAGAGAAGCATGCTCCTGACCATATCTGCGAGAGTGGTTATCGCAAAGTGGAGAAGAGCAAACTCCACTATTTTGCACCCGGTTTCCACGACCTGAAGGAGATACTCAAAAATGGCGACCAATTGCGCATAGAAGATGGGTGGAGCCTCTATCTTGCTCCCGGTGCAGTTGTTCGCGGCAGGGTAGCAGCAAGAGAAACCAGGATGGGTGTGAAAATCTTTGGCAGAGGTATGATGTTCAACGACGAGGAAAATCCGAAAGTGATTTTCGAAGCAGCCTACTGCGATGGAATCACTGTCGAAGGAGTGCTTTTCCACTGTCATCGCCCGCAATGTTGGCAAACAGCCATGTCACATTGCAGCAACGTAGTTTTCGACGGAGTAAAAATACTATCCACACGCTACGCCTGCACCGACGGAATAGACATTATAAATTGCAGCAAATGTCTGTTCAATAACACCTTTATCCGTTCGAACGACGACGCCATAGCCATAAAAGGGTTGGGCGGCAGCAAGCCCGAAAATTGCGCACCAAACAGGGATATACATTTCACGAACATGCAACTGTGGAACGATTGTAACTGCGCCATCGGCATCGGTGCCGAGAGCCGCTGTTCATTGTACGAGAATATAAGTTTCACCAACAGCGCAATCCTCTATTCATACGACGACCCCAATTATCACGAGCAACTTGACGAACGTGCCGCCATGACAATCTGCTCGCTGCATGGCACGTTTTACAAAAACATCTGCTACGAGAATATCGACCTCTATCACTGCGAAAGACTCATTGCCATAGGCTTTAAATCCGACTTCTGGTTCGGCAGCATCAAGGGCGACCAGACAACATGTGGCGAAATAGCAGATGTCACATTCCGTAATATACGTTCATATAGTGCAAGCGGAAGCTCCATTGCAAATAAAATTCACCTTTATGGATGGGATGGCAGCAATGGCACCTGCAAGAAATTTGTCAGAAACATTCTTTTTGACAATGTACGCACAGGCAAGCGAAAGATTAAAAGCAGCTGCGATGCCGCCTTTTCGGAGTGTAATTTTGGGAAAGGACTCGTTAAGAATCTAAAGTTCAAATAATTGCAAGAGTTTTATCCCACTCCTTGTCCACCCTTGTATAACAAGACCACACAAAAAAAATGCTAATTACTTTAAAACCGTAATTAGCATCTGAAAAGTACTCGAAGCGGGACTCGAACCCGCACAGCCGCAATGGCCAAGGGATTTTAAGTCCCTCGTGTCTACCGATTCCACCATTCGAGCAACCTTTTTGTATGTCACTGTCGCTTCGCGAGCAAGCTCTAAATATCGACAGCGGTGCAAAGGTAATATTTTTTTTCGAAATTCAAAGCAAGGTGCTTTAGAAGTTATTTAAAAATTAAGCGGCTTTCTTAATTTATTATCACCACCTCTGTACCAAACTTACTGTATCGGTATTTCCAAAGGGTACGTCCTTTCCCTTTTACCGGTATTCCACCTATGTTCAGGTCGTAGACAATGCCGCAATGGGGACAGGTGGCAAGACCTGTGGCATCGCGTGAAAGGTCGAGCCTGTAACGTGCATTGTCGCAGTTGGGGCATGCCCAATCGTAGACCCATATCTTGCCGTCGCACATGGCGGGAGTGCCTATGATGAGCCCACCTAGACCATAATAATAACGGTTGCGCAGCTCTATTTCGGTAAGATTGTGCAGTGTTGTGTTACCGGCGGCATCGGTTACCTCATAGCTTTTGTTGCCGTTCTTGGCACGCACGGTTATAAACTCTCCGAAGGAGGTTATCTGATTGAAGGGGTGATATGCCATGTCGCACTTGAAGTTTACGGAGTAGCCCGAATACGAACTCTCCTCTTCGCATGAAGTGGTTGTGAGCAGCAGGCTCAATATGGAAATTAACAACAGACTTTTTTTCATAGTATTCTTTTCACTCAATAAAAATAACGGCAAAAGCAGTGCTTTATTGCCCCTGCTTTAGCCGTTTATTATTGCAGTATCAATTTCTTTTATCTGCCAAGCAGAGCAGCCTCGGCTGCCTCGGTTTTTTCAAAGTTGAAGCCATCGCAGATGCTCTCCATGAGTGCCGCTATGCGGTCGTTGCACAGATTGCCTATGCTACCCTCGTGGGTGTGGGCAATTTTTTTGTTGGGAACAAATGTGCCTGCTTCGATGTCGAGACCAACCTTTTTGTATGCGTCGCGGAAAGGCATTCCTTCGCTTGCAAGGCGGTTGACCTCTTCCACACTGAACATTGCGTCGTAGCGCGCATCGTCGAGGATGTTCTCGTTTACCTCCATGCGTTCAACGATGTAGGTTGCCATCTTGATGCACTCTTTCAGCTCGTTGACTGCAGGGATAAAGAGTTCTTTAATTATCTGCAGGTCGCGGAAATAGCCGCTGGGCAGATTGTTCATTATCATGATGATATCCATGGGAAGCGCTTGCAGACGGTTGCACTTGGCACGCAGAAGTTCGAAAACATCGGGGTTCTTCTTGTGAGGCATGATGCTGGAGCCTGTGGTGCACTCCACGGGCAACTTCACAAAGCCGAAGTTCTGCGAATTGAACATGCAGGCATCGAATGCAAGTTTGGCAAGTGTGCCGGCAACGCTTGCCAGCGCATAAGCCACGTTTCTCTCGCTCTTGCCGCGTCCCATTTGCGCATAGACAACGTTGTAGTTCATGGAGTCGAAGCCCAGAAGTTCGGTTGTCATGGTGCGGTTCAAGGGGAACGACGAGCCGTAGCCTGCCGCCGAGCCCAACGGGTTGCGGTTGCACATTTTGTATGCTGCCTGCATGAAGAGCATGTCATCGGTGAGGCTTTCGGCATAAGCACCAAACCACAATCCGAACGACGAGGGCATTGCCACCTGCAGGTGCGTATATCCGGGCATTAACACCTCTTTATAGCGGTTACTCTGCGCAATGAGCACGTCGAAAAGTCTTTTAACGCCCATCGACAACTCTTTCAGAGCATTTCGGGTGTAGAGTTTGAGGTCGACAAGTACCTGGTCGTTGCGCGAACGTCCGCTGTGTATTTTTTTACCTGTGTCGCCCAGTTTGCGGGTGAGCATAAGCTCCACCTGTGAGTGAACATCCTCGACACCCTCTTCAATTACAAATTCGCCCTTCTCGGCTATTGCATATATCTCTCGCAGCTCTTTGTGCAGCGCCTCCTTCTCGTCGTTTGTGAGAAGACCGATGCTCTGCAACATTGCGCTGTGAGCTATGGAACCCAACACATCGTAAGGAGCGAGAAAAAGGTCCATTTCTATGTCGCGACCGACTGTAAAACGCTCAATCTCGGGATTTACGGTAGTGTTCTTTTCCCATAATTTCTTTGCCATCTTTTCTGTTTTTTTAGAGTATTAGAAGCTGTTAGTAAGGAATTTTGGAAAGCACATCTCCTATCTTTTCGAGAGCATCTTTCAGTGGTTTCTCAATCATTCCTTTGAGCATGAAATTAATCTCGGCTTTCACAACCACGCGCATTTTCGATGCCTCGTCGCCGTCGGGTACCACCTGCACCCACAGATTGAAGGGCAGAGGAGAATTTTCCGCCTCGAACTTCACACATTTGGGTGTCTCGCGCTCCACCACGCGCAATGTTACCTTGCCCACGGGGGGAACGTCGGCTGTCACACTGTCGCGGTCACACGCAAACTCCTTCACCTTGTCGGCAGGCAGCTTCTCTTTCAGAGCTTCGAGGTTGCTGAGATCCTCTATTTTTGCAAATACCCTATCCTGAGAATAGGGTATGCGGAATGTACTGCTTTCGTATTGAGTCATTGTCTGATTACTTTAAGTCGTTTCTCCACTCCGAGGGATTAGCACGCCATTCACGAAGTGTGGGCATAACCTCTTCGGTGATGTAACCTGTTGATTTTGCAGCCTCGAGTACAGCCTCGTAGTCGGTGAGGGTGATAAGTTTCACGCCTGCATTTGCAAAAGCCTCCTTGGCAACGTCGAAGCCGTATGTAAACGATGCAACCATGCCCACTACCTCTACGCCTGCAGCACGAAGAGCTTCAACAGCTTTGAGGCTGCTGAGACCTGTCGAAACAAGGTCCTCAACCACTACAACCTTTGTACCGGGCTGAACATCGCCTTCGATAAGGTTGCCCAGACCATGGTCTTTCGCTTTGGGACGAACATAGACGAAAGGTTTGGCAAGTTCCTCGGCAACCAATGCACCCTGTGCTATGGCACCGGTAGCAACACCTGCCACAGTCTCAGCCTCGGGAAACTCCTCGAGGATAAGGTTTGCCAACCCCAACTTCACGCGTGTGCGCAGTTCGGGGAACGAAAGTGTTTTTCTGTTGTCGCAATAGAAGGGAGATTTCCATCCCGATGCCCATGTAAAAGGTTCTTCGGGCTGCAACTTCACTGCTTTTATCTTCAATAACTCTGCTGCGAGTATCAATGCCGATTTATTTGTCATGACTTTAAGTATTTATATTATTAAACATTTATTTTTATTTCGTTTGAGTGTACCCCTCTTTTTTGAGAAGTTCCACCACCTTCTCTTTAAATTCGCCCTGCACCAACAGTTCGCCCTCTTTGATGCTTCCACCGACACCGCATTTTGTTTTCAGCATCTTGCCAAGCTCTTTAAGGTCGGAGTCGGCACCGACAAAACCGCTGACAATGGTAACAGTCTTGCCACCACGATGATTTTTCTCGATGCGAACACGCAATTTCTGCTGATTCTTGGGCAGTGTCTCCTCCTCTACATCCTCTCCGGTATCGTAGGAGAAGTCGGGGTTTGTGGAGTAGACAATATTCAGTCTATCTTTCCAATCGTTGTTTTTCATCATCCGTAAGCAAATTAAGGAACTATTTCTGAAGTTGCTTTGAGTTTCCTTGCAAAGAAAGAAAAATTTCGCAATAAAATCAAAACAGTTTCCAAAAACCACCTGTTTATCGCCTCAAAGGTACAATCTTTTCTTCATAAATTTCTCATACTCGCAAAATAACCTTACTTTTGTTACGTTATTTTTATTGAACTCTTTCGGATTTAGGCAAAAACACGACCGGAAAGTTCCCTAAACAAACATAGTAAATTGATGGATTCGACAAAAATAGATAAAGTGCCCGAACCTACCCTGCGACGTCTGCCGTGGTATCTGTCGGTGTGTCGCCTGCTGAAAGCACGCGGCGAGACATTTGTGTCGTCCACTCGTCTGTCGAAGGAGACCAACATCGTTGCTTCGCAGATAGCGAAAGACCTCTCCTTTGTGGATATTGTGGGACGCACGCGCGTAGGCTACGAGATTGATAATCTGCTTGAAGTGCTGGAGTCATTTTTGGGCTTCACCTCCATGCACAAAGCCTTTCTCTTCGGCGCCGGTCGTTTGGGCGGTGCCCTGCTCAACGACAGCGGTTTACGCCAATTCGGTCTTGAAATAGTGGCAGCCTTCGACACCAACCCCCGCTTAGTGGGTCACAGCATATCCGGTATTCCCGTTCACCACATAGGCGACCTCGAGAAAGAGATGCGTCGACACATGGTGAAGATAGGTATACTCACCGTGCCCATAAACAATGCACAGGAGGTAGCCGACCGCATGGTTGTGTGGGGAATAAAGGCCATTTGGAACTTCACCCCACTACGCATACGCGTGCCCGACGACATTGTTGTGCAGAATACATCGCTATACGCCCATCTGTCGCTGATGTTCAAACGCCTTGACAGCATCGAAGAGGAGGGAAACGCTAATATGTTCGGAGGAAACACACCATGAAGATAATAGCATTAGGAAAAAACTATGCCGACCATGCTCTTGAATTTGATGGCACTGTGGAGCGTCCTGCCGTACCCATGATATTCATGAAGCCCGACTCGGCGATACTGAAGAATGGCAAGCCCTTTTTTCTGCCCGACTTTCTTGGGCGTGTCGACTACGAAGCAGAGATTGTGGTGCGCATAGGCCGATTGGGCAAAAGCATCCCCGAAAGATTTGCCCATCGCTATTGCGACGGCATAACCGTAGGTATCGACTTTACCGCACGCGACTGGCAACGCCGTCTGATAGCAGAAGGAGCACCATGGGAAATGAGCAAAGGATTCGACGGAGCAGCCGTGCTTGGCGACTTCCGTCCCATAGAGGGGATAGACCTGAAAAACATCCCTTTCCGACTGGACATTGACGGCACCACTGTGCAGAGCGCCAACAGCGCACAAATGATTTTCGGCATAGAAGAAACAATTGCATACGTCAGCCGCTACTGCACACTGAGAACAGGCGACCTCATCTTTACAGGCACCCCTGCCGGAGTAGGCGCAGTGGCAATAGACAACCATCTGCAAGGCTATCTGCACGATGAGAAAGTACTCGATTTTTATGTACGATAAAACCATGAAAAGATACGGAATAATATACACGATAATCGCGCTGTTGGCTGCCGCATCGAGCGCAACGGCACAAACATTCACCGAGGTTGACTGGGAGAGTTTCGCACGCGATACCATCACGCCCTATTACCGATGTTCCGTACCTCTCGACGAAGATTTCTCCTGTTCCACTTACGAGGCAACCATCGAATATCCCGAATTTGTGCCTATGAGCGCCGAGGAACTTAAAAAATACAAGCTCGACACACGCACAGACACACTGCCCTCGTGGCCTGAAATAACCACATCGGTAGGCATCTCTGCCAAGCGCGGAATGCTCGACATAGGCTTCACACCCATAGTTTACCTCGACAACTGCTATCAACGCATAAATTCGTTTAAGTTGGTTATAAATAAAAAAGCATCCACACGTTCGACACGTGCCATGACAGCCACACGCGCACTTACACGATATGCCGATAGTTCGGTGCTCGCCACAGGTCGCTGGGTAAAGATACGTGTTGGCGAGAGCGGAGTTTACAAAATAACCAAAAGCGAACTTGCTAAGATGGGTTTCAACGACCCGTCCAAAGTGCGCCTTTTCGGTTACGGAGGTCGCCTATTGCCCGAAACAAACATAGGTAGCATCAGCGACGACCTGCAAGAGGTGCCCATGTGGCGCAACAACGGCAATCTGCTCTTCTATGCAAACGGAACAATAGAATGGAAATACTCTGCAGGTGAATTTACTCACAAACAGAACCACTATTCGCAGCACTCATATTATTTCCTGAACGTGACAGAGGGCAAGGAGCCCATGAGCTTTCCCACCACCAAATACGACGTAAACACCTCACTAATTTACACAACATTCCCCGACCACGCCCTTTACGAAAAAGAGGAAATTTCGTTATGCTCCTTTGGACGCACCCTGTTAGAAAGTTACGACTACTCCACAGGACGTTCAAAACAGTACAACATATCACTACCCGGCATTGCCGCACCCTACATAAAGGCAACAGTTTCATTTGGCAGCAATGCCTCTCAGGCAAGCACTCTCGGCATATTCATCGATGAAAAAAACGTTGGAACACTCACCATCGATCAAGCCTCTGACATAAACAAAGGCGTTATAACCTCAGGAAAATATTCAGGCAACTATGCCGGCAACGACGAGAAACTGGCTGTAACCCTGAAGCACAACGCCAGCACAAGCACCGTAAACGGACATCTCGACTACATCCGCATCACATACACCCGTAAGCTCGCCCTTGATGAATCGTATCTTATATTCCGCGGTACAAGTTATAGTAGCAGAGCAAATTTCAAGATAGCCTCCGACAAAACAGGAATTAAGGTGTGGAATGTAACAAACCCATCACAAACAACCGAATATCAGGGCACATACACCGACGGGCACTACATTGTACCCGCCCCCGCATC
>JAFTTA010000026.1 GCA_017467015.1 Bacteroidaceae bacterium
AAACAAGTATGTTATCTGTTGCGCCCACACATAGCAGGTCGTCAATGTTCATGATGAGGGCATCTTGTGCAATACCTTTCCACACCGAAAGGTCGCCTGTTTCTTTCCAATAAAGATAGGCAAGTGAAGATTTTGTGCCAGCTCCGTCGGCATGCATTATATTGCAATATTCGGGGTCGCCACCCAGTATATCGGGGATTATTTTACAGAAAGCTTTGGGGTATAGCCCTTTGTCAATGTTCTTGATTGCATTGTGAACATCCTCTTTCGATGCGGAAACACCTCGCATCATATAACGTTGGTCGCTCATAGTGTCGTATTTTTTGGCGATTATATTATATATTCTTATTTTGGCAAAGATAGTGCAAGCCGAGTGCAATACAAAATAAATTCATTTATTTTTATTGCCGAGGCGCCGCCTATCTTATGAAAAGATAGTGCAAGCCGCATTGGCTGTAGCCTAAAGTGTAAGCAGCCATTTATTTTTATTGCCGAACTATTGTGCAAGCAAGCGAAACGCAAGTTCACTTGTCTGTTTCACAGCGAGCGCCGCCAAAAGTCGACGTAGTCAACCGCGCCGCCTATCTTATGAAAAGATAGTGCAAGCCGTTTTAACGGCAACTAAGGCGCAAGCCGTTTTTGTAGTCGTGTGAAAATGTAGGCAAGTAAACTTGTGTTTAACATGCTTGCGCAAAAATTAACTGTTAAGATAAAGCGAGTCTATTTTGTTCTCCTCTCGGCTTGCATTATATTTATATAATATAAGCTTCGCCTCTGGATAAAAAATAAGTAAACTTATTTTGTTCTCCTCTCGGCTTGCATTATATTTGCAAATTGATTTTGGAGAAAGGATGTCCGATGGTATATAAGTATAATAATAAAGATGTTTACGTCGATGTTTGTGGCGAGGGCGATGCTGTCCTTTTGCTGCATGGATGGGGATGTACACATGATATATTCAAGGCTCTTGCTGCGTTGCTTTCTGCGCAGTATCGTGTCTATTCGTTTGATTTTCCCGGATTTGGCGCTTCAGAAGAACCTAACGATGTGTGGGGCGTGGAGGAGTACACTTGCTTGATAGAGCGATTTGTCAAGGATAACGCCATTGAGTCTCCTTCACTTGTGGGGCACTCTTTTGGTGGACGTGTGTCGTTGCTTTTTTCATCGCGTAACAAAACAGCGAGGGTGGTACTTGTCGATGCAGCGGGCATAAAGCCTAAACGCTCGTTTACATATTACCGCAAGGTTTATACATATAAATGCGCAAGATGGCTGGCTAACTTATTGTTGCCTCGTGACAAAGCAGAGGCGTTACTCAATCGTTTCAGAAAAAATGCCGGTTCATCGGACTACAATAATGCTTCGCCCATGATGCGACGAATACTTTCAAAGGTGGTAAACGAGGACCTTAAGCATGTAATGCCACTTATCAATGCGCCTGTATTGCTCTTTTGGGGCGACCTTGACACAGCCACTCCTTTGACTGATGCTAAATATATGGAGAAGCATATAAAGAATGCCGGTCTTGTGGTGGCTTCGGGCACAGGACACTTCTCGTTCCTCGAAAATCCCGGGCTCTTCGCTTCGGTAATGAAAAGTTTTTTCAAGATAAAATAGTTTATGGATGTTTTTTCAATAATATATGTTGCGGCTTGTTTGCTTTGCTCGTTGGTGACTTTGCGATACGATATGCAGATGTTCCAGCTCAGTTCTTATCGCTACAGCCGTTATTTCCGTTGGTGGTTTCCGCAGAATATACTTACGCACCGTAAGTGGTTGCTTGTTTTAGTGGTGCTATGCATGCTTAACGGTTGGCTTAGCATTGTGGCTGTTGCCATTGTGGTGGTGAGTATATATAAAGAACTTACCGAAAAATATAAAACACCTATTGTTTTTACAAACAGAGTGAAACGTCTTTATACAACGGCAATTCTCATGACATTGCTTGTGCAGGTCGCTGTTGCAATTGCAGTTGGTGTGGAGTATCTCCCTTTGGCGTCGGCACTGACACTTTTGCTTTCTAATTTTGTGGTGCTGTCGGCTAATTTCATTAACACAACCATAGATAAATAAATAACTCAGTGGTATATAAACGATGCCAAGCGCATTATTGAGTCGCATAAATCGCTTACCATCATAGGCGTCACCGGAAGTTTCGGAAAGACAAGCACAAAGAACTATCTTGCAGGCGTGCTTTCCGAGAAATATAACGTTCTTGTCACGCCGGGCAATTTCAATACGTTGTTGGGAGTGGTGCGCACCATCAGAGAGCATCTGCGACCATATCATCAGGTGTTCATCGTGGAGATGGGTGCCAAACAGCCGGGCGATATAAAAGAGATATGCGACCTTGTGCATCCGCAGATAGGTATTCTGACTGCTGTTGGCGAGATGCACCTCGAAACTTTCAAGAGCTTTGAGAATATTCAGAAGACTAAATTTGAGCTTATAAATTCTTTACCGGCTGATGGTCTTGCTGTGCTTAACTACGATTCGCAGGGTGTACGCGATTTCAGCGACATAAAATCAAACTGCAGGATAGTTGCCTATGGTGTTGAAAATGAAAAGGTAGCTCTTCGTGCCGAGAATATTGTTTATGGTGCAAATGGTGTGTCATTTACATGCAGTGGCAGTGGAAATAATGATGTTTACAGCAGTAAACTTTTAGGCTCGGGCAATTTACTTAATTTGCTGGCTTCCATAGCTGTTGCTGGTGAATTGAAAGTGCCTGTGGAGAAACAGAAATCGGCTGTTTCTCGTTTGCGTCCCGTGGAGCATCGTCTCTCTATGCGTCATGCAAACGGAATAACAGTCCTCGACGATGCGTATAATTCCAATCCAACAGGTGCTGCCATGGCTATAGATGTGTTGAAAGGTTTTGCGGTGGGAGAAGGCAATAAACGCATCATCATCACTCCAGGATTTGTGGAGATGGGTGCAAGGCAGTTTGAGGCAAATAAGGCACTTGGCAAGCATATAGCCAAAGGGTGCGACTATGCAATTATTGTAAATGTTACCAACCGCGAAGCTATTGTAAGTGGTATTACCGAAGGCGGTTTCCCTTCCGAAAAGGTCTATAAGGCTGATAATCTTGCCGATGCGCATGTGCATCTCGCCTCTATTTTACGGGTGGGCGATGTTGTGCTGTATGAAAATGACCTTCCCGATAACTTTAAATAAGAAACGATTATAAACATAAATACAAGATAAATGAAGACAAATGTAGGTGTAGTATTTGGCGGTCGCTCCGTCGAAAATGAGATATCGGTAATCACTGCCAATCAGATGATGCATGCAATGGATGCCGAGAAATATAACATTATTCCTATTTATATTACGAAGAGCGGTGAGTGGTACAGCGGCGACGCGTTGCTGAAGGTTGAGAACTACCGCGACACAAAGGGGTTGCTTGCTCAGTGTGAGCAGGTGTATGTGCGCCCGGTGTATGGCGATACAAATCTCTATCGTTGTAAAAAGGGTTTTTTCCAAAAAGAGGTTTATGCGAAATTAGATGTTGTTGTCCCTGCGCTGCATGGTACCAACTGCGAGGATGGCACTTTCCAAGGTGTTATGGAGTTTGCCGGTATCCCATACGCAGGTTGCAACACGCTTGCATCTGCCAATGGTATGGATAAAATCACCATGAAAATGATTCTCAAAGAGTGCGGTATCCCTGTGGTCGATTATTGTTGGTTCTCCGATAAGGAGTGGTTCGACAAGCAGGATGCCGTTGTTGACAGAGTGGAGGAAAAACTCGGCTACCCAGTTATAGTCAAGCCAGCCAACCTCGGCTCAAGCGTAGGAATCAAGGCTGCACATAATAAAGAGGAACTCGTGGATGCAATTGAAAATGCCATTCAGTTTACCAATCGTATTATTGTGGAGAAGTATGTGCAGAAACTTAAAGAGGTGAACTGTGCAGTGCTTGGAAATTATTACGATTGTCAGCCTTCGGTTTGTGAGGTTCCCGTGCGTAGCGGAGAAATACTCTCTTATCAAGATAAATACATGAATGGTGGTGGCAAACAGTCACAGGGTATGCAGTCTACCGTACGTGAAATTCCTGCCAATCTGCCCGAGGAAACAACAAAGTTCATACAGAATGCTGCGTGTGAAACATTCCGTGCTTTGGCATGCGATGGTGTGTCGCGTATCGATTTCATTATTGATGAAGCAACCGGAGATATTTTTGTCAATGAGATAAATACCATCCCCGGCTCTCTGTCGTTCTATTTGTGGGAGTATAGCGGTATAAATTTCAGCACTCTTGTCGATAAACTCATTGAGATTGCTATACGTCGTCAGCAGGATGCTTGTAATAAGGTGGTCAACTATGGCGAGAATATCTTCTCGGGTAAAGGTGTCGGTGGCGCAAAAACAGGCGGTAAGTTCGGCGCTAAATTCAGCAAGTAGTTTTGTAAATAGATATAATAAAAATCAGCTTCACATAAGTGAAGCTGATTTTTATTATGGACTTGTTAGTTCTCTTTATCAGATACTTTGTTCAATGTTCCAAACAAAAGCACGTAAACCCAAAAGTTCTGAATCCTGATCGAGTGCTTTCAATTCTTTGAGTACGTTGTCTACACGTTTGTCGTCAACCATGGTCAGGATACCTGAACACATTGAGGGCCATGCGTGTGAGCCGTAGTGGGGGTCACCGGTCTTGCTTCCACGTCCCTGCATCTGCTCAAATAATGAAAATCCGCGGCAGTTGTTGTGCTCAAGCAATGCTATGACTGCATCTCTATGTGCTTGGTCGAATGCAATAAATATTCCTTTCATTTTATTTAATTTTCAAGTTAATGATTTTTGTGAAGATGCTTTTAATACAGGGAAGCATCTTCACAATTTATTATTAATGCTTGTGCTTGAGCATTTCTATATCTTTATTCTCTTTCCAATATGCATCCAATTCACGTTTTGTACGTATCTGTTTGCGCTTGCGGACAATGCCGTTGCCACCGAATATACAGTACATCACAGGAACGTAGATAAGTGTCATGATGGTTGATATTGTAAGACCACCGATAACCGATACACCGAGGGGACGCCACATTTCAGCACCTACACCCTGGCTTATGGCCATAGGCACCATACCGAGGATGGTTGTAAGTGTTGTCATGAGCACGGGGCGAAGACGACTCTTTCCGGCGCGTACTGATGCCTGGACGAGTCCGAGACCACGCTCACGCAGCAGCATGGTGTAGTCGATGAGCACAATACCGTTCTTCACTACGATACCGATAAGCATCACACCACCGAGGATTGACATCACGTTCATTGTTGTGCCTGTCAGAGCGAGTGCTATAAGGATACCGCTCAATCCGAAGGGAACTGAGAGCATGATGATGAAGGGGTAAGTGAGCGACTCGAACTGCGCTGCCATCACGATAAATACAAGGATAAGTATAAGGATGGCGAGTGTTCCGAGGTCTCTGTTTGACTCTTGCTGGTCTTCGTATGAACCTGCAATCTGTACACTGATACCAGCGGGAATGTCAAGTTTGTCGATGATTGCATTTCCATATTCAACACCATCGCTGAGCGCAACACCTGCTTTAAGAACTGCGTTAACTGTTATGATACGCTCGCGGTCTTTACGTTCGATGGTGGGCGGTGTCTCACGTACTACAACATTGCCTACATCTTTTACTCTAACGCTTTTGCCGCTGCTTGTGTAGAGCAAGATGTTTTCGATATCCTCAACGGCTGTGCGGCTACCGGGTTCGTAACGTACCTTCACGTCGTACTCGTCACCATCTTCGCGGAAGTATGTTGCGAGCGCGCCATTATATCGGTTACGCAGATATGTGGCGGCGGTGCTGAGGTTTATACCATGCATGGCAAGTTTCTCACGGTCGAAGTCAACTTGATATTCGGGCTGATAGTCGCTGCGACTGATGTTAACCTCTGTTACGTTGCTCCATGCACGCAGTGAGTCGGAAAGTGCATTTGCGAGTTTGTCGGTAGCGTCCATGTCGTAGCCGTAGATTTCAAACGAGGCCATGCTCTGACCACCCATTGAACTTTGACCACCACCCATGTTTACAACGTATTTTGCAATTTCGGGAATCTGCTTGAGGTCCATACGCAATTCGTCGCAAATAGCGTCGAGTTTTCTTTCGCGCTGGTCTGAGGGTACAAGACCTATGTTGAAGCTGATGAGGTGTGTACCGTTATCCTGAATAGATGCAAAGGCATTGTCTTCGTCGGCTTTACCTACGCGGAAGTTGCATGCGGTGAGGTCCTCGCCATAACGCTCCATCCATTTCTTTGTTAGGCCGAGTGCAAGTTCTCTCGATTTCTCTACGCGTGTGCCTATGGGCAACTGAATGGTTATACCTACACGACCGTTGTCGTTTGCAGGGAAGAACTCACTCTTGATGAATGGGAAGCAGAACAAACTTGCGCCAAAGAATGCGAAACATGTGATAATTACAGTCTTGCGATGGCGTACAGCCCAGTCGATACGCTTTGCGTACCAAATGTCGAGTTTGTCAAGAATACGCTGGATGGGTGTGTAGAACTTGATGAATAATTTACTCTGTTTCTTCTGCAGACGAAGCATCTGTGAGCAGAGCATGGGAATGATTGTCAACGCACCGATGGTTGATACGGTCATGATGATACACATCATCCATCCGAGCTGTTTGAAGAGTACGCCCGACATACCTGTTACCATGGTCAAGGGGAAGAACACTGCAAGCATGGTCAGTGTAGAGGCGATAACCGAGATTGCCACCTCGTTTGTTCCGTGGATGGCTGCGTGTTTGGGGCTTGCTCCACGTTCGATGTGTGTGGTTACGTTCTCAAGCACCACAATGGAGTCGTCCACAACGCTACCGATGGCTATACTCAGACATGATAATGAGATGATGTTCAGCGAACCGTCTGTTGCAAACAGGTATATGAATGATGCAATGAGCGAGAAGGGGATGGTGATAGCGATTACCACTGTTGCTCTCCAGCGACCGAGGAATGCAAATACCACTATTACAACGAAAATCAACGCATACATGATAGTCTCGGCAAGCGAGTTTACGGTCTGCATGATGTTGTCCGAAGTGTTTACGATGATACCGAGATTCACATCCGAGGGAAGTCCTTTCTGAAGTTTGGGCAGTGCTTCCATCACCTTGTTTGAGATGGCTACTGAGTTTGCACCGCTCTGTTTCTGGATGATAATCATTGCTCCCTCTTTACCATTGGTAAACGCCTGCTGTGAACGCTCCTGACGGCTGTCTACAATGCGGGCAATGTCGCGAAGATAGACATTTGCTCCGTTGTATGTGCCTACAACAAGGTTAAGCATCTCTTTGGGCGAGTTGAATTCTCCCTCTACACGCAGTGAGTATGTGTTGCTACCTATGTCGAGGTTACCGCCGGGGATGTTTCTGTTCTCTGCAGCAATGATGGAGCTTACTGTCTCGATGGGGATGTTGTATGCCTCCATCTTCACGGGATCCATGTAGATGTTGATTTCGCGTTTGGGGGCACCGGCTATAGATACAGTTCCCACTCCGTCGATACGTGCAAGGGGGTTTGCTACGTTGTCGTCAAGGATTTTGTAGAGTGCGTTCTGGCTCTCTTCGGCTGTTACCGACAGCAACAGAATAGGAATCATGTCTGTTGAGAACTTGAAGATGATGGGTGTGTTGGCATCGTCGGGCAATGATGAACTTACCATGTCCAGTTTGTCGCGTACGTCGTTTGTGAGGACGTCAATGTCGTAGCCGAACTCAAATTCGAGTGTGATAACTGATATGTTCTCGCTCGATTTTGATGTTATGTGCTTCAAATGCTCCACCGAGTTAAGGGTGTTCTCAAGCGGACGTGTGACGTTGTTTTCAATGTCCGATGCACTTGCACCGCTATATGTGGTCAATACCATAATCGAGTTTGTCTCGATGTCCGGGTAGAGGTCGACGGGAAGTTTTGATAATGAGAAGAGATCGAGGATTACGATGGCTACAAAGCATAGCGCTGTCATAATAGGTCTTCTTACTGCTCCTTCGTATAGACTCATATTAATCTGTTTTTAAGTGTGTTTCTATTAATGTTATTTTGTTGGGGCAGGTTACTTTATAACTTCTACCTCTACTCCGTTGGCGAGTCTGTTCTGTCCTGCAACAACAACCTGTGAGCCGGGTTCAACACCGTTTACAATCTCGTATTTGTCGCCCATGCGGCGTCCCAAGGTTACCTTGTTGTATGATACTTTGCCGTTGTTGTAAACATATACATAGTAGTCGCCACTGCCGAGTTGCTTGATTACTGCTTGGTCGGGTACTACAACGTGGCTCTTTGTGCCAAAATTCACTATGGCGCGACCGTACATGCCGGGACGTACGCGACGGTCTTTGTTGTTTATCTTAAGCTCTACGGGGAATGTGTGTGTGGTTGCGTCGATAGTGGGGTATACGATGCTTACTGTTGCAGGGAACTGCTCTTCGCCGTATGCTTCGAAACGTACGCTTACCTCTGTCTTTTTGTCGATTTTAGCATAGTAGGGCTCGCTGACGTTGATGTTCATCTTTACAGGTGTTATCTGCTCTACAACGAGGATGGGTGCCGCACCTGTCATGTCGCCGTTGTCGTAGTTGCGTGCTGTTACCACACCATTGATGGGACTGCGCATGATTGTGTTCTCCATACGGTTGTTGTAGGCTTTGATGTTTACATCGAGTGCTGTCTTTGCGTTATCGAGCTCGGCTTTAGAGGCACCGCCCACTTTGTAGAGCTCGCTGATACGATTGAACTCAACCTTTTGGTTTTCTATCTGAAGTGCGAGCTGCTCGAGGTTGCTTGCGTCGAGCTGAACGAGCTTCTGACCTTTGGCAACGTTATCGCCTACCTCAACAAGGATTTTTCCTATACGGAGAGGCGAGTTGGGTGCGATGTTGTTTTTTACCTCTGCTTCCACTGTTGTGGTGTATTCTGCCAGCTGGTCAACGTCTTGAACTGTTGACGCTGCGATTTTTACTTTGGGCTTTTCATCCTGTACGGCTGCTGTTGTAGCTGTCTTGTCAGAGCTGCCGCATGATGTCATGATGGCGATGGCTGCCATTGCGATGATTGTCAGATGTTTTTTCATGATGTTATGTTTTTCTTATTTATTCTTTGCCTATGATTGTTTCAAACTCTGATTTTGCTACGAGGTAGTCGTAAATTGAGTTGTGGTATGTGAGTTGTACATTGGTGAGTGATACCTGTGAACTGTTAAGTTCAAGGATTGTTCCTTTGCCCACTTCGTAGCGCTTTTCGCTGATGTTCAACTCTTTCTTTGCAAGCTCAACTGATTTCTTGTTTGTCTCCAACTGCTCGGCGCTGGCAACCATATTGTCGAGCTGGCTCTGTGCCTGCATGCGCAGCTGACGCTCTGTGTTTAATCGTGTTTCGGCAAGTTGCTGTTGCTGAATCTTGTTCGATTTGAGCTTGGTGAAGTTGCTTGCTTTGAACAAAGGGATGCTCAGTGAGAGTGCTAGCGATGATGAATTGCTCCAGTTGAAGTTGTAGAACTCCCAATTTGTGTTTGAACGTGAGAGGTACTGATAGCTTCCTGTCAATGCCATTGTGGGGTGGAAGTTGGTGTAGAGCATCTTGCGCTGTTGGTTCAGTAACTCGCCATTGAGATCAATCTGTTTCAGGGCGCTGTTGCCGTCAAGTGATATTTGTGATGCCGATGTGGCGTCTACCTGCATCTGGCTTTCGTAGTTTGAGAGTTTGTCGTTGATAGCAAGGTCTACATCGGCTGTGACTCCCATTAATACCTTAAGTTGCAACTTTGCAAGGGCAACGGCATTTTTGCTGCTTACCACGTTGGGCCATACGCTGCGGTGCTGCACTTCGGCGCTTATCTTGTCGTACTCGCTGACGCTGCCTTGCTCATATTTTGCTTTTACTACGTTGTAGTTGCGCTCTGTGAGTTTGTAGCTTTCCATCAGTACGTCGTATGAGTCTTGTGCAAGCATCAATTGGTAGTATGCTTTTTTTACCTGATTGATGAGGTCTATTCTTGAACCACGACTTTTTTCCACAGCAAGTTCAATGTCTTTCTTGCCCATCTTTATGCTGCGATATATGGCGGGAGCATAGAGGGGGAGTGATACGTTTATACCACCGTTCCATGTGTTTGAATCATCCATACCCATTTTGAAGCTACCCATACTGGTCTTGATTTCTGCTACTTTGATGTCGTATGAGATGGTTCCGTCGATTGAAATACTGGGAAGCAGATTCTGCCATGCCTCTCTCTTTGAAACTTCTTTCAAGGTTATCTCCTGTTCGGCAACCTTCATGGTGGGGTTGTCGCTGAGTGCAAGCTCAATGGCTTTTTCGAGTGTCAGGTTGAGAACCGGTAAATTCTCTTGTGCGTGTGTCAGCACGAATGATGCCAACATCGCGAGCATTACGGTCAATCGCATTTTACAATTCATAAATTTCTCTATTATTTAGTTTTCTTTATATACTCTTCAATTATGGCTTGTCCTTTTGGCGTGGATACTCCGCGTAGGTATGCCAAAATGTATGTGTCGCTCATCTGTTCTATTGTGTAGTTGTCGAACAGTGTGGTTGTTGTAATGAATGTGAGATTTTCTTTTAATATGTAAAGTAGCACTTCAAAGTTGGTGTCCTCTCTGAATATCCCCTCTTTAACTCCACTCTCGAGCCATGCTCGCACTTTCTGCTCGTTCTTTCGAGAGTGTTTGTGTCTCTCTTCAACTACTGCGGGGTATTTTGCCAGTTCTCTGAAGTAGCTTTTATTCACATTCTTTATTTGGCTCAGATAGAAATGATAAAGAGCCAATATTATTTCCATTGTTCCGTGCGACAACCTTATCAGTTCTTTGGCTTTTTCCACCATCTCTGCATGTGCTTGTTTGGCGCCCTCGAACAATAGCTCTTCTTTGTTTTTAAAAAGCTTGTATAAGGTGCGTTTGGAAATTCCAAGCGTGGTGGCAATGTCGTCCATCTTCACCTCCTTTATTCCTTGTGCATGAAACATGGCATTTGCCATTTTTATGATTTTCATGCGCAACTCTTTTTTACAGTTGTTTACGCTTGTCTCTTTTTCCATAATCTGCCAAATCGTTTGCAAAGTTACACTGAAAACTATTTATCACAAAAAAGTTTTCTAAGTAATTACGGAAATAATTCTTTAATTTAACTTTTTTTGTCGGTGTGTGAACATTGAAACCATGATTATGGACAATTTTTCGGGTTGGAAGTGGCTGTTTGTTCTTGTTTTGAAAATTTCTTCACCTTTGCTTTGAATATACAATAAAGGTTGCAATCCTGGATTGCAACCTTTATTTGTATATTGGAAAATGTTGATTATTTTTTCAATGTTTTGCCATAGCGGCTCATGAACTTGTCTACGCGACCTGCTGTGTCCACAAGTTTTGCTTTACCTGTGTAGAAGGG
>JAFTTA010000027.1 GCA_017467015.1 Bacteroidaceae bacterium
GAGGGAGATGTGTAGAGCGTGAGCCGAACATGCCGAAAGCGCCCAACTGGAACAATGAATATATTGTAGATTGCATATCAGGAATTGTGCGCTCTGCAATGTTGTATCCAAGCAATGATGCAAAATCGATATTTGTCTTATTTACTCTTTGGGTATAAGAATAGCTATTCTTCATTACCAACTTCGCATCGCCAAGGCTATCCAAAGAATAAGCGCCTGCACTAACCAGATTACTTACCCTATCGTAGTCAAACTCGCACCATTCGCCTGTATCAAAATATGCTTTTTTGAGCAACATGCCCTGATATTCACAATCGAAGCCAAAGAACTGCTCAAGCATACCATTCTTATTGAACACACCGGTGTATTTACCCGAAAAATCATATGATTCATCAAGATATTCGTCAACCATATCCCACTCCACCAACAATACATCATTTTTATAATAATATCTTGCCTGTGTAGTAGTGTTGCACAAAATATTATAATTCTTTCCTATCCAACGTACCCATTCACCGTTTATCTCCTTTATACGGTTCTGCGCATCATAGACAAAATTATATTTTTCCGTATACTCCTTTCCATTAATGGTGTTGGATATTTTTATGGAAGAGACCATCTTCTCATACTCCAACGGTTCGTAGAATGAGATGGCTGTATCGGCATTATAATCATCGTCGCTATTACAGCCCACCATCACAAATGACAACAGAAGAGCTGAAATTATATAAACAGACCTATACTTCATACTAATAATTATTTAACGGCTTCGTCCATGGGGTCCAACTCGATACTTGCACTCTGAGGGAAATATATCTGAGTCAAACTCTTCATCTCATTCTCCTTTATATTCTTGACCCACGCAGCAGGCTGAAGAGACCAATTATTTGAAGGTTTGATATCAAAGCTGCCGGCTTCTTTGAGGTAATCACAGACAAGTTCTGTCATATCTTTCTCACTCACTGCAACAATGCGGTTTACAAGTTCTTTAGATTTAACCTTCGCACCGATATTCAGTGAAAGGTTGGTAGACATAACATAATCCTCGGCTACAGCAACTGTATACTCTTTATCGAGGTCGAAAGGACGTCCGTTTGCTAGACCAAGGATTTTCACCTTATCCTCTCTTTTCTGCTTGTTCATGTATACATTGTAGCGTATGCCTGCCACTGTCTCCAACACTTTGCAACCTTCGGCAAGTCTGCTCTTGTCATCGGAATATTTAAGAAGTTTATCATCTTTATCCTTAACTGTACTGTAGAAACGGCTCACGCTGTATGTAAGCATATCGAGAACCTCGCTACCTTTCATTTTAATTGTATACAACTTGCCTCTGCCGGCAAAAAATCCGTTTACATCCAGAAGCGAAATATCGCCTGCAGCAGAACCATTAATCAAAGCATAAAGATGGGCAAATGAAAGATCTGCACCACTATTTTGCAACTGAACTTTATGAATAAGATCCATATATGCAGATGAGCCAAAAATAGCATCAACAGCAGCAACATTGCTTTTCAACTTGGCAATAGGCTCTGCCATTGCTTTACGCAAATCACTCAACAACGGACGCATAGCTGTCGTATACTCCTTATTGAAAGAGCGAGAAATCATGGTTTTTATGGCAACATCGACCATCTTGTTCTTGAAACTTTCGCCCGAGCGTTGAGCTGTTATAGTGATATCAATCGCATACATGCCGCGACGTCCGGGAGAAGCGATGGTCACTTTCCTACCATCGGCTGCAACAACCTCTTTGGAACGGCGCAAACCATCGTGTCCGCAAACAACAGCATCGAAGCCGGCAACATTGCTAACAACAGTCACAGCAATGTCCTCGCGCGAGTTTGTGCGCTTGGAAACTGCTGAAGCACCCATATGGAAAAGACCGATAACAACGTCGGGCTTTTCATTTTTCTGTATCTCAGTCATCCATTTCTGAGCAGCTTCAACGGCATTCACCACCTTCATGCCATCCATGGAGTTCTTATTCATATATTTGTCTGCCCATTCTGTTATAAGGCCCAAGAACGCAATTTTCATACCGTTACGCTCTACAACAACGTAAGGTTTATAAATAGGCTCACCACTTTTTGCATCTACAAGGTTGGCACAGACAGGAGCATCCTTTGAGGATTTCACATGACGATCGAGCAAAGACTTGCCTTGAGCAATATCGCCCTCACCAATACTATAAACCTCGCATCCCAAGGCATTCATTGCAGCAGCAGCCAATGTAGTATCACTCTTTTCTATATTTTTCATATAGTAATTCAAGGGCCAACCTACCAGGAGGTCGCCATTATCAACATAAATCACGTTCTGCTCGCCAATGGTTGCTTTAAGCTCGCTCAAGTAATCAGCAACAAGTGCAGCACCGCCACGGCTTTCCATCGAATATTTATAATCGTGAGAGAACAGAGAGGTTTCAAGGTCAGAGGTAGCCACTACTGTAACCTTCACAGGCTCCGACTGACAAGAAGCCATAAGAATGACAACGCCAAGCGTCATCCATAAAAATATACGTTTCATTTTGTCGTTATTTATTATAAATTATACATTTTCTTTTTATAAGGATTGACACACTGCCAGACACAAGCATGCAACATCCATACCTAATTCACAATTTGCAAAGATATATTATTACTTTGAAAATATAAAGTTCTTTTATTTAAATAATGCAAAACCAACAAGCGAGAGGCCAATCTTGGAGATATTTTTCAAGTTTTTACCAACATGCACGCAATGAACATGGCAGCTTAATCGATTGTTAATAGCAAACAGATAA
>JAFTTA010000028.1 GCA_017467015.1 Bacteroidaceae bacterium
CTTTTTCCACTCGTGCGACTATGTATTCAACAATGTGATGAAACCACACCAAAAAGTGCGCATCGTAGTGCTTTTAGGACTGAAAGAGGACCTTGCCGGTGCAGGATACAACGTGCATCAGTCGAAGATAGCCATAGGTTCGGGAGGACTTTTTGGCAAAGGTTTCCTCAACGGCACACAGACCAAACTGAAATATGTGCCCGAACAAGACACCGACTTCATCTTCTGCACCATAGGCGAAGAGCAAGGTTTCTTTGGTTCAACATTTGTGTTAGTGATATTCGTCGCTTTCGTACTTCGACTGCTGATACTTGCCGAGCGGCAGAACGACACATTCGGCAGGGTCTATGGCTACTCATTGGTGGCAATCTTCTTTTTCCACTTCTTCATAAACATAGGCATGGTGCTGGGCATCACCCCTGTGATAGGCATACCACTACCCTTCTTCAGCTACGGAGGTTCGTCATTCCTCGGTTTCTCGCTGCTATTGTTTAGTTTTCTGAGGATTGATGCCGACCGCGACCGCAGACTTTAACCCCCACATCTGCTACGCCACAGACAATTTCATCCATCAGATGCATCACTTTGATACTCACCGTATCATGTGGAGCCACATCCATTGTACCAACCGCAAAAGAGGTTTGATGATAAAGTCCCGCACCTGTTCCATTCTGCCTGCCCAACGAGTCGAAAATTTCGCAGCGCAATGTATCGGTCACAATGCCACAAGCGCTGGAGCGCTGCACAGCTAACCACAACTCGCGCGAGGGATAGGAAGAGGTCGTTCTCAACTGTACATCGAGCATCAAGGAGTGCTGCTCATTCGGCACATTGACAAATGAGAACTCAAGCGTATCAGTGGCAGCCCACTCACTCGGCACATCGCAAAATACGTGAAAGCGCACATCCTCGCAAGCGGTAAGAAGCAGCAGTGCCGCAATTGGCAACAGACTATTCAGCTTTGGAATCATCATTTCTTCTGCCTTTTCGGGAATCGTTACGATGATCACGACCGCCGGCGGGACGTTTACGTCGTTTGTTACGCGAAGCATTGTCGAAGCGGTCTATATTGTTCTGCTCCAAAAGGTCGGATGAACGACGTTCGTCTCTTGCATCACCATCCTCGAGCAATGTCTCGGGCTTCTCGCCACGTTTGTTAATCTCCACAATCTGCTTTGCACGACGCGCTGTAATAGTCTTCAAATTAGCAGGAATATGTTTGTCGCTCGAATATGTAACTTCGCCACGCAAAATGTCGGCTTTAAAGAAATAATATGTACCCTCAGCCGTTTCAAGTTCTACGTCACGCGGTGGGAAACGTTTAGAAGCCTCCACATAAGCATCGACCTCGTAGTTCATACAACATTTCAGTTTGGCACACTGGCCTGCAAGTTTCTGCGGATTGAGTGAAATATCCTGAAAACGTGCGGCAAGAGTCGATACCGACACAAAATTTGTAGTAAAAGTGGCACAGCATAGTTCGCGACCGCAAGGACCGATACCACCAATGCGACCCGCCTCCTGACGAGCGCCTATCTGTTTCATCTCAATCTTCACTCTGAACACCTCGGCAAGAACCTTTATGAGCTGTCTGAAGTCGACGCGGTTGTCGGCAATATAATAGAAGATAGCCTTGTTGCCATCGCCCTGATACTCCACATCACCAATCTTCATATCCAAATTTAGGTCTTTGGCAATCTGTCGTGAGCGTATCATAGTATCGTGCTCCTTTGCCTTTGCCTCCTCATATTTCTCCATGTCCACAGGTTTCGCCTTGCGATAGACACGCTTCAGTTCCGATTCGGGTGTTAAGCGAGCCTTTCTCAGTTGCAACAACACCAGTCGACCGGTGAGTGTCACACGACCAATATCGTGTCCGGGATTGGCTTCCACCGCCACAATATCGCCTTTGGCAAGCTGCAATTTGTTGGAGTTGCGATAATAGCCCTTGCGGGTATTTTTGAACTGTACCTCGACAATGTCCGTATCCTCGTAGTTGCCGGGGACATCCGCCAACCAGTCGAAAGTATTCAGAGGGGCATCCATTTTGCCGCAACCCTCGCAACATATTCCCGAAGTACCATTCTGCTCCTTATATTTCAGTTCGTCATTCATAACTATCTGTTTTTTATCCATACAATCATCCTCAATGCCATGTCGAAGAAAATCATTTTGGCATTGACGTTCTGTTCTACATGTTTCTGAGCATCGGAGAGCTCTTCCACGATGCCGAATATATTGTTCTCGTTGACAAATGGCGAGAAATTTTGCGAAAAATTACGCTCTTCGGGAGTGAGATATAACATCTCGTTGCGACCGAAGTTCATTATGAAATTTTCGCGTATCATGCGCTGGCAATACTCCAACAGGCCCTTCTGACGTTCACGACCAAGCGCTGCCACCTGCTCGCTCCACTGCTTCATAGCTTGAATGTCGCGTTTGTAGGCTGTGCGCATAAGCATCATGAAGAGTTCGAGGTAGAGTGCTTTATCGTTGTTCACTTTCAACATCGACTCGGCTTTCTCCCAATCGCCATCGCTCTGTTGTGCAACGCTACGTGCCGTAGCTTCGTCAAGCGCATAACGTTGCTGAAGGGCAGCGGTTATCGCATCCACCGAAATTCGCGGCACCTCAACTGCTTGTGTACGGCTGAGGATTGTAGGAATTATATGTTCGGCATCCTCTGTTACAAGCATGAAAAGTGTCTCGGCGGGAGGTTCCTCAAGAATCTTCAGCAGTTTGTTTGAGCAAGCCTCTTTCATCTTCTCGGGCAACCATATAATCATCACCTTCCAACCACCCTCGCGCGACTTCAACGACAGTTTTCGCAGTATTTCCCCACTCTCTTTCTCGTAAATCATAGGCTGCTGGTTCTCCACGTCGAGCATGTTCAGCCAGTCGCCATAGCCGAAATATGGCTCCTTAAGGAAAATCCTGCGCCACTCGGCAATATAATCATCACTTAACGGAGCGCTATCTGCCGATGAGCCTTTTTTCTTCTTCACAGGGAAGACAAAGTGGAGGTCGCTATGAATGAGTTTATCCATCTTCACACACGATGGGCAGGTGCCACAAGCATCACCGTCGTGTCTGTTACTGCAAAGGATATAACGTGCCATAGCCACAGCTATGGGCAACTTGCCACTGCCATGGGCACCGGTGATTAGCAGTGCATGAGCCAGACGATTTTCATCGACGCATCTGCGCAACTGCGCTTTAAGTTCCTCGTGTCCTATTATATCCTTGAAGTACATAATTCATCAATATAGCGCCGCCAAAGTCTTAATTACGCTCTCAGTGGCATTGACAGTATAAAAATGGAGGTTGGTCACGCCACGCTCCATAAGTTCGCGACACTGTTTCACACACCATTCACAACCAACAACAGCTGCATCGGCATCGCTCTTGCACTTCAGCAATTCCGCTGTAAGTTCTCCGGGCAGGTCGGTGTTAAAGGTCTTTGGCAACACATTTATCTGCGAAAGCCTGTGTATGGGCTTAATGCCCGGGATGATAGGTATATTTATACCCATCTCACGCGCCATGCGCACAAACTCGAAATATTTCCCGTTGTCGAAAAACATCTGCGTGACAGCATACTCCGCACCTGCATCGGCTTTCTTCTTCAACCAATAGAGGTCGCTTTCGAGGTTAGGCGCCTCAATGTGCTTCTCGGGATAGCAGGCAACACCGTAGGAGAATGGTTCGCCACGTTCGCGCATGGCGGTACCGTCGATAAACAAGCCTTCGTTGTAACGGTTCACTTGCTCTTGCAACTGCACAGTGTGGTCGTAACCACCCAGCGTGGGAGTAAAGGTCTTTTCGTCCTTTGCTTTGTCGCCACGCAACAACAACAGATTATTGATGCCCGAAAGTTGAAGATCGATAAGAACATATTCGGTCTCTTCGGGCGTAAAGCCATTGCATAGGATGTGGGGCACTACGGGTACATTGTAGCGATGCTTGATGGCTGTTGCCACTGCCACCGTTCCGGGACGACGACGAACAGCAGTACGCTTGAACATTCCATTACCAGCATCTGTGTAAACATACTCGCTGTGGTGAGTGGTAATGTTTATATATTTAGGACCAAACTCGTTAATTCGGTCTATGGAGTCGAAAAGTTTTGTCAACCCTGTTCCTTTGATGGGTGGCAACACCTCTATTGAGAATACTGTTTTACCATCAGAGTTTATGCAATCAGTTACTTTCATTTTATTTTTGTCATACGTTGTAATTTGCAAATATACATCTTTGAAACGAAAAAGTATGCAGCTTTTCAAAATTATTGTTACTCTCTCGTCAATCGTCGGTTCGCGTCTGATTTTCCGGGAAAGATGCAGAATAAACACCTATCAAGTAGCTTTTTTACTCTTATAGCCACAGCCTCGGAATATATAAAGAGACAAATAAAAAAGCCGCGTCCGAAAGAGACGCGGCTTTAACAAGAAATATTTTATTAAAAATTCAAACAACTTCTAATAATTCTCGGGTTTAATCTGGAAGTGGGCACGAGGATGCGCACATACGGGGCAAACTTCGGGAGCCTCCTTGCCAATGTGCAGATGACCGCAGTTGCGGCACTGCCAGATGCAGTCGTTGTCGCGGCTGAACACAATGCCACCCTGAATATTCGCAAGCAATTTCTTATAACGATCTTCGTGAGCCTTCTCAACATCTGCTACAAGAGAGAAGAGACGAGCAATGTCGTCGAAGCCCTCTTCTGCAGCCTCACGAGCCATAGTGGGATACATCTCTGTCCACTCATAGTTCTCGCCACCAGCTGCATCCACAAGGTTGTCCATGGTTGCGCCAATGCCGTCGTGCAACAGTTTGAACCACACTTTAGCATGTTCTTTCTCTTGGTCTGCTGTTTCCTGGAAAAGAGCAGCAATCTGCTCATAGCCATCCTTCTTGGCTTTGCTTGCGTAATAAGTATATTTGTTACGAGCCTGACTTTCGCCGGCAAAGGCTGCCATAAGGTTAGCCTCGGTCTTAGTACCTTTCAATGATTTTGCCATAATAGTAGTCTTTTTTTTGTTTATATTATTTGCAACTTCCGGGGCAGATAGGTTTAATCTGCTTGAAGAAGTCATTACCTTTATCGTCTACAAGAATAAATGCGGGGAAGTCCTCAACCTCGATTTTCCAGATAGCCTCCATACCCAATTCGGGATACTCCACGCACTCAATGCTCTTGATATTGTTCTGCGCGAGGATGGCAGCAGGGCCACCGATTGAGCCAAGATAGAAACCGCCATGTTTCTGACATGCGTCTGTTACCTGCTGGCTGCGATTACCTTTGGCAAGCATAATCATGCTGCCGCCATGCGACTGGAAGAGGTCGACGTATGAGTCCATACGTCCTGCTGTGGTGGGGCCCATTGAGCCGCAAGCCATGCCGGCGGGTGTCTTTGCAGGACCTGCATAGTAGATGGGGTGATTCTTTATATATTCGGGCAGGCCCTCGCCGCGGTCGATGCGCTCTTTCAGTTTGGCATGAGCAATGTCGCGTCCAACAATGATTGTACCGTTGAGCGACAGACGTGTTGCCACGGGATATTGAGAAAGTTGCTTGCATACCTCGCTCATGGGGCGGTTGAGGTCTACACGCACCACCTCGCCCTCGTTTGCATTGCGCAACGCTTCGGGAATGAGAGTAGCAGGCTGGTCGTCGAGTTTCTCAATCCATATACCATCTTTGTTTATCTTCGCTTTTATGTTGCGGTCGGCAGAGCAACTTACGCCCATACCCACGGGGCAGCTTGCACCATGACGGGGCAGACGCACCACGCGAACATCGTGTGCAAGATATTTTCCACCGAACTGTGCGCCAAGACCTATGCGGTGAGCCTCGTCGAGCAACTGCTTCTCGAGCTCAATGTCGCGGAAAGCACGGCCTGTCTCGTCGCCTGTTGTAGGCAGATTGTCGTAGAAATGTGTCGATGCCAACTTCACTGTCAACAGATTCTTCTCGGCAGATGTGCCACCGATGACAAACGCAATGTGATAAGGAGGACAAGCGGCTGTACCCAGGCTCTTCATCTTCTCAACGAGGAAGGGAACGAGCGTAGCAGGGTTGAGCAATGCTTTTGTCTCCTGATAAAGATATGTTTTGTTTGCTGAACCGCCACCTTTTGTCACCATAAGGAATTTATATTCCATGCCCTCGGTAGCTTCTATGTCAATCTGTGCGGGAAGATTACATTTTGTATTTACCTCGTCGTACATGTTCAAAGGGGCATTTTGGCTGTATCGCAGATTCTCCTCGGTGTATGTCTCATAAACACCGCGTGCGAGAGCCTCCTCATCGCAAAAACCTGTCCACACCTGCTGACCCTTTTCACCATGAATAATGGCTGTACCTGTATCCTGACAGAGAGGCAGTTTGCCTTTAGCAGCCACCTCGGCATTGCGCAAGAAAGTGAGCGCCACATATTTGTCATTCTCGCTAGCTTCGGGGTCGTTGAGAATTTTTGCTACCTGCTCGTTGTGTGAACGACGAAGCAAAAACGACACATCGCGAAACGCTGTGCGTGACAACAGTGTCAAAGCCTCGGGAGCAACCTTCAGCATAGGTTTGCCTTCGAAATCACCAACTGACACATAATCCTTTGTAAGAAGATAATATTCCGTTGTATCTGCGCCCTGCTGGAACATGTGGGCGTACTTAAATTCCGGTTTTGTTGCCATTGTATAAATTGTTTATCGGTTAAAGTTCTTTTAAACGCGTCGACCACGCATTTCCATAACCCGGAATAATGCCGACCGACTTTCAAAGGTAGCACTTTTATACGAATAGCCAAGCAATTTATTTGGAAATATTTCTCTTTTTTTCTGCCATGAACATGCCCAGGAGCACCAACACAGCACCAAGCATAGCCATCCATGTGATGTGTTCGTCAAGAACCGCCCACGAGCATAGCATTGTTACAACCGGATTGAGATATATGAAGTTTGTGGCACGCACCGTGCCAAGGCGCTTAAGTACAAAGTTCCACAACGTGTAACACAGCATAGAAGCCACACATCCAAGCATCAGCACATTGAACCACACCTTGAAACCACCACCAAAAAGCAGTCCCACATGCGGAGCCTCGCTTATGAAAAAGGGCAGTATGGTGAGCACACCATAACCGAACACTTTGCGCATGATTAGCATTGTAGGATAACGCGGCTGTACATATTGCATCACCACCGAATAGAGCGTCCAGCAGATGCAGGCAGCAAAGGCAAGCCCGTCGGCAAGAGGCGACAATTTGAGCACAAAATTGCCATTGAAAACCACCAAAGCCACACCCATCAACGCCACACACGAGCCTATTAGCACGCCACGCCCGGGCTTGTCGTCGGTATGCAACCATCGCATAGCCAACGCAGTAGTCAATGGGGTGACGCACACCAGCAATGACACATTTGAGCAATAGCCGTAGACCAACGCCGTATTTTCCGTCACAAAGTAGAGCGAGCCGCCGGTTATGCCAAGCAACATGGCTAAAAGTTCGTCGCGCCAATTATCAAGAAAAAGCCTTTTCCCGGCAAGGGGCATTATCAGCAGATAGGCAAGCACAAAGCGATAAAGAAAAATCTCCTCGGGGAGCAGCCCTGCATTTATAAGAACCTTTGTCTGCACAAAGGTAGTGCCCCACACTGTAACAACAAAAAACGCCGTCACATAAGCAAGCAGATTACCCCCTTGTAATGTGAAAGCGTTTTTCATTATAGTGAAATATTTAAGTTATTACTGTTCAACACCCATTTCATTGGCAACCTCGGCAGCACGTGCAAGTGCAAGATGTATGTTCGAGCAGACATTCTCTTCACCAACCATAACCTTCACACCGGCTTTTGTCAGCACCTTGTCTACATTGTCGTTCACACCAGAGAGAATAACCACACGACCCTCCTCTTGCGACGACTGTATAAATATCTCGAGGTTGTGCAGTGCAGTGGAGTCGATGAACGACACCTTGCGCATACGCAACACGCGAATGGGCACAGGAGGTGTCATGCGTGTCAACTCGTCGAATTTATTGGCAATACCAAAGAAGAAGGGGCCCTCAATCTCGTAAACCTCGACACCTTTGGGAATAGCAAGGCTCTCGTCACCATTCTCACCATCGTGGTGCACCTCCATCTCGTCTCTGATGACAGATATGCTGGTGCTCTCCATCATACGCTTCATAAACTCAACAATGGCAAGAATCAATCCCACCTCTATGGCAAGGGTAAGGTCGAAGAAGACAGTGAGCAGCAAGGTGACGAAAAGCACCGTCACGCCGGCAACCGACTTGCGGCACATTGAGAGGATAGTTCTCCAACCGCTCATATTATACGACACCATCACCAACACACCTGCAAGACAAGGCATGGGTATGCGTCCCACCACTCCACCGAGGAACAGCAGCACCAACAACAGCACGAATGTATGCACCACACCCGCAACCGGTGTCTTTCCACCATTGTTGATATTTGCCATGGTACGCGCAATGGCGCCTGTAGCAGGAATACCACCAAAGAAAGGTACAACGACATTTGCAATACCCTGACCAATAAGCTCTGTGTTCGAATCGTGACGGTCACCAATGACACCATCGGCAACCATTGCAGAGAGCAGCGACTCAATGGCACCCAACATTGCAATGGTGAAAGCTACGGGGGCCAGATTTTGCATGGTGGCAAAGAGACTTGTATCGCTATCGAGAGCAGGCAATCGCAACTCGGGCAAACCCGAAGGCAGTTCATATAGGTCGCCAATAGTCTTAATAGATGTCACACCGGCAAAATCCTTGAGCAACCATGCAGCCACAGTCATTATGATGATGGCAAGCAATGAGCCGGGCACCTTTTTAGAGAATCTGGGAGTGAGAGCAATAATAACAATACTGAGAACACCCATTACAGCGCTCCACGCATCGATATTTCCAAGGTTGCCGATGTAACACACCCATTTATCCACAAAGTTGGCAGGCACATCGCTTATACCCAAGCCCAAGAGGTCGTTCATCTGTGTCGAGAAAATGGTGATAGCAATACCTCCCGTGAAACCAACAATGATGGGATAAGGCATAAACTTAATTACACTGCCCAGACGGAACAACCCCATAAGCACCAGTATAACACCCGCCATAATGGTGGCTATAGTAAGTCCGGCAATGCCATACTGCTGTATTACGCCATAGATAATGACGATAAATGCACCCGTAGGACCGCCAATCTGCACCTTCGAGCCACCGAAGACAGAGATAAGCAGACCGGCACTGATAGCAGTAACAAGACCTTCTGTAGGTCCTACACCGCTGGCTATACCAAAAGCGATAGCCAAAGGGATGGCAACAACGCCTACTATAAGGCCCGCCATTGCATCGGCGCTAAATTTTTCACGTGAGTAATTTTTGAAAGTGGAAAAGAATTTCGGACGAAAATCTATCAGTTCGCTTGCTTTCATGGTTTTAACGTATTTAATAGTAATAGTTTACATATTCTCGGAGTGAACATTTTGCTTTCTCCTCCGAAAGCGGTTGCAAAGTTACAACTTTTTAATAAATCTTGTAAAATATTTAGAAGTTAATCTGGCTGACGATGCAACGAAAGAGAAGAAAAAACATCAAAGCCCAAGCCATATAAAAACTTCTTCTTATTGCCCGCAAGGGCGAGGGAGTTCGAATATACAAAAAAGCAGACTCCTCCGGCATAAATGCCACCTCCTCTAAACTTAGAGGAGGAGTTGAAAACAAGAAAGCAGCTACTGAAACTGTCCCCTTTGCATGCAAGGGGGACGAGAAAAACGAATGTTTTTCGGGTGGGGGATAAAAGAAAGAAAACTCTCACTCTTGGATAAGAGGGAGTGCCCGCAAGGGCGAGGGAGTTCGAATACACAATAAATCAGACTCCTCCGGCATAAATGCCA
>JAFTTA010000029.1 GCA_017467015.1 Bacteroidaceae bacterium
CAACCGCGGGATCGGCAAGATCATTCTCGGCTGCAAAAATTGCCATCTCCTTACCCTGAAGCGCATAGAACTGGTCATATCTACTTACAATGTAATACTCTGCACCTATAACAATGGGGTTAACCTTTGCTGTAGAGAGAGCCTCTATATTTGCTTGAAGCACATCTGCTGCCGCCTTAGCCGCAGCTGCATCTTTAGTGTCGGCAAGAGCCTGAGCCTTCAGAAGAGCATCTTTGAAAGCATCAACACCTGCGCCACTATACTGACCGGGGTTAACACCGAATGCATCAGGTGTAAAGCCCGAAGATTCAACAGCCGCAAGCACACTCTGCAACCACATAACACCAAAGTTATCTACAGAAACCTTATAGATTTCCCACTCGCTCTGACCATCCAGCTCAAAGAGGTCAGTCTCGAGGTCGGCAATAGGACAAACACCCATTCCTTCGCCCCAGTCCTGCAACAAGAAGTTAACCTCCTCGCCGTAAAGGTCGGATAATTCATCATCCACAAGTGCTCTGCTATAGATATTGAACATATCAGGATGATTAGCATTTTCCACTACACTGAATGCTGCAGCATTCTTTTTGAAGTATGTTGCAGAAGCAGCCGTCCAACTTTTGGGATGTGTTACATATATATCTTCAGACAAACTGTGGAGATAGAACTTGCCGTCGCCTGCATCCTCAAATGTGTAGAGACAGCAACTGTGAGGATATTTACTCTGATATACATTAATACCGCTGTAATAACCAGAGCCTTCACCAACAACTTCAACACCCTCTGCATCGAACTTATTCAAGTTACCATAGAGCACATAGAAACCGCCATCTGTAATCTGAGAAACATCGGTAACCTTCTCCAACACTTTAAGGTTATAGGGGTCCTGAATGGGGATATCGTCGGGGTCGTACTCAGAACCATCCGTGATACCGAAATCGACAGGAGCACGGTTATATGTATTGTTAGCACGGCTGACCATACGATAGCGGAATGCCGACAAAGGCTCCTCGAATGTCACCTGAATATACGCATACTCGCCTATACCGGGAACTATATCTTGGTCGTCGCCATAAGCAGCGTGATACCATGTACCATGGTTACCATCAACGAGAGCAGCAATACCGCCACCGTCTGTTGAATTAAGCGAGTTAACCTCAATCATATCTTCGGTGATGGGAATAAGTTCACCTACCGCATCGTAGAATTCAAGTTCGCCAAGACAGTAGAAAGCAGTACCACTACCACTGTATATTGCATTACTAATTTCTTTGGTAACCGTTATACGAACAACATCTGTGGGCGTATTGAGATAGAGAAGCGGAGTATCCCAAATATACGAATTATTTACATTGTTATTCTCGCGCACACCGGGGAGACCATCCTTCTCGGTAAAGCGCATGGGCAAAGAATAGACCTTCTCTACACGCGAAGCATAGAGGTTGTTAAGGCCGCCTTCGAGTCTTTCTATCATCTGAGAAATATCCACAAGAGCCGTGATATTGTCGAGCTGTATGTTGGCATCGTCTACAAGAGTGCCGAGAGCAATCTCGTATGTATCGGGATAAGAACCGATTGTCCAACCGTCGCTACCATCTGTAAAGGTAAGTCCGGCATCGTTGAGCACATATTCAATGGAGTCGATTAACACAAAAAGATATTGTTTGCGATATTCGGCTGTGAGTAGGTCAATCTCGTTTGTCTTTTTAATAACCACGCCAGCATCAAGCGATTCACCTGCAAGAAGCGAGCGTCCGCTTTCAACGGCATCCTGAAGAGCCTCGTACTCACCGTCATCTTCATTCTCAAGGAATCCTTGCAATGTCAGCAGAGAGTCGGCTGTGGCAACAACTTTCTGAAGACCCGCTTCGATAGTTGTACCTTTCACATTTGCAAGGTCTGCCTTATACACGTTCCATGCATAGTGATAGGTCGATGTCTCTTGAGTGCAAGTATCGTTTACGACTGACATCTTCACGAAACGTCTCTGACCGAGATAGATATTGTCTGATTTGATAATGAACGAGCCGGGGACAGTGTCACACTCTGAGAATGTAAACTTTCCTGCGTAGAATGAATTATTGACCCACTCGGCATAGCCCGATGTCTCAACACGACCTACAGGATTGTAAACATAGTGTCCGTTAACAGGCCAATAGATGTAGTATGTATTTTCTTTACCTGTGGGCACGAATGTGACGAGGTCGGCAGCAGAAGGAGTGAGAGCTGCTCCATAAGGTGAATGATAGTAAGCATCGCCACGATAAGACTCTTCGCGAGAGAAATTGGCATCGGGATAGTCGTATGTAAAGTAGCTACCTTTGAGCACAAACACACCACCTGCAGCTATTTCGTCGAGCGTTGTCACTTTATCGCCGAGTTTGAAGCCATATTCGGGGTAAGGAAGGTATTCGGTACCCGCGGGTGTAATACCTACATAAGTAGGCATATTCTTTCTGTTAACACGTGAGAACCAACGCAGTTTGAAAGAGGTCATAGGTTCGGGCAAGGTCACCTCGAGATAGTGATATGCCTGAGGAAGTGTACCCCAAGAATATGTTCCGTGATAGTAGGTAGATGTTGAGCCGTCAACCAAAGCCGGAATACCACCACCATCGTTTGTCGCAACAGCGTTAGAGGTAATCATCTCCTCGGTAAGTTCAACAGGATTGCCTTCGCCATCGTAAACGCGGAATTCACTCATGGTGAAGAAAGGGAAACCGGGACCATAACCTGCACTAAGACCGTCATAGGAGTGCTGACTCAAAGTATCTGTAGTGTTGGTACACACAACTGTAAAACGAAACGAACTTACAGGTTCGTCAAAATTAAACACACGGGTAGAATACTCATTACTATCACCCGTAAAACGACCGGGGAGCCCATCCGCCGTTGTGAGCGTGATTGGGAATACATCACCAGCCATAAGGGTTACAGAAAATGTAAGCCCCATCAAAAGAGATAAAATTTTTTTCATAAGCGTTATTTTAAACAATTATTTAATACAATTCAAGCCTTATACCTGCCATCGACCAGCAAACAACAGCCACACCGCACACATGTGCAATTATTTCACAAATAAAGTGTATTTTTCTTAAACAAACAAATTTATATTCATTTGTTTCTGCTTTTGGTTTAATTTCCTTTAGCAATCCACAACACAAAGATGGGGATAATGCAAATATTATCGGAATATTACAAAAAAGATGGTCGAGAGTAAGCCTCAACCATCTCAAAACTTATCATTGAAAATATTCTACAACAGTCGTCCGCTATCGGCAAACATTCCGCGTAGAGTCTCATTGAATTCGTCCTCTTTGAGCAAACGCTCGATAGGAATATGCATTCTATAATTCCACACATGGTCGCGATTGGCAGGGATGTTAATACGTTCAGCGCATGGATTGTCACGACGCAAACGCTCGTCCATAGCCATCCAATCCTGCCATGCCACCAGTGCGAGCATCGAGGGAGACTGCAAATGTTGCACAAGAATGGATTTTGCCACCTCTCCACTCATCTGTTTGGGAGCCTCACCCTCGTATCCCAACATCTCGTTATAGAAGCAACGCGTATCTTCGGGTGATTCCGTCCACCATTCGCGCAGCGTACTCATGTCGTGAGTCGACGGAGTAGCAACAGAAAGATAAGGATAGTATGCCGGATTGGCAAAGCGAACACCAAATTGCTTGGGCATACGCTGAATTTCGAGCGAAAGCACCTGCAACTGCTTCATCGCCCAAGGCACACAAGCCGGTATCATACCTAAATCTTCGCCACACGCTGTCATGGAGGTAGCGCTGAGCAGAGGAGCAAGTTTCTTCATCGCCTCTTCGTACCAGAAATTGGTGTGACGATGATAGAAGAAATCTTCGTATATGCGGTCGAATGCCTGACGCGAAGCCTCGTCGAGAGCAAGATAGCTCTTAGTCCTCGAAGCCATTATACGCGGATGGTAGCAACCTGAAAGTTTTTCATCGGGCAGAAAAAGCAGGTCGGCAGGACCGGCGGGAAGGTCGGCTATTGAAACGCACGAATGTACAGCAGGGTCGAACCTAAAGCCTGCACATTCTATCTCTTCCACGCTCAATGGGCGGCAAGGTCTGAAATGGCCGGAAAGGCCACTCGACACATTACAAGGGATTTCCCAAATGCGGAAGAAACCGAGAATATGATCAATGCGGTATGCATCGAAAAATTCTGCCATATATTTAAATCGTCGACACCACCACGAATAGCCGTCGCGCGCCATCACGTCCCAATTATACGTGGGAAAGCCCCAATTCTGACCATCGGCAGAGAATGCGTCGGGTGGCGCACCTGCCGAGCCTTGAAGATTGAATAGTTTTTTATCGCACCACACATCAACACCATCAGGAGCTACACCTATTGGAATGTCGCCTTTGAGTGCCACGCCTAAAGAAAGACAATATTCATGCGCTTCGCGCAATTGCGCATATAGAAGATATTGCACATATGCGTGATACTGCATCTCGCGCTGTGCATCGGGATACTCATTCAGCAAAGATTCAATAGTCGTCTCATTGTATGTATCGTAGCTTCCCCAATTGCCCGGACCAGCACAAATTTTTCTTGACAAAAAGCGATACGCACAATAGGGGTACAACCACTCCTTTTGCGCCTTCACAAACGCCTTATATTTATCTTCGGAGAGAAGCACATCGCCACTCTCGTCGAAGAGACGACGCATATACGACTCCTTAAGCTCATTTACAGCAGTATAGTCAAATGTTTCGCCCTCGTTCAGGCGCTTGGCACGACGCACAAAGCCGGCACGCACACGTCCATCCTTCAACGACGGAAGTGCCGACATATCAAGATATTGAGGATGCAGCGCAAATACCGACACACAATTATATGGATAAGAATCGCCGGCGCCGCCATATATAGAAGTGTCGTTCACCGGCAACAGTTGAAGCACATGCTGACCTGTGGCAGCCAACCATTCGGCAAAGCTCTTCAAGTCGCCAAAATCGCCCACTCCCCAACTATTTTGCGAACGAAGGGAGAAAAGAGGGATAACCGTACCTGCCACACGCAGACGAGGAGCACCAAAATCGACACCTTCAAAAGCGATGCGACGCACCGACGAAATCTCCTCGTAAGGCACATAAAGAGTACGATTTTCGCCTGCTTCCCAGCGTGCTTCGCCCGTAGTCTTGTTATATGCTACAAACTTAAAACTCAATATCTCGCCACGCAGCGAAGAGGCATCGACAACACATTGCCAACGATTGAAAGAGACGTTTTTCATTCGCACTCCGGCAGCAGGCGACCACGCGCCAAGAGCAGCAGTTCCACCCACCAACACAAATTCCTCGTCTTCGGAAAATCCGCACGCAGGAACATCAAAAACAACAACATCGGAATCGCCCTCTTCAGGCAACATCTTCACAGCATTAACAAACGCATTTTTTGAAGAGTAAAATTTTTTAAACAATCCGCTCTGCATGTAATTGCAAAAAGGAGAGTCGAGCCATTTATCGAAAAGTTGCCACAAAGAGGTTTTACCAACAAACTCCAGACTATGAGGCATCACCCCCCACTCACAACGCACGACATCGTCGGAACGCATAAGTTCGTAGCCGTACTTCACCCTCACAACATTCTCATTGAAAGTAAGAAAGCCACCCCAAATATCGGGCGAAAGTTCATCGAGCGACAGACAGCCGAACGAAGCTTCACCGGTAGTAGTTAAAAAACGATATTTCAGCCGCAATGCCATATCCCCCTCGGCATGAAAATCTATTTTGAATTCTATTTTTCTCATATAACGTCACTGTTTTTCACATAAAACACGCGAATATACGAACAAAATTAATTTTTCAAAAAAAAACAGAAAGAAAGTGTCTGACAACTACAATCTATACACACGCACGCGTTTTTTTATTTAAATAAAGCAAAAGAAAGTTCAAAGTTTAAAAAGAAAGCATTACATTTGTAAAATTTTAGCTGCACAGCAGCCAACGACAGGTTGCAACAAGCTAAAAAACCAACAGAATACAAACAAAAAAACAATAAAGCTATGGACAACAGACTTTACATTTTTGACACCACGCTCCGCGATGGCGAGCAGGTGCCCGGATGCCAGCTGAACACAGTGGAAAAAATACAGGTAGCCAAGCAGTTGGAAATGCTTGGTGTCGATGTCATCGAGGCAGGATTTCCCATCTCAAGCCCCGGAGACTTCAACTCTGTGATAGAGATTTCAAAAGCAGTGACATGGCCCACCATTTGCGCCTTGACACGTGCCGTAGAGAAAGATATCGACTGCGCAGCAGAAGCATTGAAATATGCAAAACACAAACGAATCCACACAGGTGTTGGCACATCCGACTCTCACATACAGTACAAATTCCGCTCCACACGCGAGAAAATCATCGAGACTGCCGTTCGCGCAGTAAAATATGCGAAACAGTATGTCGAGGACGTTGAATTCTACGCCGAGGATGCAGGTCGCACCGACAATGAATACCTCGCACGCGTAGTTGAGGCTGTCATCAAAGCCGGAGCGACAGTGGTCAACATTCCCGACACCACCGGATACTGTCTGCCCCACGAATATGGAGCAAAGATAAAATATTTGATGGAGCACGTCGACTGCATTGACAAAGCCATCATTTCGACACACTGCCACAACGACCTCGGCATGGCAACAGCCAACACCCTCTCGGGCGTCATCAATGGTGCGCGTCAGGTGGAGGTCACAATCAACGGCATCGGCGAGCGCGCAGGTAACACATCGCTCGAGGAGATTGTGATGATTACAAAGTGTCACCCCATGCTCAACATCGAGACAAACATCAACACACAGAAGATTTATCCCACAAGCCGCATGATATCAAGCCTGATGAACATGCCCGTGCAGCCCAACAAAGCCATTGTGGGACGTAACGCCTTTGCACACTCATCGGGCATACACCAAGATGGTGTGTTGAAAGATGTCAGCACATACGAAATAATGAACCCCAAAGATGTGGGTATCGACGACAACTCCATCGTATTGACAGCACGCAGCGGACGCGCCGCACTGAAGCACCGTCTTTCAGTGCTGGGCATCGAAGTTGAGGTTGAAAAGCTCAACGAGATTTACGAGCAGTTCCTGCGCCTTGCCGACAAGAAGAAAGAGATTAACGACGACGACATACTGATGCTCGCAGGCGCCGACCGCAGCACAAACAAGGGCATCAAACTTGAGTACTTGCAGGTGACAACCGGCTTGAACATACGTTCGGTAGCAAGCCTCGGCTTGCGCATCTCAGGCGAGCTCTTCGAGAGCGCAGCAACCGGTAACGGCCCCGTAGACGCAGCCATCAAAGCATTGAAACAGATTATCAAACGCGACATGACATTGCGCGAGTTCACCATACAGGCCATCAGCAAGGGTAGCGACGATGTAGGTAAAGTACACATGCAAGTAGAATACAACGACGTTAACTACTACGGTTTCGGAGCAAACACAGACATAGTGTCGGCATCTGTTGAAGCATACATCGACTGCATCAACAAATTCCGCGATTAAGATAAAAATCCACAGCCCACAAAAAGGGCAAAGGAAGCACTTTATAGTGGGGGCGTCGATATGCGCCCCCACACAACAAATAACAGATAAAAGAAATGAACACACTTTTTGACAAAATCTGGGACTCACACATAGTACACAAAGTCGAGGACGGCCCCACACAACTCTACATAGACAGACTCTACTGCCACGAGGTGACATCGCCACAAGCTTTTGACGACCTCAGAAGCCGCGGCATAAAATGTCTGCGCCCCGACAAAATCTATTGTATGCCCGACCACAACATACCCACCAAAGACCAAGACAAGCCCATCGAGGAGCCTGTATCGCGTCATCAAGTGGAAACACTGACACGCAATGCCCACGAGTTCGGCCTGACACACTTCGGCATGAAGCACCCCAAGAACGGAATCATACACGTGGTAGGCCCCGAACTTGGGCTCACTCTGCCCGGCATGACTATCGTATGTGGCGACTCACACACATCGACACACGGAGCCATGGGCGCAGTAGCATTCGGAATAGGAACAAGCGAAGTGGGCATGGTGCTTGCATCGCAGTGCATTCTGCAGCAGAAGCCCAAATCAATGCGCATAAACGTTGAGGGCACACTAGGCAAAGGAGTGACAGCCAAAGACGTGGCACTTTACATCATATCGCAGATGACCACCAGCGGCGCCACAGGCTATTTTGTTGAATATGCAGGCTCGGCAATACGTTCGATGAGCATGGAGAGCCGTCTGACACTCTGCAACCTGTCGATAGAAATGGGCGCTCGCGGAGGCATGGTTGCCCCCGACGAGGTGACATTCGAATACATCAAAGGTCGCGAATATGCCCCTAAAGGCGAGGAGTGGGACAAAGCAGTAGCATATTGGAAGACATTGCCCAGCGACGCTGATGCCATCTTCGACAAAGAGATTACATTCCAAGCAGCAGACATCGAGCCCCGCGTGACATACGGCACAAACCCCGGAATGGGCATAGGCATAACAGAGAGCGTTCCCGCCGTGGAGACAATGCCCGAAGCCGGACAAGCATCATACATCAAATCGTTGGAATACATGGGATTCAGCGCCGGAGAGAAACTCGAAGGGCACCCCATAGACTATGTATTCATAGGCTCGTGCACCAACGGACGCATAGAGGACTTCAGAGCATTTGCCGAAATTGTCAAGGGACACAAAAAGGCAGAGAATGTGGTAGCATGGATTGTTCCCGGCTCATGGAGCGTATATCGCCAGATTGAAGAGGAAGGCATTGCCGACACTCTCACCGCAGCAGGCTTCGAACTGCGACAGCCCGGCTGTTCGGCATGCCTAGCAATGAACGAAGACAAAATCCCTGCCGGGAAATATGCAATATCAACAAGTAACCGCAACTTCGAGGGACGCCAGGGACAGGGTGCACGCACCATTCTTGCAAGCCCCTATGTAGCTGCAGCAGCTGCAATCACCGGCAAAATAACCGATCCTCGAAAATTCCTCTAAAAAGTAAAACAATGAAAAAAGAAAAATTCAACATAATAAAAGACTCCTGCATACCCCTGCCGCTGGAGAACATCGACACCGACCAGATAGTACCGGCACGCTTTCTGAAAGCAACCACCCGCGAAGGATTCGGCGAAAACCTCTTCCGCGACTGGCGCTTCGACGAGCAAGGCAACAAAATCGAGAGTTTCGTACTCAACGACCCCACCTACTCGGGACAGATATTGGTGGCAGGCAAGAACTTCGGTTCCGGTTCGAGCCGCGAGCACGCAGCATGGGCTATTGCCGACTACGGTTTCCGCGTAGTTGTTTCGAGCTTCTTTGCCGACATACACAAAAACAACGAACTCAACAACTTTGTATTACCCGTGGTTGTCACCGAGCAGTTCCTCAAAGAACTTTTCGACTCAATATATGCCAACCCTCGCACCGAGGTAATTGTGAACCTGCCCGAGCAGACAATCACAAACACTGCAACAGGCAAGAGCGAGACATTTGAAATAAATGCCTACAAGAAGCACTGTCTGATGAACGGACTCGACGATATTGACTTCTTGCTCAGCAACAAAGACAAGATAGAGAGCTGGGAAGCAGCAAGATAACCAACACCAACAAACAAAAAGAGAAACAAGATGAACATAAAAATAGCAGTGCTGCCCGGCGACGGCATCGGTCCCGAAATTATAGCACAAGCATTGGAAGTGACAAAAGCAGTATGCAACAAATTCGGTCACACACTTGAGTACAAAAGCGGTCTTGTGGGCGCTTGCGCGATAGACGCAACAGGCAACCCCTACCCCGAAGAGACACACACCCTCTGCATGGAGAGCGACGCAGTGCTCTTTGGCGCCGTGGGCGACCTTCGCTTCGACAACAACCCCTCGGCAAAAGTACGTCCCGAGCAAGGACTTCTTGCCATGCGCAAAAAGCTCGGTCTCTATGCCAACCTGCGCCCCGTCACAACATTCGATTCACTGATTGAAAAATCGCCCCTGCGTGCCGACATTGTAAAAGGCGCAGATTTTATGTGTATTCGCGAGCTCACCGGCGGTCTCTACTTCGGACGCCCCCAAGGACGCTCCGAGGATGGTAACACCGCCTACGACACATGCGTCTACACTCGCGAGGAGGTGGAGCGCATCGTGAAACTCGCATATGAGTATGCAATGAAACGCCGCAAGAAAGTGACAGTTGTAGACAAAGCCAACGTGCTTGCCACATCTCGTCTGTGGCGTGAAGTTGCAAACGAAATAGCGCCCCAATACCCCGAGGTAGAGACAGAATTCATGTTCGTCGACAACGCCGCAATGCGACTGATACAGTGGCCCACATCGTTCGATGTAATGGTTACAGAGAACATGTTCGGTGACATACTCACCGACGAAGGCTCGGTAATAACAGGCTCAATGGGTCTGCTTCCCTCGGCATCAATCGGCGTACACACATCACTATTCGAACCCATCCACGGCTCATGGCCACAGGCAGCCGGACAGAACATAGCCAACCCCTTGGCAACCATTCTTTCGGCAGCCATGATGTTTGAGTATGCATTCGGTCTCTTCGACGAGGGCACACTCATACGCGAAGCAGTAAATGCTTCAATGGCAGCCAATGTATGCACTCCCGACATACAGACCGAGAGCGACACAAAATATGGCACAAAAGAGGTGGGCGCATGGATTGTGGACTACATCAACAATAAGTAACAAAAACCATAAACAGTGAGCCTGCCCGATTTTCGCAAAAGAAATCAGGCGGGCTCTTTTGCTCTGTAAACAGCAAGAAAGAGAAAACCGGAAGGAGGCTAAAGCATGAAAAAAATAAGCGAGAATCTACGCTATTTGCAGCTATTGGCAAAGGAGTTTCCTAACGTGCCAAAAGTGACTACAGAAATCATAAACCTTGAGGCCATTCTGCAACTGCCCAAAGCAACCGAACACTTCCTCGCCGACCTTCACGGCGAGAATGAAGCCTTTCAGCACGTGCTGCGAAACGCATCGGGAAACATTAAACGCAAAGTGCAGGAAATTTTCGACAAATACCTCAGTGAGCAGGAGATAAAGGAATTGTGCACACTCATCTACTACCCCGAGGAAAAATTGGAGCTTGTCAGACAGGCAAACAAAGAGATGAACGACTTTTATCAGACCACTCTCAACCGTCTGATAATGGTATGTCGCAATGTATCGTCCAAATACACACGTTCCAAGGTGCGCAAAAGCCTGCCCGAGCAATTTGCATTCATCATTGAAGAGTTGCTGCACGAAACATCCGACGACCACAACAAGCACGAATATTACAACATCATCATCCGAACCATCATACGCACACGTCGTGCCGAGCCCTTCATCATACAACTATGCTACCTGATACAGCGCCTCGCAATCGACCGCCTGCACATTCTCGGCGACATATTCGACCGAGGACCCGGCGCACACCTAATAATGGACACGCTGTGCAACTACCACAACCTTGATATTCAATGGGGTAACCACGACATACTGTGGATGGGAGCAGCTGCCGGCAACCCCGCCTGCGCAGCAGCTGTTATACGTCTGTCGCTCAGATATGCAAATACAAAGACGCTCGAAGATGGTTATGGTATAAACATGGTACCCCTTGCAACATTTGCAATGGAGACCTATGCCGACGACCCCTGTGAACTATTCAAGCCATTTATTGACTTCAACGGTGAGAGTTCGCCACGTCAGAAGACACAACGCCTGATAGCACAGATGCACAAAGCCATTGCCGTCATACAATTCAAGCTGGAGTCGCAGCTCTATCTGCAAAATCCCGATTGGAACATGTGCGACCGCTGCCTGCTGGAACATATGGATTTTGAAAAAGGCACCATAAACTATTATGGAAAGACATACAAGATAGAGGACAACTACTTCCCAACAATAGACCCCGGCAATCCCTATTGCCTCAACGAAGAGGAGCAGGAGATAATGGACAGCCTTGTGCGCTCGTTCCGCACAAGTGAGCGTCTGCAACGTCACATGCAGTGTCTGCTGAGCAATGGAGGAATGTATGCTGTGTGCAATTCCAACCTGCTGTTCCACGCATCCATGCCCCTGAATGCCGACGGCTCGCTACGCGAAGTGAACATACAGGGCAACACATACAAAGGCAAAGAGCTGATGCAACGCCTCGAACAGACCATACGCCTCGCTTATGAAGAGGTTCCCGAGGATGAAGAAAAAGCCTATGCACGCGACTACTTCTGGTATCTGTGGTGCGGGCCCGACAGCCCATTGTTCGACAAATCGAAGATGACAACCTTTGAGCGCTATTTCATCAAAGATAAAGAGGTGCACGCCGAAGAGAAAGGATGGTACTTCAAACTGCGCGACCGCAAAGAGGTGTGCGACAGGCTGCTCAACGACTTTGAAGTGAGCGGCAAACACCGTCACATCATCAACGGACACGTACCCGTCAAAGTGGGTAAAGGAGAAAACCCCATAAAAGCCGAGGGCAGACTCATGGTCATCGACGGCGGCTTTGCACGCGCCTACCACTCGACAACAGGCATCGCAGGATATACACTCGTCTACCACAGCCGCGGTTTCCAATTGGTGCAACATGCCCCATTCACCTCGACCGAAGAGGCAGTACTCGAAGGAATAGACATACAATCTACCACATCCATTGTGGAAAGTTCGAACCGTCGCGTACTCGTTGCCGACACAGACATAGGTCGCGAACTGCGCAAACAGATAGAAGAACTGGAGTTGCTTTTGAGAGCCTACCGCAAAGGATGGTTAAAAGAAAACTGATAAAAACACAAGATGAAGATAGCAAACCTTGAATTCGGACGCTACCCTGTGTTTCTTGCGCCAATGGAAGATGTCACCGACGCTGCCTTCCGCCTGATGTGCAAGGAGTTCGGTGCCGACATGGTGTACACCGAATTTGTATCGAGCGACGCACTCATACGCGACGTAAACCGTTCGGTGCAGAAACTGCAAATATATGACAAGGAACGTCCTGTAGCCATACAAATATACGGCAACGAGGTGGAGCCCATGGTGGAAGCAGCCAAACGCGTAGAGGCTGCCCGCCCCGACATACTCGATATAAACTTCGGCTGCCCCGTGAAGAAAGTGGCACGCAAAGGCGCCGGAGCAGGAATGTTGCAAAACATCCCCAAACTGCTGCAAATAACAAAAGCAGTGGTCGATGCCGTAAAAATCCCCGTAACAGTGAAAACCCGCTTAGGCTGGGACGAGAACAGCAAAGTGATTGTGGAGCTTGCCGAGGCACTGCAGGACTGTGGCATAGCCGCCCTTACAATCCACGGACGCACACGCGCTCAGATGTACACAGGCGAGGCCGACTGGACACTTATAGGAAAGATTAAAGAGAACCCACGCATCACAATCCCCATCATTGGCAACGGCGACATAACAACCCCCGAACGTGCCAAAGAGTGCTTCGAGCGCTATGGTGTGGATGCCGTGATGATAGGTCGTGCCAGTTTCGGACGACCATGGATATTCCGCGAAGTGAAGCACTACCTCGAGCATGGATGCCATGCGACCCCATTCACATTCAAAGAAACCATGGATATACTGCGCCATCAGGTGCTCGACAGCATAGAGAGACTCGATGAACGTCGAGGCATACTGCACATACGCCGCCACCTTGCCGCCACCCCACTACTCAAAGGACTCACAGACTTCCGTCCCATGCGCATAGCCATGCTACGCGCCGAAAAGGTTGACGAACTATTCTCTATCCTCGACAAAATAGAAGAGACATACGGATAAAAAAATGGCAACAGAAACAAGCTATAAATATTACGCATTTATCAGCTACAACGGCAACGACGAACGTTGGGCAAAGTGGTTGCACAAGAAACTGGAGTATTATAAAATCCCCAGTGCACTGCGCAAACAGCACATAGGTTTGCCTAAACATGTGCGCCCCGTATTCTGGTACAAACAAGACCTTAGCGGCACCAAGTTGACCTCGTCGTTGCACAAGGAACTGGAGGCATCCAAATATCTTATAGTCATCTGTTCGCCCCACTCGGCTAACTCTTCGTGGGTCAACGACGAAGTGCAGGACTTTATCAATCAAGGGAAAGAGGAGAGAATTGTCCCTTTCATTGTAGAATGAATTGCATACTACGATTGTGATGGAAAACCATGCATAAGTAATGAAGGTTACGCCAAGATTAATTTGAGATATAATAATTTAGGGGAATTGGTAAAAGTATCATACTACGATGAAAAGGGTAAATTCATTAGGTAAAAGAGAGGAAGCAGAAAAAAAGAAATTTTCACAAACAAATATTCATAATATAATGAAAAAAGCAACCTTAGCTTTGTTGGCAGCAATCCTTTGCACCGCAGCAATGGCACAAGCCCCCGAGGGAGAGCCACAGATACCCGTATACCCTGAGCTGCAGAAAGAGAAGTCGTTCAGCATGATACTTGTGCCCGACCCACAGAGCTATACAAAATTTGCTGCAAACCAACCATTGTTTGAACTGCAGACAGCATGGATAGCGCAAAACATAGAACGCCTGAACATAAAAGCGGCGCTATTCACCGGAGACATGGTGGAGCAGAACGGAAAGATTATATCTGCACCTTTACCCAACAAGTACAATGGCGACCAGACCGGCAAGCAACAATGGATGGCCGTATCGCGTGCCCTCGAAAGATTGGACAACCGCCTGCCATACATAGTGGCGCAAGGCAACCACGACATTGGACACATCACAGCCACCGACCGACACACAAACGCACCGGACTACATTTACCCCGAGCGCAACATAAAATTCGAGAAGACACTCGTTGCCACATGCCCCAACTGGCAAGGCGTGCATACGATGGAAAATTCGGCATACGAATTCTGCGACAGGAAATGGGGCAAACTGCTGGTGGTAACATTTGAATTTGCACCGCGCGACGAGGCACTTAAATGGGCTGCCGACCTCATAAGCAACGAGAAATATGCCCGTCACAAAGTGATAGTGCTCATACACTCGTGGCTGAACAACAAAGGCGACCGCATAAAAAAGGAGAACTATACAGTCTCGCCTTGCAACAGCCCCGAAGCAGTGTGGGAAAAACTTATTTACCCGTCGAAAAACATCAGTCTTGTACTCAGCGGACATTCCGGTCAGGCACCCGAAATAAAAGAGAATGTCACTACAACAGATTACAGCCCTACCACATCGCTCCGCACCGACAAAGCAGCCGACGGGCACAATGTGGTGCAAATGATGTTCAACTCGCAACAGGGCGACGGCAATTGGAACGGCAATGGTGGCGACTGCTGGCTGAGGATATTGGAATTCATGCCCGATGGAAAGACAATATCCGTACGCACATTCTCACCACTCTTTGCACTGTCGCGACTGACACAACACCTTGCATGGCGCACAGCTGCACACGACCAATATGAGATAAAGATTGAATAAGAAATCGTTTAAATTTCTTGAAAAAATAATTACAAAACAAAATTTAAACAACATAGAAGAAGAAATTACAATAACATGAAATATTTATCTGTTTTATTCATCCTTCTATCATTTGCCACCGCCTCGGCAAACGGCAAGAACAACGACACAGGCACAGCACTGCCCGGCCAGATGATGCTTGCCGACCCATTCATAATAGAACACGATGGATGGTACTACATCTACGGCACAAACGATGCCGACGGAATAGTCGTACACCGTTCGCGCGACATGAAAAGTTGGAGCAAACGATGCGGAAATGCCAAGAAAGGACTTGCCATGCACAAAGACGATGTGTGGGGCAACAGCATGTTCTGGGCGCCTGAAGTGTACAAGCATGGCGATAAATTCATAATGACCTACAGCAGCGACCTGCACATATGCTGCGCCGAAGCAGACTCACCCTGCGGCCCCTTCGTTCAGAAGGAACAACGCCCCTACCTACCCGACGAACAAGGCATAGATGCATCGATATTCGTCGACGACGACGGCAAGGCATATATGTTCTGGGTACGCCTGTTGGGCAACGGGAACATCATTTGGGTGGCCGAGATGACACCCGACCTGAAGAATGTTAAGATAGAGACGGCAAAAAAGCTTATTGACGCCCAAAATGGGACATGGGAGAAAAAAATGGGACGCATCGCCGAAGGACCATTAGTAATCAAGCACAAAGGAAAATATTACCTTACATTCAGTTGCAACGACTACCGCAGCCAAGAGTATGCCGTAGGTTTCGCTGTTGCCGACAATCCCATGGGACCATACAAACGATACGAGAAAAACCCTGTATTGCACCGCCACTGCGGTTACGCCGGCACAGGGCACCATGCAATCTTCCGCAGCAGAAAAAGATATTATATGGTTTACCACGCACACAAGAGCCACAATACGATAGAGCCTCGACAGACACTCATAGCACCCATGAAAATGTGTCGCGACAAAGAAAGTGGCAAAGGGTGCTACCGCATAGAGGTATCCGAGAAGATTACAATTCCAATGATTAAACAGAAATAAAAAGCCACACAGCAAGAAAGAGCCGGTAAAAATTGCAAAATCCGATATTTTTGCCGAATATTGCATAAATGTAGAACAAAAATACTAATGACCATGATCAATACCGCCGTATTTGACGATATTCGTCCTTACAGTCCGGAAGAACTTCCCGCCGTATTTGAAGAGCTGATAGCCGACCCCGAGTTTAAAGAAGCTATGAAATATGCACTGCCACAGATACCATACGAGCAAATCTGTGCAGTGATGAGACAGAGCAAGACCAACCTCGATTTCCAAAAAGCGCTGGTTAAGCCTTTCCTCTATGGTATTCTTGACAAGCTTAGCAAGGGGCTTGAGCTTAGCTGCGACAACAAAGAACAGCTCACCGACGCCTTGTACATTTCTAACCACCGCGACATTATCCTCGACTCGGCATTCCTCGACATAGTGCTTGTAGAAGCAATAGACAATACAGTGGAGATTGCCATCGGCGACAACTTGCTCATACGTCCATGGATAAAGAAACTGGTGCGAGTGAACCGCAGTTTCATAGTACAACGCTCACTGACCATGCGCGAACTGCTCGCATCGAGCAAACGTCTTTCGTCGTACATACACTACGCCATAAGCGAGAAAAAACAACCCGTGTGGATAGCACAACGCGAAGGACGCGCCAAGGACAGCAACGACTTCACAGCCGAGAGCGTGCTGAAAATGCTTGCCATGTATTCAAACGAGGACCCCATGGAAGCTCTGAAAAAACTGAACATCGCGCCCACCACAATTTCATACGAATACGATCCTTGCGACTATCTGAAAGCCAAAGAGTTCCAGCAGAAGCGCGATAACCCCGAGCACAAAAAATCGCCTTTCGATGACCTGCTGAACATGCAGACCGGACTCATGGGCTACAAAGGACACATACACTACCACGTATCAAAATGCATAAATGACGAACTCGACGCCATTGACAAGAACCTCACAAAAGGCGAGAAATTCACCATTGCAAAAGAGATTATTGACAAAGCAATACATTCGGGCTATCGTTTTTGGGCAATAAACTACTACTTCTACGAGTTGCTTACAGGCGACACACGCTTCGCCGACAAATACAGCGCCGAGGAGAAAGCCAAACTCGATACCTACCTTGCCGGACAAGTGGAAAAAGTTGACCTTCCGAACAAAGATACGGAATATCTGCGTACTAAGATTTTGGAGATGTATGCAAACCCCGTAAAGAACTACCTGAAAGCCACAGAATAACATTTTGCAAGATAACAGATGGCGGTGCTCAATTTTACTTTTGATGCACCGCCATTAACATACTTTAAAATCAGATAAATTAGTGAGTTCAGCGTAAAATTCATTATCTTTGCAACTCATAACACAAACGGTAAAAGAAGTGCAATATCTGATAATAACCCTGCTTACCCTATTCGCTCCAAATACAGAAGAGATAAGCGACAGCGTGACCCTTCAAGGCGTTGACATTGTAGCACCCATAAAAGAGAAAAGCAACGACGAAAAGATACACTCGTCAAACACATTCTCACGACGCTTTCTGGAGATAGGACACATTACATCACTCAAAGAACTCTCATCACTCGCCCCCAACTTCTACCAACCCGACTACGGCTCGCGCATGACATCATCGATGTATGTACGCGGCTTCGGCTCACGCATAGACCAGCCCGTAGTAGGCATGAACATCGATGAAATGCCGGTGATGAACAAGAACAACTACGACTTTGAGCTTTTCGACATATCAAAAATACAAATCATACGCGGAGCACAAAGTACACTGTACGGACGCAACACCTCCGCAGGCACAGTGAACATATACACCCTATCGCCACTAACCTTCCAAGGCAAAAGACTTAGCGTGGAATATGCCACAG
>JAFTTA010000030.1 GCA_017467015.1 Bacteroidaceae bacterium
TAGCGCGGGTATAAATTATTTTCAATATAGCCGCGCTAATCAAGGGTCCGCAGCACCCTGCAAACAAGCGAAAGCCTGGAGTGGCAAGCAAGCACCCGACCGAATGCTCGCCTATGGTGGCATGAGCAAAGGGCGCTTGTGACGATTTTTTCCGAGCGCCGAAGTTTTTGGTACTTTTTGCGTCAAAAAGTACAGCAAGAACGACAACAAGAAGAATAAACGACAACAGATTAAGGGTAAAACAAACCAAGGAATAACAGTTTTATTTAGTTGAGTTATTTCGTCCACACGAAATTTCTACTGAGCCCGTAATTTTACGTTGAGCCGTATCAATTTGACCGCAAGCCGACACACAATCATATATAATCAAACAAAAAAGCGAGTGCATTGCACTCGCTTATGGGGTGGGTAAGCTACCTACATCGCGCCGCTACAACCAACTACCTTTGCTGCGGTCAAGCCCTGGAGGATTCGCTAGGAGCTGGCCGTATAGGACTTACCCATACATTTTCATAATCTTGTGCAAAGATATGAAAAAAATACGATGCAACAAACTTTATCCCCTATTTTTTATGCCAGCACCTTAACAAGGTGCCATAAGAGCAGAAAGGTTTTTGCATTGGATGTGAAATCCGAGGATTTTTATTACCTTTGCGCCAAGAAATCAGCCAATCGGTCTGTCGCCGTTGCCGTAAGGCAAAGGAGGAAAGTCCGGGCAGCACAGAGCACTCCACTTCCTAACAGAAAGGTGCCCGCGAGGTCAGAGTAATGCAGAAGAAAATAACCGCCTCTCTTCGGAGCGGTAAGGGTGAGAAGGTGGGGTAAGAGCCCACCAGCCGTGCAGCGATGTACGGGCTGTGTGTCTTGGAGGCTGCAAGTTCATGTAAACCGATGTTTGAAGGTTGCTCGCCTGAGTCGGAGGGTAGAACGCTTTAGCATTGTGGTGACACAATGCATAGATGAATGACAGACACCCCGCAAGGGGCACAGAACCCGGCTTATAGATTGACTGTTATACAATTGGAGCGTGCCTTGGCACGCTCCAATATCATTTCATCAAATCCGTTTGCTTTAAATCTTATTGAGATGCTGCTACGTTCATTGTAAAACTCAGACAAGTTTGGTTTCAAGCCGTTAGCAACACCCCGGAAGCAACCCGGTTTTCACTTTTCAGCTTTGACTTCGTCGAACCTTGGCTGTGAGGCGACTTTGTCGCACTCCTTTGTAAACCTAAAGGTTCAGTCGTCGCAAGCAACGCTCATACGCGTTGCCGTAGCGTGTGTAAGCAAGCTTACACCCACTCTGCTTTCAGCTTTGACTTCGTCGAACCTTGGCTGCACTCGTAGCGTGTGTAAGCAAGCTTACACCCACTCTGCTTTCAGCTTTGACTTCGTCGAACCTTGGCTGCACTCGCGGTGCAATTGCAAGCACGCTTGCATTGCGCTCATTTGCACAAGCTTTCATCGACCTCTACGTCTGAACTTGCGACCATCAGCAGATGGTCTCCCTCGGCGAGTTTCAGCGAACCGTCGGGCACCATATATCTGTCGCCACGCTTGACAAGCATCACAAGCACCCCTTTGGGCAAGCCCAAAGCCTGCAAGGTATCCCCTTTCTCCTCAAGCAACTCTGCTGTAACCGTTATCTCGCTCAGTTCCCCTGCCTCATCAGGCAGTTCAACATCAAAATGGCTCTTTGCCTCGGGAGGCAACAGAAGATTCATCTTGCTTGCAGCCATGGCGATTGTTCCACCCTGCACGACCATTGAAAGCAATGTTATGAAGAATACGATATTGAATATATCGTTACTGCCAGGTACATTCTCTACAACTGGATACATGGCGAAGATGATAGGCACAGCACCTCGGAGACCCACCCACGATATGAATGTACGTGAGGCAAGAGTGATGTTCTTGAACGGCAAGAGCGAGATGAAGACACTCAACGGACGTGCGACAACTATCATGAAGACACCGATTAGGAGCGCGGCAACAGCCGTCTTCCACATTTCGCCCGGGTTGACAAGCAGACCGAGCAGAAGGAACATGCCTATCTGCATAATCCATGTAAGTCCGTCAAAGAAAGCGACCACCTGTTTGCGGTTCTTCATCTTGTTATTGCCGACAATGATACCGGTAATATACACTGCAAGATATCCGTTTCCGCCAAGCATGTCGGTCATCGCGAAGGTAAAGAAGACAATGCTCATCAGCATTATCGAATAGAGCGGTATATTATTGAGGTTTACCTTCTTCATACACCACAATGTCGCAAAACCCGCACCGGCACCGATCATCGCTCCGGCAGCGAACTGCTGTACAAGAACCGA
>JAFTTA010000004.1 GCA_017467015.1 Bacteroidaceae bacterium
CTTCTTTGTCTTCTTAGTCAGGATGTGACTGTGATAAGCATGTTTTCTTTTAATTTTACCTGTTCCTGTAAGAGCGAATCTTTTTTTGGCACCGGAGTTAGTTTTAACTTTTGGCATTTCTTCAAAATTAATAGTTAATATATATACGGTAATGTACTATCCAACATTACTCGCTTTTTGCTTCATTGGCAGGTTTCTGTTTCGCTTCACCTGCAGGCTTTGCAGGAGCCTGTTTTTTTGTTGCTTGCGCCTTTTTAGGTGACATCATTATTGTCATTCTCTTTCCTTCGAGCACGGGCATCATATCAAGTTTGCCATACTCCTCAAGGTCATTTGCAAAACGCAGCAAAAGCACCTCGCCTTGCTCTTTGAAAAGGATTGAGCGACCTTTGAAGAATACATAGGCCTTTACTTTGTCGCCGTCCTTCAAGAAACTTATTGCATGCTTCAGTTTGAAATTGTAATCGTGGTCATCGGTCTGAGGTCCGAAACGTATCTCCTTGACATCAATTTTCACCTGTTTTGCTTTCTGCTCCTTGGCGCGTTTCTTTAATTGATAAAGGAACTTAGAATACTCAATCAAGCGGCAAACCGGGGGTACTGCTGTAGGAGAAATCTCCACCAAGTCAAGTTCTTTTTCCTCGGCAAGACTCAAAGCCTTATGCAAAGGCATTACAACAGATTCGATATCATCACCGACAATGCGTACTTCGCGTGCGCGTATCTGCTCATTCACGCGGTACTGATTCTTTAAGTTGTCGTTCTTCATTAATTAAATAATATGTTCCTTTATGTTTTTGATAATTTCAGCGTGCAAATTTACCACTTATTTATCATATTATTAACTTCTTCGTTGATTTTTTTTGCAAAATCTTCAAATTTCATGCTTCCCTGGTCGCCTTCGCCCTGTTTTCTTACAGAAACCTCGCCTGTAGCAGCTTCTTTTTCGCCAACAATGAGCATATAAGGAATACGTTTCATTTCGTTGTCGCGAATTTTTCTACCGATTTTTTCGTTTCTGTCATCAACAATAGCACGAACACCGTTAAGGTCGAGATATTTGCTTACCTGCTCGGCATATTCGTTATACTTCTCGCTCACAGGAAGAACAGCTACCTGGTCGGGAGTGAGCCACAAGGGGAATTTACCACCGGTATGCTCTATAAGCACAGCTACAAAACGCTCCATTGAACCGAATGGTGCACGGTGTATCATAATGGGGCGATATTTCTGATTGTCGGCACCTGTGTACTCAAGTTCGAAACGTTCGGGAAGGTTGTAATCGACCTGAATTGTTCCCAACTGCCAACGACGACCAATGGCATCCTTAACCATGAAATCGAGCTTAGGACCATAGAAAGCAGCCTCGCCATACTCCACTCTCGCGTTGAGTCCTTTTTCTTGACATGCTTCAACGATTGCGCTCTCGGCTTTATCCCAATTTTCGTCGCTACCGATATATTTCTCGCGATTGTTGGGGTCGCGCAAAGAAATCTGAGCCTCGAAATTCTCAAAATCAAGAGCTTTAAAGAGGATGAGGATAATATCCATCACAGCCAAGAATTCATCTTTCACCTGGTCGGCGCGACAGAAGATGTGAGCATCGTCCTGTGTAAAGCTGCGTACACGGGTCAATCCGTGAAGTTCACCACTCTGCTCATAGCGATAAACTGTACCAAACTCGGCAAGTCGCAAAGGAAGTTCCTTATATGAACGTGGTGCATATTTATAAATCTCACAGTGGTGAGGGCAGTTCATAGGTTTCAGCAAATACTCTTCGCCCTCCTCCGGAGTGTGAATAGGCTGGAACGAGTCTTTACCATATTTTGCATAGTGACCTGAAGTCACATAAAGTTGCTTCGCACCGATGTGAGGAGTCATCACCTGCTGGTATCCGAAACGTTTCTGTATGCGTTTGAGGAACTCCTCAAGACGCAGACGGAGCGCTGTACCTTTAGGCAACCACAAAGGCAAACCTTTACCTACAGCCTCAGAGAACATAAAGAGATTCATCTCCTTACCAATCTTACGGTGATCACGTTTTTTAGCCTCCTCGAGAAGAGCCAAATATTCATCGAGCATCTTTTTCTTGGGGAAAGAGATACCATAGATACGAGTCAACTGCTTTCTATCCTCGCGACCGCGCCAATAAGCACCTGCCACAGAAAGCAATTTAATAGCCTTGATGGGAGCCGTAGATGCAATATGAGGACCTTTACACAAGTCGGTAAACGCACCTTGAGTATACGTAGTAATAGTACCATCCTCAAGTTCGCTTATAAGTTCACATTTATACTCTTGTCCTTTGTCACCAAAGAACTTCATTGCATCCTCTTTTGAAATTTCCTGACGCACAAGTTCCGATTTTTTAGCTGCAAGCTCAACCATTTTCTTCTCTATGGCAGCAAGGCTTTCCTCTTTAATAACAGCGTCACCGGCATCCACGTCATAATAGAAACCATTCTCAATGGCGGGACCAATACCAAACTGAATTCCGGGATAAAGCTCTTGCAAAGCCTCGGCAAGCAGGTGAGCACTAGTATGCCAGAAAGCACGTTTACCCTCAGCGTCGTCCCACTTATGAAGCACCAAGGAGGCATCCTCATTTATAGCAGCATTAATATCACACACTTCGCCATTCACGCTACATGCAAGGACATCATCAGCCAAGCGCGAACTGATACTTTTAGCTATCTGCAATCCTGTAGTTCCATTCTCATATTCACGCACAGAACCATCAGGAAATGTTATCTTAATCATATTCTATATATTTATTTTCATTTAGTTTGCAAAGATAGTGCAAGCCGAGTGGAGAACAAAATAAATTCATTTATTTTTTATCCCGAGGCGCAGCCTATTTTATGAACAGATAGTGCAAGCCGAGTGCAATACAATATAAATTCTTTTATTTTTTATCCCGAGGCGCAGCCTATTTTATCAAAAGATAGTGCAAGCCGAGTGGAGAACAAAATAAATTCATTTATTTTTTATCCCGAGGCGTAGCCTATTTTATCAAAAGATAGTGCAAGCCGAGTGCAATACAAAATTATTTATCCTTAAAACGCTTAATAATGTTATATGCCGAATAGAGCCCCAATTCACCCGCCTTGCTCAAATCAGCAATACCTTCTGCCGTTTTACCTAAATATATATACGCCAAGCCACGATTGAAATAAGCCTCAGCGAAAGCATTATCAAGTTTTATTGCTTCGCTATAGTCTACAACAGCTGATTTAAAATCGGCAAGCTTCACAAACACATTACCACGATTGAAATAAGCATATTCAAAATCAGGCATAAGCGTAATAACCTGAGTCAAATCATTCCTCACAAGATGATAATTTATATTAGGAAGATTATTTTTTACAGAAGCCTCCCAAAAAGAATTTTTATCATCAATATTTTTATTAAGTTCCTCAGTCTCCAGGAGTTTACACCTGACGGTTGCCCGCATAAAGTAAACAAGCCACAAATCCCCCTCCATGGCAAGCGCTTCGTTCAAGTCATTCATAGCAGAAGTAAAATCCTGCACCAACGAGAAATCCAACGCACGCGACATACGGTGCGAAATATTCTCAGCATCATCCACAATATATTTTGAACGTATATTTATATCATCGAAATGACGCTGAACCTCATTTTCACTCAATCCACGCTCGTCGTTTGTCAGCAACAAGGTATGTGGGAACAATTTACGGCTATTAATATCGGCCAAAGGTTTATAGTAGTGCAATGCCTTACCCACATCACGTGGTTTCTCATAATATGTCAATGCAAACATAGGCTCAAGTTGAACATCTACATTGCGATTTTGCACCTTGCCACGATACTCAGTTGTGTATTGTTTTGAATTTCCATCATCGGCAACAACCATCCTATTATACTTACGCACATTCCTGTCTGAATTTTTGCGGATCTTTTCATCAGTCTGCATAGAATCTTTCTCAGCGTTGTTGCCCTTTCCGGCATTGGTATATTGCGCCAACTGATATTTCAGCAACCACGTTTCGTCGTCCAAAGCCCCTTTTTCATCCCCTATTTTGCGACGTGCAGCAGCACGGCATTGATAGCCATATTCAAAATTGGGATACTCGTTTAAAACCAACGAATAATCCTCAATAGCCCCTTTCACATCACCGGTCTTATCCCTTAGCAATGCCCTATTGAAACGCGCGAGCAAATTCTCGGCATCTTCCCTAAGCACATAATCAAAATCCTCTATAGCCCTATTATCATCGCCTACCTGCGCTCTCAAAAGACCTCGGTTGTAATATCCGAGAAGATTGTCCGGGTCGGCAGTGAGTGCAAGATCGTAATCCGACATAGCTCCACGGAGATTTTCACGATAATACCTCACCAATGCCCTATTTATATAATATCCACTACGAGTAGGCATCAGTTCGATAGCCCTGTTCATATCCTCTTCGGCAGCAGGATAATCCTCGGTCTGAGCAAATAGCATGGCACGAGCCTGATAAACATCAGCAGAATAGCTATCGAGTCTCACAGCCTCGTCCACCCATTTACGTGCAGCAATGGTGTCACCTTTTTTTATAGCCACCTGCATACGCTTCAGATAAACATCCGAATTACGCGGAGCAATTTGCATTACTGAGTCGAGCAAAAGGTCGGCTTCGTCCCAGCGTTCGCGTTGCATGACACAAAGCACAAGATTGTTCCACACCCCGACATTCTGAGGCTCATAATGGATTGCGCGCCTGAAGTCACTCTCGGCACTATCGTATTGCTCCATAAAAACACGACAAAGACCTCGAAGCTGGTACGACTTCGAGACATAAGGATTTTTGCTTATCGACAGAGTAAGATCATCAGATGCACCTTTATAATCATCAAGATTATACTTGGCAAGACCACGAAAGAAATAGGGCTCGCTCAAATTTGGGCGAACACCTATCACCATATTAAAATATTTGATAGAGAGCACATAATCCTCGAAGTACAAGGCATTTCGTCCAATAAGCATCACGCGCTCAGTATTGAGCTGCGACTTTGCTACAACTGCGATGCACAGGAGAAATATTGTAAAAAGAGCTCTCAGATACCTCATTTCAAGATTCTCTTTGTCTTATATGTGCAATGAGCTTTACCCCGCAACAAATTCATCAAGCGATTCTTGTTCATCTGGCGACGCAGAGGGCTCAGGCGGTCTACGAAGACTTTACCTTCGAGATGGTCGAACTCATGCTGCATGGCACGGGCAAGAAAACCTTCCACCCATTCGTCGTGCTCCTGCATATTCTCATCAAGATACTGCACTCTGATACGTGTAGGACGGCTCACTTTTTCGTGGATGCCGGGAACACTGAGACAACCCTCTTCCATGGATACAGTATCCTCAGATGTTTCAATTATGTGCGCATTGATGTACACGCGGCGAAAATCCTTATATTCGGGATAATCCTCGGCAAGGGGATCGAGGTCTATAACAACCAAACTAATGGGAAGACCAATTTGAGGAGCGGCAAGACCTATTCCTTCGGAATTCCACATAGTTTCAAACATATTTTTTATAAGTTACTGAAACTTGGGATAATCCGGTTCAATATCTGTGGCAACTTTTCTC
>JAFTTA010000031.1 GCA_017467015.1 Bacteroidaceae bacterium
ATACGACATTGTAGCGTTCAAGGTAGGCGTTGGTCATTAGAGTCTGTGAGATTGCTTTGCCTGCAATTGTCTTAGAAAGTGTGTCGCAACGGTCGAGGAGCAATCCGTCTGTGATGCCGCTAAGTCCGGGGAGGTAGTTCTCTGCCTCTTCTACAGTGTCGGCGGTTGCGATGGGGATGATGCTTTCGCCATATTTGCTGTTGCTTACAAGTCCTTTCCATGCGCTGATAATGTTCTTGCCTTGTGTGTTCCAGTCGCCGAGACCTGCTTCCATCACTACGCGTCTTAGGGGGTCGCTGGGGGTGTAACGTCCTACAGGGTGAATGTTTCTGTGGAACCACATACCTTGACCATAGGGCACTTGGGGGTTGGGAGCAACCTCATAGTAACCGTTGCTGCCACCGTTCCAACCGAGGTTGAAGTGGAAGAGTCCGTTAAGGTCGAATCCATCGCATACATATGAGTGAGCACCACCATCGCTTGAGCCTGCTGCCCAGATGGGACGTCCATTGCTGAGTTCGTCGGCAAGCATTTCGCGATAAGCGTCATCGCCTTTTGTTCTGTAGTTGCCATATGAATCACTGATGTAGTCATTGGCATAACCGAAATAGTCAACAAGTCCAGAGGGGTAGAGACCTGCACCGGTACCACCGAGACCATAACCCGCACCATTTGAAATACCGCAGTGAAGCATCAAACGAGCTACGGCTGTGTCTTGCTTTGCTCTGAGGGCAGCGTCGGATACGCGGCTTACACTTTCGTAACGGGGGAGCATGTTGTCCCAATCATAAGCAGGCTCCTCGTTGAAGTTGATACCAAGGGTATATTTACCAGTGATGGTAGTGTTTGCATCCTTGTTGATGATAGAGTCGTAGTTGAATGTGTAGGTTTTCTGGCCTTTGGGACGTACGGGCCATTTCCAGTAACGCATAACCATAGCCATGGCTGTCTGTGTACAACCTGTTACGGCTCTGCTGGTGCTTACATTCTTCCTGCCGCCTTGTATTGTTACTTCTGTGAGGCGGGGGCAAAGAATGTTGTATGGTGAGCCTTGGTTGTATTTGATTTCGCCAAGCAAGGGGTATACATTCTGACGACGTGAGAAACCACTTGCTCTGAAAGCTTTGGCTGCTGCTTTCTTCTCGGCCATTGACTGCTCGGGGTAGTCGGCTGCTTGTTTTGCGGTAGCAGCGTAGAGGTCGAGCCACATTTTTGCTGCAGGGGGCATGTCGTCGGTATCGAAGCAGTCTTCATAGGAGTAGGCGAGGATGTCGCTCATTGCTGCCTGTCCGCCGACAATTACGTAGCCACCCTTTTCTGTGTCGTTGAAGATGTAGTAGGGTGTGATTTCTGCCTCTTTGTCGGTGCGAATTTTGTTTACTTTGGCAGACTTTGTGATTTTGAAGTCGTACCCGTTGTTTTGCATGAAAGCTTTGGCAATTGCTTCAGCCTCTGCTTCGCTGCGTTGTTGGGCTGTAGTGGGGAGCATTGCTCCTGCCAGCAACAGCAGTGAGAGTAAAAATTTCTTCATAGTATGATACTTTGGTTTATATTTGTTTAAATATGGAGATTTGATGTTATGTTCTCTCTGTTTCCACCATTTTGGCAAATATATAAAAAAGATTTGAATTTTTACTATGACGAATGTAAAAATAATTTTATTGTTTTATCTTTTTTAACAGATGCTTTATCGGCATATTTATTTATTTATTATTGCCAATAATATTGTTGTAGTCGGGAATGTCTGGCAGAAATGTGTACTTGTTTTCTGTGTAGTCCATTTTGCAGCAATAGTGCTTTATACCATTGCTGATGATTAGGTAATCAACTTTTAAAACAAGATTATATCGGGCTATTTGTGAAAATACATTTTGGTTGATTGCTATATTCGGTGCTTTGTACTCTATTATAACCTTCGGTGTAAGGTTTTTGTCGTAGACAATAGTGTCGCATCTTAGCTTTATTTTATTCAGATTGATTGCTGTTTCGTTTGCCATGAGCGAGGCGGGGTATCCTTTGTGCGAAATGAGGTAGTGCACAAAGTGCTGGCGCACCCATTCTTCGGGGGTGAGAGTGACGTATGTGCGGCGAAGAATGTCGAAGATGTGTGGTTTTCCATCCTCTTCGATTATTTTTGTGTCGTATTTAGGGAGGTTTAATGCTGACATTTTGTATCTTTGCATAGATTTGGGTTTTGCAAAGTTAGTTATTTTTGCGAGACAGTTGTTAATTTCCCTTTGTTTATGGCTAAATATACATATGAATCTATCTTTTCTGAGCTGAAGAAGGGTGTTTATCATCCCGTTTACTATCTGATGGGTGAGGAGGGTTTTTATACCGACCGACTTACGGAGTATATTGCCGAGCACGCTCTTCCTGAGGATGAACGTGGCTTTAACCAAACTGTTCTATACGGACTCGATACCACTATGGATGCGGTGGTAGATGCGGCGCGTAGCTTTCCTATGATGGCAGAAAGACAGGTCATTATTGTGAAAGAGGCTCAGCAGTTGAAAAACACAGATGCCTTGTCGAGCTATCTGAAGCATCCGCAGCCCACAACGGTGCTTGTATTTGCTCATAAGAATGGTTCGCTGGATAAAAGAAAGAAGATTGTTGCCGAACTTGAGAAAGCTGGAGTGGTGCTTGAGTTCAAGAAACTGAAGGATGAACAGTTGCCTGCTTTTGTAAACAATTATATGCGTGGCAAGGGAGTGGTGGCAGATGCAAAGACGGTGCTTATGATTTGTGAGTCCATCGGTGCCGATTTGAGTCGCATAGCTGGGGAGATTGACAAACTTTGCTTGGCTTTACCGGAGGATTCACAGACGATTACTCCGGAACTTGTGGAGGAGAATATCGGCATCAGTAAGGAGTATAACAACTTTGAATTGCAAAGCGCATTGGTTAGAAAGGATGTCTATAAAGCGAATAAAATTATTAATTATTTCGCCAGTAATCCCAAAAAAAATCCTATTCAGTTGACTCTTGCTATTTTGTTCGGATTTTTCTCAAATGTGATGATGGCGTATTATGCGCCAGACAAGAGTGAAAGGGGAGTGGCTGCATACCTCGGTCTTAAGTCGGCATGGGGGGTAGGCGACTATATCACTGCCATGAAGAACTATCGTGCTGTTCATGTGATGCAGATTTTGCACCAAATTCGTTTGGCTGATGCTCGTTCCAAAGGTGCAGATGCAATAACTGTTCCGGATGCGGAAATAATGAAAGAACTTCTCTTTTTTATACTTCACTGATTTTCCATAGCAGTTTAATTTCTAGGAAGCAGTACCAAAGTTATTTTGGCACTGCTTTATCTTTGTTTTTCGTGGATTGATGAAATTTTAAACACGCTTTTTCTGTTTTAATGTATTGATTTCCATTAACATGTGTGAATTCTAATCCTCTGAGATTTCAATAATTTATTCTTGCTTGTGCAATCGTAGGCAAATATTCCATTAATTTCAATTTATTAAATCGTTTCACCTATGTATTTTGTGAATTGATACAAATGTAAAATACACAAAATGCAATAGGGTGGTGTGACCTTTGTAAAATGAGGTGCTATTTTTGTAAACAGAATAAATATGCGTGTTTTTGTCATACGAAAAGAAAAAATTGTATATTTTGTATTCGTCAAATATACAAAATACAATCAATGTGCATAATGCGTTGCTTATCAATATTATGTAACTTTGTTGTTAAAGGCGATTTGTGGTTTTTTGCACTCGTATCTCGTAAAAATCCGTATATTTACTATTTTTAGCATAATACTATCTATATAATAGGTTATAAATGAAATAAAACAGATGAAAAGCTTAAAGTAATATCTACCTAATAGCTTAGCATAGATGTATAAATAATTTTGAAATTCACATAATTTTTTACGTGAAACATTTGTAATTTCTAAAATTTACATATGTTTGATGTAGATATATTTGTTTACAAAATATTTTATGATTACATTTGTATCACAATTAAAAATGTATCATTTATAAACTTATGAGCGATCGCGAAAGGATAGAATATCTGATAAATTTATATATGTTGACACCATCGCAGTTTGCCGACAAGACAGGCATTCAGCGCGCATCTGTGTCGCATATTCTAAGTAGCAGGAATAAACCTAGTTACGAGATTATGCAGAAAATTTCTCTCGCATTTCCCGAGGTAAATGTGGGATGGCTGTTTATGGGCATAGGTGAACCTCCTCACTTGCCTGATGTATCCCAAAATACTGCTGTAGATGACGCTGATGTCTCCTCAATGGCGTCAAGTGAAGCGCCTATGCAGAAGGTTGCCACCACTCTGTTTCCTTCTTTGATGGAAGTTGAGCCTGAGCCTTCTGAGGTGCATGCAAATATGGCGCGGGATAAAAATGTTATCTCTTCTGTGACTGTTCGCGAAACGCGCATGGAGGCAGCACCTCAAAAAAGTTCTGCTACATCGGCGTCCATTGTAGAATGTGAAAATAAAGAGAACGTTCCGGCTGATATTACGCTGAAAACAGATGCTACCAGACGCATTAAAGAGATAAAAATCTTTTATAATAATGGTACATATGAAACTTTTGTGCCGGAGAAAAAGTAGAAGATACATTTTACCTTAGATTTCAGAAGCTGTTTTGAAAAATTCAAAACAGCTTCTTTGTCTTTTGGATGCTTTGTGTTATCTTCGCATCAGTGAATGATTTTAATAAATAAGGTATATATGAAGAAGTATTTGTCCGATTTGACGGTAAAATGTGTGCAACAGGTTAACAGCACATGTGTACTGTTGGTTATGACTGACGAAAAACCGCTTCCTGAATGTAAGCCCGGACAATTTGCCGAATTGCGAATTGATGATACTCAAGGGCTTATTCTCAGACGACCTATCTCTATACACTCTCTCGATGTTGAGAAAAACGAGATAGGTTTCCTTGTGCAGGTGGTTGGTGAAGGTACAAAAAAGCTTGCCAATGTTAAAGTTGGCGACAAGGTGAACACTCTGCTGCCTTTGGGCAACGGTTTCGGTATTGATGGCGACACAGGCAAGAGGCTGCTGCTGGTAGGTGGCGGTGTCGGTTCTGCCCCGTTGTATCATCTTGGTGCCGAGCTTAAGAAAGCGGGTTACGATTTTACATTCCTCATTGGCGCCAGAAAGAAAGACGACTTGTACAGAAGAGACGAGTTTGAAGCTCTGGGGCGTGTGGAATATACAACAGAGGATGGTTCGCTGGGCGAAAAAGGTTTTGTTACTAACCATTCTGTGCTGAATGAGAAGTTTGATAAGATTTATACCTGCGGTCCCAAACCTATGATGATGGCTGTGGCCAAGTATGCAAAGCAGAATGGCATTGCATGCGAAGTGTCGCTTGAGAACAAGATGGCTTGCGGGCTGGGAGCTTGTCTCTGCTGCGTGGAAGACACCAAGGAGGGACATCGATGTGTGTGTACTGAAGGACCTGTATTTTCAATAGACGAACTAAAATGGTAAAGACTGATGTAAAAATAGGTGGACTCCACCTGAAGAATCCCGTGATGACTGCATCGGGAACTTTCGGATATGGTCTGGAATTTGCAGATTTTGTGGACCTCAATAAATTGGGTGGCTTCATCGTTAAAGGTACAACGCTGAAGGCACGCGAAGGCAACCCCTATCCGCGTAGTGCTGAGACTCCTATGGGAATGCTCAATGCGGTGGGTTTGCAGAACAAAGGCGTAGATTATTTTGCAGAGAATATATATCCGCAGCTGAAAGATTTCAAGACCAATGTGCTTGTGAATGTATCGGGTGCCTGCATAGAGGACTATGTGGCTTGTGCCGAGAAGGTTGCCGAGCTCGATGGCATTCCCGGAATAGAGCTGAATATCTCCTGCCCCAATGTCAAGCAGGGAGGTATGGCTTTCGGTGTTCAGGCTGCGTCTGCAGCCGAGGTTGTGAGCGCAGTGCGCAAGGTGTATCCCAAGACATTGATTGTCAAGCTCTCGCCCAATGTCACTGATATCACAGAAATAGCTCGTGCTGTTGAGGGTGCCGGTGCCGACAGTGTGTCGCTCATCAACACTCTGCTGGGTATGGCTATTGACTCTGAAAAGCGACGCCCCATTCTCTCCACTGTTACAGGCGGTATGAGCGGCCCTGCTGTTAAGCCCATCGCTCTGCGTATGGTATGGCAGGTGGCTAAGGCTGTGAAAATCCCCGTAGTGGGCATGGGTGGCATCACCAATGGTAAGGATGCCATTGAATTCCTGCTTGCCGGCGCTTCTGCCATAGAGGTGGGTACTGCCAATTTCATGAATCCTGCTGTCACCGGTGAGATAGTCGATTATATCGAGGATTATCTCCGCCGTCACAATTTCTCTTCAGTAGATGAAATTATAGGTGGTTTACAATTGTAAGAGCATTACAAAATGACAAAAAAGCAGCATTGGATTTCCTTTGCTGCTTTTTATTTGTTTATATATCAATATTTTGCGACGATTTATTTTTGTAAATGTATTAATGTAAAATAATAATAAGATATAGCAATAATAAATCGGATTTATTTAAGTTTACAAAATTAAATACAATTCTATTTGCGTGATATTTGTAAATTTTGCACCAATTTATATTTACAAATATATACAAAATAGGTCGTTGTAAATATTGATTACTATTTCAATAGGTCGGGACGGAGCAATTTTGTGCGTTCCATCGACTGTTCAAACTCCCATTTGCGTATGTTTGCCTCGTGACCTGAGAGAAGCACGTCGGGCACACGCCATCCATTGTAGTCTGCCGGGCGTGTGTAAACAGGCGGAGCAAGCAAATTGTCCTGGAATGAGTCGGACAATGCTGATGTTTCATCACCTAAAACCCCCGGAATTAGGCGAATGACCGCATCGCAAATAGTCATCACTGCCAATTCGCCACCTGTCAAAACAAAATCTCCAATGCTTATTTCCTTAGTAATCAAGTGTTCGCGTACTCTGTGGTCGACACCTTTGTAATGTCCGCAAAGAAATATCAAATTTTGCGTCATAGAGAGTGAATTTGCCATCGGCTGGTCGAATTTATGCCCATCGGGCGAGGTGTAAATGACCTCATCGTACTCTCTTTGCGACTTAAGCTCTGTTATACAACGGTCGATAGGCTCTATTTTCATCACCAATCCGGCGCATCCTCCAAAAGGATAGTCGTCAGTTTTACGATGTTTATCAGTTGTATAATCTCTTAAATTGTGTAAAACAATTTCTGCATGCCCTTTTTTTTGTGCTCTTCCGAGTATGGAGGTGTTGAAGAAACTCTCCATCATTTCGGGAAATGTAGTTAGTATGTCAACGCGCATGGTTCTTTTATATAGTTTTTATGGTTTGCAAACTTTCATTCTGCAAATTTAAAATTTTTATTTGGTTGAGTAACCATTTCTCTCTAAAATCTGAAAAACACCCTATTTCGCGAGAATCGAATATTTTTCTTCAATCCGATATAAGTACCGAAATTTTAAATTCTGACGAATTTTCTAAATTTCCCCCGTTTACAGCTATTGTGTAAATAATATTTACTTTCAAGAAAAGACGATATATCCTTTCCTTTGTGTAATATTCGCTTTACATCAGATACTTTCTGCCTGGCCCATCATTACGGAAGTTTATTCATTGAAGTTCCCGGAAATTAACATGAATTAACCGCGACGTAAATGGTAGAAATAAATAAAGTATTTACTTATTTTTTAGTTTTTACGCTATCTTTACTTCGTAATATTAAAATGCAACTGCTATGACAACAAACACCACCGTTTCATTCCCATGCACATGGAGCAAGACCACTAAAATAATAACAATCGGTATGCTGCTCCTTTTTACCCTGTCGCTTCTGTTTTTGTGGACCATAAACTTCCCTGAACAAATGGCATTTATGA
>JAFTTA010000032.1 GCA_017467015.1 Bacteroidaceae bacterium
GAGTGCGGTCTGCCCAAACTTATGGCTGCAGAGCTCTACAAACCATTCATCATACGTAAACTCATTGAACGTGGCATTGTTAAGACCGTGAAATCTGCTAAGAAGATTGTAGATCGTCGCGAGCCCGTTATCTGGGACATCCTTGAGCACGTAATGAAAGGTCACCCCGTATTGCTCAACCGTGCGCCGACACTTCACCGTCTGGGTATTCAGGCATTCCAGCCCAAGATGATTGAGGGTAAAGCTATTCAGTTGCACCCACTTGCATGTACTGCGTTCAACGCCGACTTCGACGGTGACCAGATGGCTGTTCACCTCCCCTTGAGCAACGAAGCAGTACTTGAGGCTCAGATGTTGATGTTGCAGTCACACAACATACTCAACCCTTCAAATGGTGCTCCTATTGCCGTACCTTCACAGGATATGGTACTCGGACTCTATTATATTACCAAACTGCGTGAGGGTGCCAAAGGTCATGGAATGACATTCTATGGTCCCGAAGAGGCGCTCATTGCGTACAACCAAGGTCGTGTAGACATCCACGCTCCCGTAAAGGTGCTTGTGGAGGACTGCGACGAGAATGGCAACTACATCAATGTCATTCGCGAGACATCTGTAGGACGTGTAATTGTCAACCAGATTGTTCCCCGCGAAATGGGATTTGTGAACAAAATAATTTCAAAGAAATCGCTTCGCGACATCATCAGCGAGGTTATCAAACGAGTTGGCGTTGCTCGTTCGGCAGAGTTCCTCGATGGAATCAAGAACCTCGGTTACCAGATGGCGTTCAAAGGTGGTCTTTCGTTCAACCTCGACGACGTTATCATCCCTAAAGAGAAGGAAGAACTCGTGCGTAAGGGTAACGAAAAGGTTGAGGAAATTCTCGCAGAGTATAACCTCGGTCTTATCACCGATAAGGAGCGTTATAATAAAGTTGTCGACGAGTGGACACACGTTAATGCCGACCTTGCAAATGTGCTGATGAAGACAATTTCGGCCGATGACCAAGGCTTTAACTCGGTTTACATGATGCTCGACTCGGGTGCCCGTGGTTCTAAAGACCAGATTCGTCAGCTCTCGGGTATGCGTGGTCTTATGGCTAAGCCCCAGAAAGCAGGTGCTGAAGGTGCACAGATTATTGAGAACCCTATTCTTTCTAACTTTAAAGAGGGACTTTCGGTGCTTGAGTACTTTATCTCATCACACGGTGCTCGTAAGGGTCTTGCCGATACAGCTCTTAAGACAGCCGACGCCGGTTATCTTACACGTCGTCTTGTTGACGTTTCTCACGACGTAATCATCAACGAGGAGGATTGCGGCACATTGCGCGGACTTGTATGTACAGCTCTCAAAAACAACGACGAGGTAATCTCTACACTCAGCGAGCGCATCCTCGGTCGTGTATCTGTTCACGATGTCATCGACCCTGTAACAGGCGAGTTGCTTGTAGCTTCAGGCGAGCTCATTACAGAGGCTATTGCCGAGGCTATCGAAAATTCACCCATCGAGAGCGTCGAGATACGTTCAGTGCTCACTTGTGAGTCTAAACACGGCGTGTGTGCAAAATGTTACGGACGTAACCTCGCTACCAGCCGCATGGTCGAGAAGGGCGAGGCAGTCGGTGTCATTGCAGCACAGTCTATCGGTGAGCCCGGTACACAGCTTACACTTCGTACCTTCCACGCCGGTGGTACTGCTGCCAATATCGCAGCCGATGCAAGCATCAAGGCTAAACATGCATCACGTGTGAAATTCGAAGAGTTGCGTACAGTAGATGCAGTAGAGGCAGATGGTTCACCTGTTAAGATTGTAGTTAGCCGACTCAGCGAGGTTCGCTTCATCGATGTAAACACAGGTATAGCACTCTCTACGCACAACATCCCCTACGGTTCTAAGCTTTATGCTTCTGAGGACGACCTCGTAGAACCCGGAAAGGTAGTCGCAACATGGGACCCCTTCAACGCGGTAATCGTTACCGAAGTTGCAGGTCGCGTAGAATTCGACTCTGTAATAGAGAATGTCACATATAAGGTTGAGACTGACGAAAGTACAGGCTTGCACGAGATTGTCATCATTGAGTCACGTGACAAGAACAAGATACCTACCGTTCACATCCTCGACGAGGAGGGCAACACACTTCATACCTACACCCTCCCCGTGGGTGGTCACGTAGTGATAGAGAACACGCAACTGCTCAAAGCCGGTGATGTTCTTGTGAAAATACCTCGCGTCTTCGGTAATGCCGGTGACATCACCGGTGGTCTGCCCCGTGTAACAGAGCTGTTCGAGGCTCGTAATCCCTCTAACCCCGCTGTCGTATCTGAAATCGATGGTGAGATTTCAATGGGCAAGGTTAAACGTGGTAACCGCGAGATTGTTGTTACTCCCAAAGTTGGCGATGTCAAGAAATATCTTGTAGCTCTTTCAAAACAGATACTTGTACAGGATGGCGACTATGTACGTGCTGGAACCCCCCTCTCGGATGGTGCAATCACCCCGTCTGACATTCTTGCTATCAAAGGACCTACCGCAGTTCAGGAGTACATTGTTAACGAGGCACAGGATGTATACCGCTCGCAGGGTGTTAAGATTAACGATAAGCACTTCGAAATCATTGTTCGTCAGATGATGCGCAAGGTGCAAATCAACGAACCCGGTGATACACGCTTCCTCGAGATGCAAGTGGTTGACAAATTAGAGTTCCAGGAGGAGAACGACCGCATATGGGGTAAGAAAGTTATAGTCGATGCAGGCGATTCAGAGAATCTTAAGCCCGGCCAGATTGTAACCGCACGTAAACTCCGTGACGAAAATAGTATGCTGAAACGTCGCGACCTCAAGCAAATTGTGTCACGCGATGCAGTTCCTGCAACCTCTACACAGATACTTCAAGGTATCACACGTGCAGCATTGCAGACAACAAGTTTCATGTCAGCAGCATCGTTCCAGGAGACTACAAAGGTACTCAACGAATCGGCTATCAACATGAAGAGCGACAACCTACTTGGTATGAAAGAGAACGTAATCATCGGTCACCTTATACCAGCAGGTACAGGTCAGCGTGAGTTCCAGCGTCTTGTTGTAGGCTCGAAAGAGGATTACGAACGTATCGTTGCAAACAAGAAAAATGTGTTGGACTTCTCAGATAAAGAAGACGATAGCGATAACTAAAGATATCAATGCATCAGCCGAAGCTGTAGATTAAAACTATAGTTTCGTAGAGATGAACAGAGATAAGGGCGGTCATTAACAATAGACCGCCCTTATTTTATATGTTAAAATTTCGTTATATAAAAAATATATTCTACATTTGCATGATAAAATGGCTGAAAAGGTGCTTTAAACAGACACAATAGAAAAGAAACGAGACGATGAGCGAAAAAATGCTTATAGATATTGATGCAATTCTTGCCTCCAAAGCAGGAAAAAAGGCGCGCTATGTGCCAAGTTTCCTTGTCTCATACCTAAAAAAAATTGTCCATCAAGAAGAATTGAACGGCTTTCTTGAGAATGAGCAAGATAGGTTTGGAGTGGAATTTATTGAAGATTTTTTTCGCTTTTTCGATAACTCTTTCGAGGTAGATGGAATGGAAAATCTGCCCTCAGAGGGTTTGTGCACTTTTGTAAGTAATCACCCGTTGGGTGCGCTTGACGGTATGGGTCTCGGAATGATACTTGGCAAGCACTATGACGAGAAAATAAAATATCTTGTTAACGACCTGCTGATGAACATTCCCCAATTGAAATCGCTCTTTATTCCCATAAACAAGACAGGTCGTCAGGCTAAAAATCTTCCTCGTCAGGTGGACGAAGCATTTCGTTCGGACAATCACATACTGATGTTCCCTGCGGGCATCTGTTCGCGTCGTCAGAACGGTGTAATTCGCGACCTCGAGTGGAAGAAAACATTTATAACTAAAAGCATACAAACACAAAGAGATATAGTGCCTATTCACTTTGAAGGACGCAACTCCGATTTTTTTTATAATTTGGCAAATGTGAACAAGATGTTGGGTATAAAGTTCAACATCGCCATGCTCTATTTGGCAGATGAGATGTTCAAGAACAGAGGGAAAAATTTCAAAGTAACCATAGGCAAACCAATATCTTGGCAAACATTCGACAACTCAAAGAGACCGGGCGAATGGGCACAATATGTTCAAGATGTGGTGTATTCTCTAAACGGACAAAAATAAAGAATATCGCATGGAAGAGATTATTGCTCCGGTTCCTAAAGAACTGTTGAAAGCCGAACTAACCGAAGATAAACGTTTGCGTTTCACACATCGCAGCAACAACGAAATATATGTGCTGACAGCATTCGATTCTCCCAACGTGATGCGTGAGATAGGTCGTTTGCGTGAGATTGCATTTCGTGCGGCAGGTGGTGGCACAGGCTTGTCGGTAGATATCGATGAGTTCGACACTATGGAAAACCCCTACAAACAGCTCATTGTATGGAACCCCGATGCCAACGACATTATTGGCGGTTATCGCTTTATCAGTGGTTCCGATGTGCGCTTTAACGAGGACGGCACACCTATACTTGCCACTGCGCACAATATGTTCCACTTTTCCAAGCGTTTCATCGAAGAGATTCTTCCTGTGACTGTTGAATTGGGTCGTTCATTCGTTACACTTGAATACCAGTCTACAAGAATGGGTTCAAAGAGTTTGTTTGCACTTGATAATCTGTGGGATGGTTTGGGAGCGCTTACCGTGGTACTTCCCAATATAAAATATCTTTTCGGTAAGGTGACAATGTATCCCTCGTATCACAAACAAGGAAGAGACATGATACTCTACTTCTTGAAAAAGCATTTTGCCGATCCCGATAAACTTATTGTCCCCATGGCGCCATTGCAGCTTGAGACCGACGAGAAGGTCCTCGAGGCTCTCTTCAGCGAAGAAGCATTTGTTGACGACTATAAAATTCTCAACCGCGAAATTCGCGCATTGGGTTATACCATTCCCCCATTGGTTAATGCTTATATGGGTTTGTCTCCTACCATGCGTATGTTCGGCACAGCCGTAAATACCGATTTTGGAAATGTGGAAGAGACAGGAATCCTTATTGCCGTCGACGAGATAATAGAGGAGAAGCGTTTGAGATATATCGAATCGTTTGCCAAAGAAAATCCTTGGTCGATAGAGCTTAAAACCGGAGCGCATAAGGTCTTTTACCCCGAAGGCAAGGCACAAAGCTGAAAATGAAATACACAATAAGTGGGTGTGTCAAAATAAACTTTGAGACACCCACTTCGTTTTTTTTACAAGAAACTTGCCGATGCAGTAAATTTTAATCTCAGCAATCTTAAAAAAGATGAAAGAAGGACCGGAAAACGATAATTAATTACTATTTTCGCATAATATAATCATTAGCAGTAGTGTTGATGAATAGATACATACTAAAAATAAAATTCAAACATATTAAAAATGGAAATAAAAATAATAAATAAATCTAAACACCCCTTACCTCAGTATGCTACAGCGCTTTCTGCAGGTGTCGATTTGAGAGCAAACATAGATGCTCCCATTGTGCTTCAACCCTTGCAGCGCGTGCTTGTTCCTACCGGACTTTTTATGGCTCTTCCAGAGGGCTACGAAGCTCAGGTGCGCCCCCGTAGTGGCCTTGCTCTTAAAAAAGTCATTACAGTACTTAATACTCCCGGTACTATAGATGCTGATTATCGTGGTGAGATAGGTGTAATCCTTGTAAATCTTTCCGATGCCCCTTTTGAAATAACCGATGGTGAACGCATCGCGCAGATGGTGATAGCTCGTCACGAGCGTGCCGAGTGGGCAGAGGTAGATACTCTTGATGTCACCGAGCGTGGAGCAGGAGGCTTTGGACATACAGGTGTATAAGTATAAAACGCAAGGATGAATAAATTGAAAATAATAATCATAAGTATGTTTGTGGCAATGGTGGCGGCCCTGTCGCCCCATTGTATAATAGCTCAGGAGGTGTTACCATCCGATACATTGCGTCGCCAGCGTGCATTTGATTATTACTATCTTCAGGCCTTGTCGTTGAAGGAACAAGGGGCTCACGATGCAGCCCTTGAAATGTTTGAGCATTGTGCCACCATCGACCCAACCTCTCCCGCACTGCTTTTCGAACTCTCTACCTACTATATGTATTTAGGTAAAAAGAATGAAGCGCTTGATATGATGCAAGAGGCAGTGAAACGTGAACCCAAAAATTTCTGGTACAGACAGATACTAGCCACGGCATACGAGAATAACGGGCAGAGCGATGATGCTCTTTTAGTCTACGAGGCTATGGCTGCCGACTTTCCTACCAATAGCGAACTCTATCTTATTATAGCCGGTTACCACGCCGAACGCCAGGATTACGAAAAGGCTTTGGCAGCCTTAAACAGTTATGAACTAAAAGAGGGAAAATCGGAACAGATTAGTATGCAAAAGTACAACCTCTGTCTGCAAATGCCTGATAGCGTATTGGCGCTCAAAGAGATGGAAAAACTTGTGGTTGAACATCCCGATGATATTACCTATAAAGTCTATAAAGGCAATGTCTATCTAAGTAACGGCAACTATACAAGTGCTTATAAGATATACAAGGAGGTGCTATCGCAGGAACCAGACAATGTGGAAGCACAAGTGGGCTTGGTTAATTATTACGATGAGCAGGACGAGGATTCTCTTTTGAAACAAAGTCTTGAACAATTACTGCTTAATGAGAAACTCTCTGCTTCTAACCGTTCCGAACTTCTTCTGAAAACAATAAACAGGTTAGAAGAGTCTGGTGGCGACAGCCTTTTTATCTCAGGGATATGCGAACGCTTGAAAGCACTACCCGGTAACCAACTTTCAGTCATTACAATATATGCTCAATGGCTGACAATGAAAGGCGCTTCTGAGAAACATATATCTCCATTGCTTCAAAAAATATTGGAGTATGAACCCGAGAACAGAATGGCGCAGTTACAGTTACTCAGTTATGCCATTAGTCGCAGAGACTATGCAGACATTATCACACGTGCAGACACAGCAATTCTATACAATCCCGAGATGTTGCAGCTCTACTACTATCGTGGCATAGCCTGCTACCAGATGAAGCGTCCCGAAGAGGCACTTGCCACATTCCGCACTGGTCTAAAAAAACGTGGTGAGGATACAAAAGCCGAGCTCATATCCGAGCTTTTCACCCTTGTGGGAGATACAGAACATGAACTTGGCAATAATAAGGCGACTCTCGAAGCTTACGATTCGGCGCTCGTCTACAATCCGCGTAACATTGTGGTGTTGAATAATTATGCCTACTATCTTGCTCTTGACGACAGTAACCTTGTGCGTGCCGAGGAGATGAGCTATAAGACGATAAAAGAGGAACCCGAAAATCCTATTTATGTAGATACATATATGTGGATACTTTTCAAGCAACAACGTTACGAGGAGGCAAAAGCGTATGCCGAGAAACTAATGCTTATTGATAACGAAAAGAGTGCGGTGGAGTATAGTCATTGTGGCGACATATTTGCCATGTGTGGCGACATTGAACGTGCACTTGATTGTTGGATTGAGGCTCAAAATCTGGGCGACGATTCAAAGATATTGAAACGTAAGATTAAGAAAAAGAGATATATCCCCGATGGAAAAAAGAAAAAGAAAAAATAGTCTGTTTGCATCGTTCACGACGTTGCTGATGATGTTGTTGATGGTTGCATTTGGCGCTTGTAGCACAAAGAAAAGTGCAACCGGCGACATTGGCGCACTTACGGTTAAAGAGATAAAATCGCTGCCTGCAATGCAAAAGACGGGCGACAACCTCTCTGCCAAACTCAAACTTAATGCCAATATAAAAGGTAAGACATTCTCGGCCGGTGGCAACATGAAAATAAAACGTGGCGAGGGACTCCAGATAAGCATAAATGCGCTTGGCGGACTCATAGAAGTGGCACGCATAGAGATGACACCCGAAAAGATGTTGCTCATATACCGTTTGGGGCGCGAGTATGCCGAGGTGCGCTATAGCGAAATAGAAGCTTTCCGCTCGCTCGGACTCGACTACTCCATGTTAGAGGCAATCCTTATGAACGAGGTTTTTGCTCCTGAGGAAAATATCCTCGACAAGGCATTGGCTAAGATGGATGTCAAGGCAGCCAACGGCGAGATTATTCTCACCACCCCTCGTTCGAGAAATATGCAATACAGCTTTCACATAGAGCAGAGCAGTGGCAGTTTGGTACTCACGCGTGGCGATTACAACAGCAGCGTGAGTGTCGATTGCAACTATGCCGATTTTACCGATTTTGCCGGACGCAGTTTTCCGCGCCAAATAAATTTTTCCGTAGCAGATATGGCGCTTAACCTTTCTTTGAGCAGCATAAAAGATGGCTCGTTGAAACTCACATCCGAAAGTTCTCTTTCCTCATATAGCAAGGTAGCTGCCTCTAAACTGATTAATGGATTGAAATTCTAAAAAGCGATATGATAAACGGAATAAAAAGCATATTGATATTGCTGTTGTTATCCTTTGCGTTTCAGATGTCGGCGCAACAGGCAACAGTTAAAGATATGCGCCGTCGTGTCACCCGTCTGCAACAACAGATAAAAGAGAAAGAGCGCATATTGCTGACAGCAGAAAAGGATGTTGCTTCCAAACTGAAGAACCTCAATCTGCTCACAGCGCGCATAGGCGAGCATAAGGCGCTTGTTACGCTGCTGACTAAGGAGGTCGCTCTTATCGATGACGAGATAAAGAAACTTTCCGCCGAGGTGTCACAAGATGAAAAGAGGGTGGAGAAATCAAAAGAGGAGTATGCCGCGGCGCTTCGTCGGGCACGACGCTACGGCACCATGCAGGATAAACTGCTTTTCATAGTCTCGGCAGACAATTTCAACTCAATGCTTCATCGCTATCGTTACACTCGCGAATATATGAATGCGCATCGAACGATGGCTGACGAACTTAAAAAAGAGATAGACTCTCTCGATGCCAAACGTGCCGAGGTTGAAAAGATACGTGCCGGCAAGGTGGCATCGCTCGAGGAACAGCGTCGCGAAGAGCAGTCGCTGAAGAGTATGGAAGAGCAGCAGCGCTCACTTGTTGCTGAACTGAAGCGCGAGAATAATAAGGTAAAGAAGGAACTTACGCGTCAACGTAGCGAACTTAATAAATTGAATGCTGCCATCGATCGAGAAATAGAACGCGAACTTGAGGAGCAGCGCAAGGCAGAGGCTTTGGCTGCAAAAAAGAAAAATACGAAGGGTAGCGCTACTAAAAAAGAGTCAGATGGTCGTAAAAAACGCGATGTGGCGACCCGTGAACCCGAACGCAAGGTCGATAATCGTGAGAAACCGGTGGTAAATACCGGTAGTGCAAGCATGAAGAAACTTACAGGCACTTTCCTGCAAAACAAAGGACGTTTGCCGGTGCCAATTACCGGACCATATATGATGGTAGGTGCTTTTGGCCCTCAGCGTGGTGTGGTTGGTAAAGGAAATGTGCAGATAGATTATGGTGGTATCACATTGCAAGGCGAGCGCGGTGCCAAGGCACGTGCAGTGTTCAAGGGAGTTGTCACCTCCGTGGTGCGTGCCGGCGATTTTGCTTTCGTCATTGTCAGACACGGCAAATATCTCACAGTCTATTGTAAATTACAGAATATAAGGGTCGCTCAGGGCGATGAGGTCGATGCCGGAGATATCCTTGCCGATGTTGCCACAGATGCTTCCGGTTCGCCATTACTGCTGTTCCAGCTTCGCAACGAAAAGGTGAAACTCAACCCACGTCAGTGGTTAGACTTATAATGCAGAATGATGATAATAACACTACTATGATAAGCAGAAATTTTGCAAAGATTGCAGCCGTGCTGCTGCTGTTGTTTATGGCGACGATCGCTCGCGCTCAGATTTTGGATGGAACAGTGCAGTCGGCACGTTACCGTGTTTCGATGCCCTTGACATTGAATTTCGATGACGGCTCAATCAATTCATCGCCTTACGTAAGCTACAAGCAGGATATTCTTCCATTTATGGCGGCTGCGGCTTATGCACAGTACAACATCAAGCAAGAGGCTTTCGTCCCCCAAGTATGGGTGGAATTTTCTATTTCAAAGGTACTCTATCTCCTTTCGCGTTCAATCTATAACACACGCACCGAAAAATATTCTCATGGACTTGCCACAACCGTGAGGCTGCCGTTCAATTTGACGATAGATGCCACGTGGGACAATATGTTTGAGCAGGCAGGTGGTAAGCATTTCGACCGCTTTCAGGTTGTCGGTGGATGTGTCGGCAAACGTTTGATTGCCAATGCCGGTTATTCAATGCTTTACAAAAAAGGAATTGTGGCGAACCTGCGTTTTATATTCTGTCCTACCTACTTCTTGCAGATGAAGTACGATGGGGGGCAGAATGCCTTTGTGCTGACAAACTACATTAATATTAATTGACTGATGGCTTGATTGTGGCACATGCGAATGTCATGCAAAGTCGAGGTTAAGCAGTTCGCGTAGTTTTTCGAGTGAAGGGTTCTTCTCGGTCAGCAACTTGAATTGTTCCGTGCGGTTGTATATACGTCGTTGAATCTGTTGCTCGTTAAGCTCTATCTTCATAGTCAGTTTGTTACAGGCAAGTTCCTTTTCAATGTACGATGTTATTCTTTTCGCCTCGTTTGTAAACAACTCTGCAACAAGTTGATTGTCAACCTTGATTACGAAAAGGTTTTCTCCCGTCAGTTCAGGACTCATTATTTTCATCCTGTCGCCCAATGCACGCTCGTTCACAGGAAGCTGTACGGCAAATTCGAACCATTTTTGTGATAAACTTTCTTGGTTTAACTTCTTTGTAGGCTTGCTATCTGTAAAACTCTCTTTGCCCCCCTTGTCCACTTGGGTGGCGGGGCTTGTAGTCACAGGCTTTTCATTGCTTGCAACTTCGGCATGAGTTCTCTTAAACATTCCACCAAACGGGGTTGTGCCCCCCTATTGATGATTTTTTCATTGCTTCGGGACGTCCGCTTAGCACATTGGGCCTTATGCTGTTTTGGGGAGTATCAACTTCTTTGGCAGGTGTGGCCTCCGGTTTTGGTTCAGGTTCAACCTTTATAGCCTGTTGCTGAGGTGTGTTGTTCTGCTGTGGCGCAATCTTTGCTGACTCTGCCGCAGGTTGGGTGGAAGTTCTGTTGAATATGGGTTTAAGTCGTGCAGGGCTTTGC
>JAFTTA010000033.1 GCA_017467015.1 Bacteroidaceae bacterium
ATCTTCAAGGCGAAGATGAAAGACCCCATGTTCGAAGGTACCTTATTGTATGGCTCGGCAGTACTGTTTACCATCCCCTTGTTCAGCCTTGTTACCTTGCTTACGGTGGGTCTTGGCTGCGGTTGGCTTTCGGCAGTGCTCTATGTGGCAGCTTTCCCCCTCATCATGCTGTTCTGCTGGTGGTATGCACAGTATGCCCGCTGCACCCTCGGCTCGCTGAAGTGCTTGTTCCGTCCTGCCGCCTTCGACTATATGCGCCGCTTGCGCATGGAATTGCACCGTCGCATTGAGTGGGTGCTGAAATGAGAGAAGGTCTCTGTGCCTCCGCGTTTCTGCGTTGAAAAAAGAAAAAAACAAAAACAAACATATAAAAAGAAAAGATAAAGAAAATGATGAACAGAGTAGTTATCACCGGTATGGGCATCTATTCGTGCCTCGGCAAGACCTTGGACGAAGTGCGCGAATCGCTGTACCACGGCAAGAGCGGTATCATCTTCGACCCCGAACGTAAGGAAATGGGCTTCCGCTCCGCCTTGACTGCCAAGCTCGAAGAACCCGACCTCAAGAAACTCTTGAGCCGCTCACAGCGTGTATATATGCCCGAACAAGCCAAGTATGCCTATTGTGCCACCGTCGATGCACTCCGCAATGCGGGTATCGACCAAGACTATCTGAACACACATGACGTAGGCTTGCTCTACGGAAACGATAGTTCGACTGTGCCCAACGTGAAGGCGGTCGATACCATGCGCGAGAAGAAGGACACCACCCTTTGCGGAAGCGGTGCCATCTTCCAATCCATGAACTCCACTGTCACCATGAATCTTGGTTGCATCTTCAAGCTGAAGGGCATCAACCTCACCGTCAGCGGAGCTTGCGCAAGCGGTTCGCACGCCATCGGACTCGGTGCGCTCCTCATTCAGAACGGACTGCAAGAAATGGTCGTATGCGGAGGAGCACAAGAAGTGAACCCGTGGTCAGTCGGCTCGTTCGACGGCATCTCTGCCTTCTCCATCCGCGAAGACGAACCCACCAAGGCAAGTCGCCCCTTCGACCGTGACCGCGACGGACTCGTGCCCGGTGGTGGTGCTGCAACCGTCATCATCGAAAGTTACGAATCGGCAGTGCGCCGCGGAGCCCCCATCTTGGCTGAAATCCTCAGCTATGGCTTCTCGTCGAACGGCGACCATATCTCATCGCCGAATGTGGATGGTCCTGCCAAGAGCCTCGAAATGGCTATCCGCCGCGCAGGTATCGGTGTCGATGAAATCGGCTATATCAACGCACACGCAACCTCGACCCACGTGGGCGACACCAACGAAGCCAAGGCTATCTACCGTGTCATCGGTGATCGTCGCATCCCCGTCACCTCGACCAAGAGTCAGACCGGACATGAAATGTGGATGGCAGGTGCATCTGAAGTTATCTACTCGATGCTGATGATGAAGAACAACTTCATTGCCGCTAACCTCAACTTCGAGAACCCAGACGAAGACTCCGCCAAGTTGTACATCCCGGCTCAGCGTCTCGAAACAAGCTTCGACACGTTCCTCTCGAACTCCTTTGGCTTCGGCGGAACCAACTCGACTTTGATTGTGCGCAACTTGTAGTGATATATTGTTCACCACAGATTACACAGATGAACACAGATTATTTTTTTATTTATCTGTGGAAATCTGTGTAATCCGTGGTGTAAAAAAAGAAAACATCAGAAACAACATATAAAAAGTAAACAAAAATGGAAAAGAACGAATTGATTGCAAAGATTAACGAAACACTCGCCGAAGAGTTTGAAGTAGAAGTATCGGACATCACTCCCGAAGCCAACATCAAGGAAACCCTCCAACTCGATAGTTTGAGTCTGGTGGACATGGTGGCACTCATCGAATCGGAGTTCGGTGTAAAGATTAAGGGCGCTGAAATGGTACAAGTGCAGACCTTCCAGGCCCTCTACGACTTCATCGCTGAACGCGTGTAAAAGATTTCACCACAGATTACACGGATTTTCACAGATAAAAAATAATCTGTGTCCATCTGTGTAATCCGTGGTGTGTAAAAATATCAATAGTATGCACAACAAACCATTGCTCGAAGGGGAAGGACTGTACAACCTCATCCCCCAACGTGACCCTATTGTCATGGTAGATACGTTCTTTTGTGCCGATGAAACGAGCGCGGAGACGGGACTACGTGTGCAGTCGGGTTGTCTTTTTTGTGAGGGAGGCTTGCTTCGCGAGCCCGGCATGATAGAGCACGTGGCACAAAGCGCCGCTGCCTTTGCCGGATACGCCCCCTATACACGTGGCGAACAGCCCAAACTCGGTTTTATAGGCGAAGTGAAGAAGTTCAAAATCAGTCGTTTGCCTAGGGTAGGAGAGTCCCTCCACACCACCCTCCGTGTGATGGGCGAGGCAGCCGGAGTGACCCTCATCGCTGCCGAAACAAGAGTGGACGACGAAGTGTTGGCAACGTGCCAAATGAAGATATTCATTAAAAATGAAGAATGATGAATGAAGAACCAAGAATAAAAAAATCAAGAAGTGCTTCTTATGAAGATGCTTCATTATCCGAGCGTAGCGAATGCATTCTTCATTCTTCATTATTGAGCGAAACCATCCGAGTACAAGTCCGCTTTTCCGAAGTCGATTCCATCCAAATGGTATGGCACGGACACTACATCACCTATATGGAAGATGCCCGCGAAGCCTTCGGACGCAAGTACGGCTTGGAGTACATGCACATCTACCGCAGCGGCTACCTCGCACCGATGTTCGAC
>JAFTTA010000034.1 GCA_017467015.1 Bacteroidaceae bacterium
AAACTCGCTCCATGTGGCACCATAATCCAAAGAACGCCATATACGGCTTATGGTATCTGAAGATTCTGCTGCCAACATTTCACCTTTGGAGAGATAAACGATATCTGAAATTTTAAATGGCGGACGAATTTCGCTCCATGTTGCCGCATTATCACCGGAGACAACCATAACATCTTTATTGTACAAACAGATAAAGCTGTTGTAATGCACTGAATTTGTTATCTCGAATTTATCTGTACTGTATATTTCGCGCCACTTTTCGCAAACTCCTTGATCGTCACTCATGATTACCCGATTATTACCGAGGCTGTCTGTGTAACAAAGGACTATTTCGTACCAACTATTTGCAGTTGATATAAAGTTTACCGCCTTGTCGAAAACCTTTGTCCATGAGGAATAGCTACCTTTGAATCTTGGATGTCTATAGACACCGGCGTGGTCGCCGATAACGCTCAAATAAACAACCGGAGCTTCTTGCATACTAATAGGCAAATGATATTCACCACATTGCATCTCTATCTGTTCGATGTGGTTTTTACTCCCTGAAGTGATAAACGAAGGGGTAACATCAGTAATTTTATCTTTCTCTATTAGCAGAAGTAAGTTACTGTCACCATCGTTGTCTGTTACTGCTGTATAAACATAGAAGTCATTGGAGACAACATCTTTTAGTTTATATTCCGTAGAAAAAAAACGAAAATCCGGGTTTTGTCTTCCGTCAAGACCGGGCAAGGGGTAATAATAAATCTCGTTATATGAACTTATTCCATATACTCCTTTATCCGTAGGAATATACATATATTGCGGCAATGAGGGAGTAAGGTGAATTTCACGACGATAGCCGTCTGCCAATGAGGTGGCACATACAAAAACAGATATTGCGCTGAGCAAGAATGAGAATATATATCGTTTCATAGGCTACTGATTTTTTGGTTAGTAACAGCTACATTTAGAGTAAGTTGCTACAAATATAAACATTATATAAAAAAAAAAAAAATGAACAAGTAACTTTTTGAAGTTATTTCGAGTTTAAAGAAACTATTTAGAAGCTGTTTAAATTTATTTCGAAAAAAAATTACATTGCCCGCTATGCGCTTTTGAAAAATGAAAAGACATCCTAAAAAAGAGCTATAAAAATTTCAAGGAGATAAATTTAAAAAACGTCTTAATTGTCTGAAAGGGCTGCTGAGAAATAAAGAAAACCAATCGTCATTTCATTTGTTTAATATCTGTTTCAAAAGACATTTTATGAAAAAACTGCTTATTTTTATCGTTTTTGCCACCATCGCCACCACCTACGGCAAAGGGCAAGGAAAGGAGAACTTGTTGATGGAGGCTGTGCCCGAGGAGTGGTTCGAGGAGGAGGAATTTTTCATTCAGAGATTGCCCGAGGAGGATTTTTGGTGGAAAAACTTCGAGGACACACTACTCGACTCGCTTATAACCCTCGCCACTGAACGCAACCTCACGGCAATGGCAGCGCTGACAAGTATAAGAATTGCAAAAGCCGGGTGGAGGATGACACAGAGCTACCTTCTGCCATCTGTAGACCTTAATGCCGGATGGACACGCGAAAAGGCGAGCGGTAACCTGTCGCAGACGGGCGATGCCGAGGCATGGTATGGTTATTTCAGCAGTGCGCTGACAATGAGCTGGCAGGTAGATATTTTCGGAAAACTGTTCAAACGGGCAAAGGCACAGAAACGTGCTTTTCAGGCGACAGAGGAGGAATACAGGGCGGTGATGGTGACGCTATGTGCCGAGGTCGCAAATGCCTACTTCTCATTGCGCCAATGCCAGGCTGAGATGGATGTGCTGCGCAAGAACGTGCAGTCGCAAAAAGAGATAATGGAGATTGTCGAGGCACGCCACGAAACAGGTTTTGCATCGAAATTAGATGTTGCGCAAGCAAAATCGGTCTATTACAGTACCCTTGCCTCTATCCCATCGATGCAGTCGAACATAGAGCAGTATATAAATTCGATAACGGCGCTTCTGGCGCTCTACCCGGGCAGCCTCGACAACCGACTGAGAAGCACACGCCCACTACCCGACTATGTGAGTGCTGTGGCTGTAGGGATGCCTGCCAACCTGCTGCGCCGACGACCAGACGTGCGTGCAGCAGAGCTATCCGTGGAGTCGAAAGCAGCACTGCTGGGTGCTGCCAAACGCGATTGGTTGCCCTCCTTTTACCTGAACGGCTCGATAGGTTACAGCGCAAACAATCTCGACAAGCTTGTACGCAGTAGCAGTATGGCATGGGAGATTGCCCCCACAATGACGTGGAACCTTTTCAATGGTGGAAAAGATATAAACGCCACCATGGAAGCAAAAGCCGAGCTTGAACAGAGCATAATATCTTTCAACAGCAGTGTACTGACAGCAATACAAGAGGTTAGCAACGCAATGACGCAGTACAAAAATTCCATACAGACAATGGAAACGTTAAAAGAGACGGTGCGCCAAGGCGAAGAGACGCTGCAGCTATCACTGGAGCTTTACAAGCAGGGGCTTACACAATTTCAGAATGTGCTGGATGCACAACGTTCACTACTTAGTTATCAGGACAATCTGGTGCGCACACGAGGTTACTCGCTGACATCGTTGGTGCAGCTATACAAAGCGCTCGGCGGTGGATGGTAAGCCCGATAATAGTTAATCACAAAAAAACGAAATACAATGAAAAGAGCAATAATAACATTGATGTTTGTGGTAGCAATTGCCGCTTGCGACAAAAAGAGAGAAAGCGCCACCCCTGAAGCACTGCCTGTGGAGGTTGCCCGCCCGGAGATGCGCGAAGTGACGCTCACTCGTGAATATCCCGGGTATTTGGATGCCGACGCGACGGTAGCCATAGTGGGGCGTGTCAACGGCACACTGCAAGGGTCGTACTACACAGCGGGACAACGGGTGAAAAAGGGTGACATTCTTTTCATCATAGAGCCCACGCAGTATCAAGATGCAGTGAAACAAGCCGAGGCTGCTCTGCAAACGGCAAAAGCCAACCTGGAATATGCCCAAAACAATTACGAGCGAATGAAAATTGCGATACAACGCGATGCTGTCAGCCAGATAGAATTGTTGCAGTCGCAGACAAATGTTGCCACAGGGAAGGCAGCTGTAAGCAATGCCGAGGCACAACTGAACAGTGCGAAAACCAACCTCGACTATTGCTACATACGTGCGCCTCACAACGGCCTTGTGGGACTGAGCACGCTATCATCGGGCAGCTATGTGGCAGGAGCCGTATCGCCGGTAACACTTGCCACACTTTATAAAGACGACATCATGTATTCCTACTTCGACATCACCGACAACGAATGGTTGCAACGCATGAAAAGAGGCAAGGTGGAGCAGGACGATTACATAACCTTCAACCTCGGCGGCGACAACTATTTTCGCCGTAAGGCAAAGATGGACTACCTTTCGCCAAACGTAGACCTCAGCACAGGTACATTGCGCGTGCGTGCAGAGCTGAAAAACGATGATGGCTTTCTGAAAGCAGGCTCATACATAAGCGTCATATTGCCATATAAGAAAGTGTCCGACGGCATACTGATAAAAGATGCCTCCATTGGTACCGACCAACTGGGAAAGTTCATTTACGTGGTAGATGGCAACGGTGTGGTAGAGTATCGCCACATTGAGACAGGAGACGTTGTCGACGACAGCCTGCGTCTGGTGACAAAAGGAGTGGGAGCAAACGAACTTTATGTCACCAAAGCATTGATGAAGGTGAGGAATGGCATGAAGATTACCCCCATTGTGGAGAAATAACCACTGCAAAATATAACTTAACATTATCAGTAACTTTCCATATGAACTTCCCGAAATTCTTCATAGAGCGCCCCATTTTCGCCACCGTGCTATCGCTTTTGCTGCTGGTGGGCGGTGGTATCTGTCTGTTCCTGCTGCCGGTGGATCAATATCCCTCGATAACCCCGCCAACGGTACAGGTTACCGCTTCGTACCCCGGAGCAAACGCCGAGACCATTGCCCAAACGGTAGGAATACCAATCGAGCAACAGGTAAACGGTGTGGACAACATGATATACATGAGTTCGACATCTTCGTCGGCAGGAACTTATCAGCTGACAATCACATTTGAGGTGGGCACCGATATCGACATGGCAACTGTGATGGTGCAGAACAGAGTAAACGTGGCAATGAACTCACTGCCGAGCGAGGTCACACAACTTGGTGTGACGGTGCAAAAACAGTCGTCAAACATAGTGCTGTTTTTGACACTTACAGGCGATTCCATACACGACCAACTCTATTTATCGAACTACGCCAAACTGCAGATAACCGACCAGTTGGCACGCACCCCGGGGGTGGGAGCGGTGAACATAATGGGGGCAGGCAACTACTCCATGCGCATATGGCTCGACCCCGAAGCAATGCGCATACGTGGCATTACTCCGGCAGAGGTTTATTCGGCTATAAACAGCCAGAATATTGCCGTATCGGCAGGTTATGTGGGGCAGACATTGGGCAAAGGGGCTGACAACGCTTTTCAATACACACTGAACGTACAGGGAAGGCTTTCGGACAAAGAGGAGTTCGGCAACATTGTAGTAAAAAATGACGGTATAACAATGCTGCGACTGAAGGATATTGCCACCATAGAGCTTGGCAGCGAAACATATTCGGCTTCGTCGCGCCTTAACGGCAGACCTACGGCGGCTCTTGCCGTCTATCAGTCGCCCGGCTCAAACTCTATGGATGTGTCGAAGGCTGTGCGCAGCAAAATGGAAAAACTCGCCGAGAGCTTCCCACCGGGTGTAGAGTATCAGGTGACTCTCGACACCACCAATGTGGTGCGTAGCTCAATACATGAAGTACTCTACACATTGTTGGAGACAACGTTGCTGGTAATTTTGGTAATTTTCCTTTTCCTGCAAAATTGGCGAGCCACTCTCATCCCTTGCCTCACCATTCCGGTGTCGCTCATCGGCACATTGGCAGTGATGGAACTTTTGGGATTTTCCATCAACACTCTGACGCTTTTCGGGCTTATACTCGCCATTGCAATTGTGGTTGACGATGCTATTGTGGTGGTGGAGAATGTCACGCGCATATTGGACGAGGAGGGGTTGCCGCCAAGAGCTGCCACCGAGAAGGCTATGGAGGAGATTACCAGTCCCATCATAGGTGTGGTGTTGGTGATGATGGCTGTGTTTATACCAACAACCATGATTAGCGGAATTTCGGGAGAGCTGTACAAGCAGTTTGCGCTGACGATAGCGGCATCGACGCTGCTCAGTGGATTTAATTCATTGACACTAACTCCGGCGCTCTGTGCAATATTGTTGCGCCCCACCGATAGAAACAAAAAGAAAAACATCTTCTTCAGATTGTTCGACAAGGCTTATAGTGGAATGCAAGGCACATACGACAGTAGCGCCGGTTACCTGCTGAAAAAGCCATGGATTGCTGCGCTCACTTTTGCATTGTTGGCGATTGCCGCCTTCGTCATGTTCGCCAAATGGCCATCTACATTCATCCCCGAAGAGGATGAGGGATATATGATTATAGCGGCACAACTGCCTCCGGCATCGTCGCTCTCACGCAGCGAAGAGGTGGCACGAGAGATTAACCACATACTTGCATCGTACCCCGAAGTGAAGAGCAACATTAGCATCAGCGGCTTCAGCATAATGAACAATGGCGAGCAGAGCAATGCGGTGAGCGTGTTTGTGGTGCTAAAGGATTGGAAGGAGCGTAAAGGGCACGGGCACTCGGCAAGTGAAGTGGTTGCGCGCTTCAACAAGGAGGCTTATCTGCGCATTGCCGATGCGCAATGCTTTGCCATGGTGCCACCTGCCATTCCCGGCATGGGCAACACAGGCGGACTGCAACTGCAACTCGAAGACCGGCAGGCTTTGGGGTTGACGGAGATGCAGAAAGCCATAAATGTGATGTTGGCGCAATATCGCAAGAAACCTGCCATCGCGGCCATGAACAGTTCATTTGAGGCTAATGTACCCCAATTTTATCTTTACATTGACCGCGAAAAGGCTGTCACCATGGGGCTCGACATTGGCTCGCTGCTATCTACTCTCAGCAGCTATATGGGTGCAACATATATCAACGATTTTGTGATGTTGGGACGCATATGGCAGGTAAAAATGTCCGCCGGCGAGAACAGCCAAAAGCTCATAGAGAGTGTTATGAGACTAAGCCTTGAAAACAACAAAGGAGAGATGGTGCCATTCAGCAGTTTCATGACAACAGGCACCATTTTAGGCATAGACCAGTTGGGGCGTTACAATATGTACAACAGCGCTACACTCACCTGCAACACCGCACAGGGCTACAGCACCGGAGAGGCTATGAGCGAAATGGAGCAACTCTTCACCGAAGAGCTCGGTGGCGAATTTGGCTACGAATGGACAGGTGTTGCCTATCAGGAAGAGAGTGCCGGCAACACCACCATAATAATCTTTGCACTTGCTCTGTTGGTGGCATATCTGGTGCTTGCCGCGCAGTACGAGAGCTGGACAAGCCCCGTGGCGGCTATCATGGGCACACCCATTGCTTTGCTGGGAACAATTTTAGGATGTTGGCTTATGGGGCTACCCATAAGCATCTACACACAGATTGGAATAATATTGCTCATTGCCCTGAGCGCGAAAAACGGCATTCTCATTGTGGAGTTTGCAAGAGATTTCCGCAAGGCAGGAAATTCAATAAGAGAGAGTGCCTATGAGGCAGGACACATAAGACTGAGAGCCATATTGATGACCTCCTTCTCTTTTGTGCTTGGTGTGATGCCGCTGCTCTTTGCCTCGGGAGCAGGAGCCGAAAGTCGTTTGTCGTTGGGCACAGCCGTAGTATTCGGTATGTTCCTGAACACTGTGCTTGCCACATTGTATGTGCCCAATTGGTATGAATGGATGCAGACGCTGGAAGAGAGGTTCAAACGTCGATAAATAAGAAAGAGGATGACTCAAAAGTCATTTTGCGAAGAGAGCAACCCCAGCCAGAATACATTCTGACTGGGGTTACTAGTCCTAAAAGTGGGCTTTTGGGTCACCCTCTACTCTTATAATATATGCTTGTGTGTTAATCCTCATCGTCAACCTCGGGGCGAGGGAGGAAACTCATTTCGCAACGGCAGATGGCTTCGCCACTGTCTTTTACTATCTGCACATAGAATGTATCGTCTTCAACCTCCTTCATGTAGTAGTTGAGACCTTCACCCGGCTTTGCCTCCTGCATATATGCAACAACAAAGCGGTTGAAATCGTGAGTATAGAGATAGTCGAGCGGAAGAATATCCATGATGTGGTCGATGTAACGGATGCTGTTCATGTGACCATTTATATCCACGTCGCTGTATCTTATTCTGCGATGCACAGACTCCACATCGTCGACATTGCAACGACGGGGCGAAGGCACACGGGGAATACTGAACGGCTCTTCGGGTGCAAGATAGCGCACGAAAAGGTCGTGAAACTCACTGTCGAAATCGAACGGAGAGCGTGTATCAAGGTCTATCATGGCAAATGTACACATCATGGCTGCAATTTCGTTGCCATTCTCGTCTAAGGCACGCAAACAACGGTCGGTGAAACCACGATATGCATTTTTAATGAATGTCTCAACTGTGAATTTCTGAGCACCGAGGGGGATGTTCTTAATATCGAGTACCATGCGTGCCATCACCCAACCAAGCTTTCGGGTGGCACCAAAGCCACGAGTATCGGCGTGATGTCCGGCACAAGCCAGCATTGTGTTGCACAATGCACTTGGACGCATGCGATGAAGTTTATCAACTGTTGTTTTGTCTACTTCAAACTGGAAGGTATCTATTTTGGGTAACATTTCCATAAATATTGTCTTTTGGTAAGTGCTGCAAAGTTAACGTTTTTAGATGAAAGTATGAAACTACAGATTGTAGCATGCTGTTAAAAAATCATTTGTCAGATTGTGTTTGTACTAATTTATGGTATTTATCAAACAACGAAATAGTGTTATTGTATAAAGAAGCGTGATTTTTATATATGATTATTCTCAAATTATGGTGATAAGGGATTTATATTCTTAAATTATATAGTTTTGAGATTCTCAATTATATATCTCGGCAGTTAGTTATTTTGAGATTTATCAGTGTTCTCTTCTTTTTGTCGGCACAAAAAGAAGCAAAAAGCTCTGCGCATGGACGCTTTCTTAACGGCATACGAAGCTGATGGTTTTTGGGGCTGCGGAACTCGTTCACTGCGTTCACTCAAACAGTCCTCGCCTTTTTCCAAAAACCATTGACGCCGTCTGCCTAAAAGCTTAATGCGCACCAATGAAGCGATGAACCTGTCAATGAATAATACATAATATTTCAGCGTTGGTAACTTCTAAACTCAACCGGCACCGTAAGCAGCACAGCTAAACTCCGTCTGACTTTTGGAGATTGTGCGAGGACTGTTTGAGTGTTGGTTAGATGCGCCGTAAGGCGTAGCTAACCGAACGAGTTCCACAGCACCCAAAAGGCAGACGATAAGAGTTGAGCGACAAGGAACGCACCGACTGAAGGATATTTCCCATAGGGAAATTCCTGAACAAAGGAA
>JAFTTA010000035.1 GCA_017467015.1 Bacteroidaceae bacterium
GGGCTTGTAGGCTATTGCGTATGGCGCAGTGGCGTCTATGATGGCTTTGTTGAACTCGAAAACCGCATCTTCGCTATCTTTTAGACAAGCGGGAAGTTTGCGGGGATCGCTGTCGAGACCTACACATAGAAATGATTTTTTCTCTTTTATCTGTTGGATAAGTTCTTTCCTGTTCATAGTTGTACCTGTTTATGTTGTTTTTCTTATAGTTCGTTTTCTTTCATGCGTTCGGCATTTTCGGCTACTATCAGTTGGTCTATACATTCCTGAATGTCTCCGTTGACAAATGCTTGAAGATTGTATATGGTGTAGTTTATGCGATGGTCAGTGATGCGTCCTTGCGGGTAGTTGTAGGTACGTATTTTTGCCGAGCGGTCGCCGGTTGAGACCATTGTTTTTCTTTTCGATGCAATGTCATCTATATATTTCTGATGCTCTTTGTCATATATAAATGTACGCAGGCGCGAGAGGGCACGCTCTTTGTTTTTGGGCTGGTCGCGTGTTTCTGTACATTCGATGAGTATCTCTTCTACTACTCCGGTGTTGGGGTTTTTCCAATTGTAGCGCAGACGCACACCCGATTCCACTTTGTTGACGTTCTGTCCGCCGGCTCCGCTGCTTCGGAAGGTATCCCATTTTATTTCGCCCTCGTTGATTATCACGTCGAATTCTTCGGCTTCGGGGAGTACTGCCACTGACGCAGCAGATGTGTGTACGCGTCCCTGTGTTTCGGTGGCGGGCACTCGTTGCACGCGATGTACTCCCGACTCGTATTTCAGTGTGCCATAGACATTTTCTCCGGTTACGGAGCATATAATCTCTTTAAAGCCTCCGGCTGCACCTTCTGTGGCGCTGGAGACCTCGAGTCGCCATCCTTTTATTTCGCAGTATTTGCTGTACATGCGGAAAAGGTCACCTGCAAAAAGGGCTGCTTCGTCACCGCCTGTGCCGCCGCGTATCTCAAGTACGGCGTTTCTGCCGTCTTGTGGGTCGGCAGGGATGAGCAACAACTTTATGCGTTCCTCAATCTCGGGCTGGCGGCGCTGACATGTGTCAAGCTCTTCGCGCGCCATTTCTCGCATCTCTTGGTCGCTCTCGTTGGCTATTATCTCTTTTGCTTCGTCTATGCCGTTGAGCACCTGTATGTACTCCTTACGGGCGTCCATCAGGTCGCCCAACTCTTTGTACTCTTTGGTGAGTTTGACGTATCTGCGTTGGTCTCCTATTACGTTGGGGTCGGTGATAAGTGTCGACACCTCCTCGAAACGTGCTACAAGGCTGTCAAGTTTCTCTAACAGGGTGTTATTCTCTGCCATCTCTCTCTTTTGTTAGTATTTGAATTCACCAAACTCACTCTTGATGATAAGCTCTTTCTTTTCGCTCTCCTCGACGCGACCGATGATTTGTGCTTCTATGCCGAAGCTCTTGCTAATGGCGATAACCTCGTCGGCATATTCTGCAGGCAGATATATCTCCATGCGATGTCCCATGTTGAATACCTTATACATCTCGCTCCAGTCGGTGTTGCTCTGTTCTTTGATGGTTCTGAAAAGGGGGGGTACGGGGAACATATTGTCTTTCACCACGCGGCAGTTGTCGCTCACGAAGTGCAGTACTTTGGTCTGCGCACCGCCCGAGCAGTGTACCATGCCGTGTATCTGAGGACGTAGTGCATCGAGCAGTTTCTTTATTACAGGTGCGTATGTGCGTGTAGGCGAGAGTACCAGCTTTCCTGCGTCAAGGGGCGAACCCTCAACGGCGTCGGTCAGTTTCAAACCGCCAGAATATACAAGTTCGTCGGGCACAGCCTTGTCATAGCTTTCGGGGTATTTTTCGGCAAGATATTTCGAGAATACATCGTGGCGTGCAGAGGTCAGTCCGTTGCTGCCCATACCTCCGTTGTACTCCTTCTCATATGTGGCTTGTCCGTAGGAGGCAAGGCCTACAATAACATCGCCGGGGACAATGTTGGCGTTGTCAATGACATCACTGCGTTTCATTCGGCAAGTAACGGTGGAGTCGACTATGATTGTACGTACAAGGTCGCCAACGTCGGCTGTTTCACCACCTGTGGCATACACACCTACGCCCATTTCTCGCAGTTCGGCAAGCAATTCGTCAGTGCCGTTGATGATAGATGAGATAACATCGCCAGGAACCAGCA
>JAFTTA010000036.1 GCA_017467015.1 Bacteroidaceae bacterium
GAAAGCATCCCTCGGTTCGGGCAGCTTAATGTCTATGTAGCAATATTGCGGGTTGTCGGCATATCCGTAAACATCTGCTTTGTCGGGGCTGAAAGCTCCCATGTAGTATGTGCTTTCTTTGCCGTCGAACAACTTTTTTATGGTCGAACCACCGAATGTTGTCAATGAGTTCAGTGTCACCATCTCCTCGGTGATAGCAACCTTGTTCCCAAGTTTATCATAAAGTTCAAATTCGGCCATAGCCGGTACGTCGTATCCTAAATAAGAGTCTCCGCCATTGGTTTTCACAATAGTGAAGCGCAGTTCCTCTACGGGTTCGTTGAAGAAATAGAGTGGCGAAGACCATTCATATCCGCCGAACGGTTTAAGTGTGCCGGGCAGAGCATCGTCGGTAGTTCCCACTTGGAATGGGAGTGTGTTTATATATGTTACGCGTGATGCCCAGAACGATGAAAGTATGTATTTCACTCTTTCGATGTTTTCGTCTATGGCTGTAAGGTTTTCGCTGTCCTCTACGTTTTCCGATATGTCTGCTGCCAATCTTTGGAGGTCGGCAACAATGTCGCCGGGATATGTCTCTTTCTTCCAATCAGGTGCTGTGGATGTGGGTATCTCTCCTGCTTCGATGCGTTCCGAGATGCTGAGCAACGAGTCCATGTGATAATAGAAATATGAACTTGCGTACTCCATGATGGCCTCTTTTGCTTCCGCTTCAACCTCTATCAGTTTTGTGTATGTTAGTTCTGTGTCGTTGATGTTCTCTTTTGCCTTAATGATAGCTCCTTTCAGATTGTTTTCTGCGGTGGCTTCGCTTTCGCCAATCAGGTCGTGGTAGAGCGAAATTCTGCGCTCGCCTTCATCTACCAGTTCTTGCAGACGCCATGAAAGGCTCGCACCACTTATATTGGCTTTGTGAAGTGTGAATACGCTGCTGAATGGGCGTTTGCTGGCTGCTTTCCCTTCGTCTGTGTTTGTGAGGGCATACATCCTCATATATGCGTCCTCCACTATAAGCAGTTCGCCGTCGTTTGTGGTCAGTTCGAAGTTGCCATCGGAAAGTTTTTGGAATTTTATTTCTGCTGCCGAGGTCTCGACGTTTGTCATGTTCATCGAGTTTGCCTTCTTTATCGAGGCAATATAGTGGTTGTGGTTCAAATAGGCAACCTTGTATGTATCCTTCTTGTCTTCAACGGGTATTAATGTGAAAAGTCCCGCCGGCGATTTGTGGCTTGTGGCCAAATGGGGCCCTTCGAAAAATCCGCCACCTGCGTAGGTCTGCCCCAAAGAACTATTCTCCCATTGGGGCGAGTGTCCTTCGAGCAGGAATAGAGCTTTCTGGTCGTTTAGAGCCTCTGTGCTTGTAACCTTTTCTGTCGTCATCTGTTGCTCTGGGTAGGGAACATAGTCGGTGCCAGGTGTGAGTCCCACATATTCGGGCATGGTGGTGTGCATATAGTAGTGTGAGTCCCATTCCAACGAGAATGTACTGATGGGCTTGTCGAATGTCAGTTCCAAATGGTGGTAATTGCCGCCATATGTTCCTTTTGAAGTGGTACTTTGGAAGTATGTGAGGGTGTCACCGTCGAAAAGAGCTTCTACCGAGCCTGAGTTTGATGCAAGCGCGTTGGTTGTTATGTCGTAGCTGATGGGAAGTCCTTCGGCATCAAGCACTCTCAGTTCGGAGAGTGTTATGTAGGCATATCCTGGACCTGTGGTTATGCGACCCGATGAGCCGTTGGCCGATGTTGCCGTGCTTGTTGTCGCACATACGGTGATGCGCAACTTGTCTGTTGCTTCGTCGAATTTGAACTGACGAGACGAGTAGGTCATGTACATTGATACTTTTTTGCCGGGTAAACCGTCTGCTGTGGTCAGTGTCACCGGCCATGTATCGTTTGCACTTGTTGTAATGGTGGCAAAAACTGCAAAAACCATAGATAGTAAAAATCGTTTCATAGGCATTTTATGTATTTATGTATTTATGTTTTTGTAAATGTACGGCTTTTTTAAATAATTTATGTAATGTCATCCGAAATAATGTCATAAAATTGTTGTAAATTATAAACAGAAGCAATGTTTGATATATTATTTCCTTGAAATTGTTGTATTAAAAATGTTTTTGTTTAATTTTGCGGAGAAGAAGATTTTTACAAACTAAATAATAAATTTTGATAATATGGTTACAAACGTAGAAAAAAATCTTGTGGTAGGTATCGATGTTGGCGGTACAGGTACAAAAATAGGTATAGTTGATGCCCGTGGCGAGATTTTGGCCCGAGACGAAAGCATAAAAACTCCCGAGTACAAGGATTTCAACGGTTTTATCGATGCCATGAATGGTGTTGTACAGCGTTTGATTGCTGAGATTGGCGCAGAGGGCAGAATACGAGGTATTGGAATAGGTGCTCCCAATGCAAACTATTATGCAGGTACCATAGAGAATGCTCCCAACCTTCCTTGGAAAGGTGTGTTGGAACTTTGCAAGATTTTCTCGGAGAAGGCCGGCGTGCCTGTCTATGCCACCAACGACGCAAATGCTGCAGCCATTGGCGAAATGACTTATGGCACTGCTAAAGGCATGAAAAACTTCATTGTCATCACACTTGGAACCGGCGTGGGTAGCGGTATTGTCATTAACGGACAGTTGGTTTATGGTTGCGACGGTTTTGCCGGTGAATTGGGACACGTAACAATGGTTCGTGGCAAAGAGGGACGTAAATGCGGATGCGGCGGACGTGGCTGTCTCGAAGCATACTGCTCGGCAACCGGTGTGGCGCGCACTGCAAAAGAGATTCTGAAAACAGACAAGACCCCCAGCGCTTTACGCGGAATGAAGAATATAACATCTAAAGATGTGTTCCTTGCAGCAAAGGCGGGTGACAAGATTGCTAAAGAGATTTTCAAGCAGACAGGTACTATGCTCGGAGAGGCATTGGCGGACTTCATCAAGTTCTCAAGTCCCGAAGCTATCATCCTCTTCGGCGGACTCACAAAGTCGGGTAAATATATCCTCGACCCCGTGAAGAAGGCTGTCGATAAGAATGTGATGCCCATTTTCAAAGGAAAGACACAGATTCTTATTTCTCAGTTGAAAGATTCCGATGCAGCTATTCTTGGCGCAAGTGCATTGGCTTGGGAATAATCCGAACTGCTTCTTGTTAGTTTATTTATATACGGGCTGTCCGCTTCTCTTGTCGGACAGCCCGTTTTTTCTTATCTTCGCAACCAGAGAAAATAATCATATGGCAATAGACCTGCAAATAGAGGGATTGAGCAAGAGCTTCGGTGCACTTGTTCTGTTTGAGAATATATCTTTCTCTGTCGAAGAGCGTCAGAGGATTGGGCTTATAGCACGTAACGGCAAAGGCAAAAGCACCTTGCTGAAAATAATTGCCGGTGGCGAGAACTACGACAGCGGCTCCATTGTTTTTCGCAAGGACTTGAGGGTGGGTTACCTTGAACAGGAACCTCATTTTGAGCCGGGGTTGCGCGTGATTGATGCCTGTCTGCGTCGCAATGGCGAGGTGGCTGACGCAATTTCGCGTTACGAACGTGTCGCTGCCGGTGGTGACGAACATGAACTTCATGCTGCCATTGAGGAGATGGAGCGTCTTTCGGCGTGGGACTACGAGACAAAGGTGAAGCAGGTGCTCTCGCAGTTGAAGATAAACGATTTCAATCAAAAGGTAGAGATGTTGTCGGGTGGTCAGATGAAGCGCGTGGCATTGGCATCGGTGTTGCTCGAGGAACCCGACCTGATGATTCTCGACGAGCCTACCAACCACCTCGATATTGAGATGGTGGAGTGGCTCGAGGAGTATCTTGCGCGCCTCAACTGCAGCCTGCTGATGGTAACCCACGACCGCTATTTTCTCGACCGCGTGTGCAACGAGATTATAGAAATTGACGACAATCGCATATATCGCTACAAAGGCAATTACAGCTGTTTCCTGCGCAAACGCGACGAACGATTAGAGAATGCGGAGGCCGAGGTTATGCGTGCCCGCAACCTCATGCGTAAAGAACTCGACTGGATGCGCCGTCAACCGCAGGCACGTGCCACAAAAGCAAAATATCGCATTGACGCTTTCTATAAATTAGAAGAAAAAGCTGCCTCGCTGCGTCGCGAGGCGAGTGTCACGCTCAGTGGCAACGCCCGCTACATAGGGAAAAAGATTTTCGAGATGCGTGCCCTCAACAAGGCTTTCGGTGATAGGATAATAACAAAAGATTTTTACTACAATTTTGCTCGATACGAAAAATTGGGCATAGTGGGCAATAATGGCACCGGAAAATCGACATTCATAAAAATGCTTCTCGGACATGTGGTGCAGGATAGTGGCACTATCGAGGTGGGAGAAACGGTCAAATGGGGTTATTACAGTCAGGATGGTATGGCGTTTGACGAGAACATGAAGGTCATAGATGCCGTCAAAGGCATTGCCGAAGTGGTGCAGGTTGGTGGAAAAACATTGTCTGCATCGCAATTTCTGCAACATTTCCTATTCTCGCCATCGAAGCAGTACGACTATGTGTACAAACTGAGTGGTGGCGAACGACGCAGACTCTATCTGTGCACTGTACTTATGTTTGCCCCCAATTTCCTTGTGCTCGACGAGCCTACCAACGACCTCGATATTGACACTTTGCAAGTGCTCGAAGAGTATCTTGCCGATTTCAAAGGATGCGTCATTGTGGTGAGCCACGACCGCTATTTCATGGATAAGGTTGTAGACCACATTTTTGTCTTCAACGGTATGGGCGACATAAAGGATTTTCCAGGGAACTATACCGATTATCGCGACTGGCGCGAGGAGGAAAAAGCGACTGCTATCAAGAGCAATACTTCAAAGAACAAACCTCAGAAAGAGCAACCCGAGAAACCTGCTGCTCCCGCTGCCAAACGCAAGATGTCGTTCAAGGAAAAACGCGAATTTGAGGCTCTTGAGCAAGAGATTCCTCTGCTGGAGCAGGAGAAGGCGCAACTTGAGACCGAGATGAGCAGCGGCACACTCGATGGCGATACCTTGGTGAAGAAGTCGATGCGCATAGCCGAGCTTATTGAGCTGATAGATGAGAAGTCGATGCGGTGGCTCGAATTGAGTGAGTTGGGGTAAATGGTTTGGATGTAAGCCGCGGGCTTGATGTGAATAGTTTATGGTGATAAGGGAGTATGTTTCCTTAATGCAATGGTTTATTTGTGTTCTTCGGTAGTTTTTACCCTTATAATATTATTGCAATACGAAAAGTCCTTGTTTCTATTATGTTCTTTTGCCGGGCAAAAGAACCAAAAGCCCCGGCACACGGGGCGCATCAGTCGTCACTTCCTTTGTTCAGGAATTTCCCTATGGGAAATATCCTTCAGTCGGTGCGTTCCTTGCCACTCGAGGCTTTCGGGTATTTTGTGGGTGCTGCGAAACTCGCTCAGTTAGTTACGCTTTGCGCATCTAACTAACGCTCAAACAATTCTCGCACTATTTCCACAAAATACCCGGCCTCTCGCTGTGCTGCTTACGGTGCCGGTTGAGTTTTAAAGTTACCAATGCTGAAATATTATGTATTATTCATTGAGAGGTTCATCGCTTCATTGGTGCGCATTAAGCTTTTAGGCAGACGGCGTCAATGGTTTTTGGATGAGTGTGAGGAGTGTCTGAGCGTGGTAGCAGGTTGGCTTCGCCCACCACCGGCTGCACTCGCTTTGAAACTTTGCAAGTAAACTTGAGTTTCGCTCGCTGGCACGGTCGTTCCGCAACACCCAAAAACCATCAGCTTCGGCTGCCGTTAAGA
>JAFTTA010000037.1 GCA_017467015.1 Bacteroidaceae bacterium
AGGAATACACATACACAACAGCCATTGAAAGGCTCGAAGAGATATTGCGAAAGGTGGAGAGCGGCACTGAAGAGATAGATAACCTCTACAAACTGCTGAAAGAGGCTGACGAACTGATAAAATTCTGCCGAACACGCCTATACGAGGTTGACGAGGAGGTAAAATCGCTTCTCGACTCGATAAATGAGCCGCAAGCATAGAAGGTGTAAAGAAAATATTTTAAGAAATTCAGACAACTTGTTATTTATTATATGTAACTTTGCACGTTAGCTTCCGAAAAAAGGAGTTATCAAAATTTATTTGTTGGACTTTAAGACAATTTTTTAGAAATTCAAACAGCTTATAAACTAATTTACGATATGAAAAATATTGACTGGTCGAATCTTGGATTCGGTTATATGAAGACCGATTACAATGTTCGTTGTCGCTACCGCGACGGTAAATGGGGAGAGATTGAAGTAAGCAGCGAAGAATCTCTTAACATTCACATGGCTGCTACATGTTTGCACTATGGTCAAGAGGCCTTTGAGGGTCTTAAGGCTTTTCGTGGTAAGGACGGCAAGGTGCGCATCTTCCGTCTCGAGGCCAATGCAGAGCGTCTGCAAAGCACGTGCGACGGCATCTTGATGCCTCAGGTGAGTACAGAGCTTTTCCGCAAGATGGTGACAAAGGTGGTGGAACTGAACAAAGATTTTATTCCCCCGTATGAGAGTGGAGCATCGCTCTACATTCGTCCTTTGCTCATCGGCGTGGGCGCACAGGTGGGTGTACACCCTACTAACGAGTATCTGTTCGTGATATTCGTAACACCCGTAGGCCCCTACTTCAAGGGTGGCTTTGCCACAAACCCGTATGTCATCATCCGTGAGTTCGACCGTTCGGCACCTCTCGGCACAGGGCGCTACAAAGTGGGTGGCAACTATGCTGCAAGCCTGAAAGCCAATCAGTTGGCACACGAGAAAGGTTACTCTTGCGAGTTCTACCTCGATGCAAAGGAGAAGAAATATATCGACGAGTGCGGTGCAGCCAACTTCTTTGGAATAAAGGGCAACAGCTACGTTACACCAAAATCTACATCTATCCTGCCTTCAATCACCAACCGCAGTCTCATGCAACTTGCAACAGACTTGGGTATGACAGTTGAGCAGCGTGCCATCCCCGAAGAGGAGCTAAGCACATTCGATGAAGCAGGTGCTTGCGGAACAGCAGCCGTAATTTCGCCTATCGAGCGCATCGACGACCTCGAGAAAGGCGTTTCATACGTCATTGCAAAAGATGGCAAGCCCGGTCCTGTATGCACTACCCTCTACAATAAGTTGCGCGCTATTCAGTATGGCGACGAACCCGACACACATGGTTGGGTGACAGTGCTTGACATATAAAATTAAAAAAACATGGAAAAAAACTCCAAATATTTTCGCGAGCTTGGCTGGAAACAACTGCAAGACAGATGGAGCGAACCGGTAATATACTCATTAGTGTATCTCATAATTACCGGCGTTGTATCGGGCAGTTTTAGTGTTTTGGCACTGTTGCTACTGCCGATGGGATATTCATACTCAGTTGCTTTTCTGAATGACATACGTAACGGAAAAGAGCCATTCAAAGTGGAGACACTTTTCGATGGATACAAAGATTTCATGCGTATCTTCGGAACAACTTTACTGATGAATGTTTATATATTCCTATGGACATTGCTCTTTATTTTTCCGGGAATAATAAAATCAATATCCTATTCACAGACATACTATGTGCTGAAAGATAACCCCGAGCTCAAATTCAATGAAGCAATAGAACGTAGCATGGAGATGATGGAGGGGCACAAAATGCAATATTTCCTTTTAATGCTCTCTTTCATCGGATGGATTATTCTGATTATTCTCACGTGTGGTATACTCTCTTTATGGGTAACCCCTTATATGAATGCTACTTTTGCCAACTACTACGAGTACGTGAAAGAGGAGTACGAAAAACGAATTGCAGCATAGATGGGTAAAGGAAAATTACAGAAATTCGCCGACATGCGCGAATATCCCAATGTAGTGGAGCATCACTTTTCTATAGCCGATGCAACACCATTCCCCATGCGCGGACATTGGAGAGATGAATTCTTCAAAAACGACAACCCCATAGTCATAGAACTAGGCTGTGGCAGAGGCGAATACACCGTTGGGCTTGCACGCCGCTACCCCAATGTGAATTTCATTGGGGTGGACATCAAAGGCGCACGCATGTGGACCGGCGCCACAGATGCTCTGCGCGAGGGACTTAAAAACGTGGGATTTCTGCGCACAAACATTGAAATTATCGACCACTTCTTTGCCCCCGGCGAGGTGAACGAAATATGGCTCACCTTCCCCGACCCACAGATGAAGAAGCATACCAAACGACTGACATCGACACTGTTCCTGCAACGCTACCGCAACATTCTTGTACCCAATGGCATTGTGCATCTGAAGAGTGACAGCAATTTCATGTTCACATACACACGCTACGTAACAGAGGTAAACAAACTGCCGATAATATCGTGCATTGAGGACATTTACGCCAATGGCGAGGCCGAAGCACCGCTCGACATAAAAACCTATTACGAGCAGCAGTGGCTCTCACGTGGCATAGACATAAAGTATATCTCTTTCAATCTGCCGACTGAGGGCGAACTTGTGGAGCCGGACATTGAAATTGAACTTGATAGTTACCGCAGCTATAACCGCAGCAAACGCAGCGGGTTGCAAACAAGTAAATAACAGATGCTAAAACATATAGTAATGTGGCGTTTCAAAGAGGGCGCCGAAGGAAAAAGCCGCATAGAACATGCGCAATGGACGAAAGAGCACCTTGAAGCGCTTGTAGGTGTGGTGCCCGAAATTCGTTCGCTCGAAGTGGGTGTAAACATAAAACCCGACGATGCTGCGTATGATGCAGTACTGATATCCACATTTGACGACCTCGAAGCAATGCAGCGCTACCAAAAACACCCTGCCCACCTCGAGGTAGCGGCATATTGCAAACTCGTAAGTGACATTCGTTCGTCGGTTGATTATGAAATTTAAAAGAAAAAAAAATGGCATTATATCCCAAACTTATACTTGACGCACTGGAAAAGGTGCGCTACCCCGGAAACGGTAAAAATCTTGTCGAAGCGGAAATGGTTGATGACAACATACGTATTGACGGCAACAAGGTAAGTTTTTCATTAATATTTGAGAAACCCACAGACCCTTTCATTCGCTCGGTGGTAAAATCGGCCGAGACAGCCATCCTCACTTACGTTGGAGCGGAAGTTGAAATTGTCGGTAACATCAGCGTTGTAAGCCGTCAACAGGCACGCCCCGAGGTGGGCAAATTCCTACCACAGGTGAAAAACGTCATCGCCATATCTTCGGGTAAAGGAGGAGTAGGAAAATCGACCGTTTCATCGAACCTTGCCATTGCTCTTGCACGGCTCGGCTACAAGGTGGGATTGCTCGACGCAGACATTTTCGGTCCTTCTATACCCAAAATGTTCCGTGTTGAGGACGCACGCCCCTACAGCGAACACAAGGAGGGTCGCGACCTTATCATTCCCATTGAGAAATATGGTGTGAAACTGCTGTCGATAGGTTTCTTTGTCGACCCCGACCAAGCCATACTGTGGCGCGGAGGCATGGCAAGCAATGCACTGAAACAGCTAATTGCAGATGCCGATTGGGGCGAACTCGACTATTTCCTCATTGACCTTCCCCCCGGTACCAGCGACATACACCTGACCATCGTGCAGAGCCTTGCCCTCACCGGCGCAGTGGTTGTCACCACCCCGCAAGCAGTGTCGTTGGCAGCAGCCATAAAGGGCATGAACATGTTCATGAACGACAAGGTGAATGTGCCAATTTTGGGTCTCATAGAAAACATGGCGTGGTTCACCCCTGCCGAGCTACCCGAAAACAAATACTACATTTTCGGTCGCGAAGGTGGAGTAAAGGTTGCCGAGCAGTACGGTGTTCCTATACTTGGTCAGATACCCCTTGTACAAGCAATATGTGAGTGCAGCGACAATGGTGAGCCAATAGCTCTGCACCCGGAGACTCCGGACGGACAAGCATTCCTACGTTTGGCAGCATCTCTGGCATACCACACCGAGCGACGCAATGACGAGCAAGAGCCCACAAAAATTGTAGATACACACTAACGACAAATAATCCAAAGACAGGGAGAGAGCAGTTCCGATGATGGGACTGCTCTCTCTGCACATATACACCACAAAAAACGAACAAAACAAAAAGTTACTTGTTGCTAATGAGGCTGATATTTATTTTGCAGCATCCAAACCTTTAAATATTAAAAGCTATGAGTGAAAGAATAGTAGTTATAGGCAGTTGCAACACTGATATGGTGATTAATACGGAAAGGCTGCCCCGACCCGGAGAGACAATCATCGGGGGCAATTTCTTTATGAATGCCGGAGGCAAAGGAGCTAACCAAGCTGTAGCAGCGGCACGTCTTGGTGGCAACGTCTGTTTCGTGGCAAAAGTGGGTAACGACCACTTTGGAAGCCACTCCATCGAGCAGTACAAGGCGGAGGGCATAGATGTGGAGCAGATAAGCATAGAAAACGAACTCCCCTCGGGAGTGGCACTGATAATGGTAGACAACAAAGGCGAAAACTGCATCTCGGTGGCATCGGGCGCAAACTCTTTGCTCGCCCCCAAAGACATTGACAAAGCCGAGGGCATGATTACACATGGCGACATCGTGCTGATGCAGCTGGAGACACCTATAGAGACAGTGGAATATGCTGCGCGCATAGCGAACGGGAAAGGCAAAAAGGTGATACTCAACCCTGCTCCCGCCCTGCCATTGCCTGACGCTCTCTTTGAGGAACTTTATATGATTATTGCAAATGAGACGGAAGCGGAATTTTTCTCGGGAGTTAAAATAACAGACATGGACAGTGTATGCCGTGCCGCCGACATCATCAGCAACAAAGGCGTAGATAATGTAGTAATCACGCTGGGTTCTAAGGGAGCTTTTGTCAAAGAGAACGGAGCATATCACAAGGTACCTTCGATAAAAGTAAAAGCGGTAGATGCCACAGCTGCCGGCGACACTTTCTGCGGAGCTGTGTGTGTGGCACTAGCAGAAAAAAAAGATATCCTCGAGGCTGTGGAATTTGCCAACAGATGCGCGGCTGTCACCGTCACGCGTATGGGAGCACAGTCGTCACTACCCTACCGCGAGGAGGTTGAAAAGGATTTTTTTGTGGAACAACATAAATAATTTATAACCATGTATATCGTTAATAATTATCTTTTGGCTGTGGTTCTCTGCTTTGTGACAATGTTATGCTGGGGTTCTTGGGCAAACACACAGAAATTGGCAGGAAAAACGTGGAGATACGAGCTATTCTATTGGGATTATGTAATTGGTATTCTGCTCTTCTCCATAGTACTTGGTTTCTCTTTGGGCAGCGTGGGGGATGCAGGACGCAGCTTCCTCGATGACCTTGGACAGATTACTTTCGCCAACATGCTCAGCGCTTTCATCGGCGGTGCACTATTTAACCTTGCAAACATTTTGCTGTCGGCAGCTGTCTCCATGGCAGGCTTGACTGTGGCTTTTCCGCTCGGCGTGGGCATTGCGTTGGTGTTGGGTGTGTTTGTAAACTACTTTGGTGAGCCTAAAGGCGACCCTGTGACGCTCTTTTTTGGTGTTGCGCTGGTGATGATTGCCATAATACTTAACGCTATGGCATCGAGCAGAATGAGCCGCGGCGAGAGGAACAACAGCAAGAAAGGAGCCATGGTGGCAGTGGTTGCCGGTGTGCTGATGTCTTTCTTCTATCGTTTCGTGGCAGCGGCAATGGATCTGAACAACTTTGAATTTCCAACCCCGGGAATGGCTACCCCTTACTCGGCATTTTTCATTTTCGCAGTGGGAATATTCATAAGCAATTTCCTCTTCAATACCATAGTCATGCGTCGTCCTTTTGTTGGGGCACCGGTTACTTACGCGGAATATTTCAAAGGAAGCATCGGCACACACATGGTGGGTGTACTTGGAGGTGTCATCTGGGGCTTAGGAACAGCTCTCAGTTACATTGCCGCAGGCAAAGCCGGCGCAGCTATTTCGTATGCGCTGGGACAGGGAGCACCTATGGTGGCTGCACTTTGGGGCATACTAAGATGGAAAGAGTTCAAAGGCGCACCACGGAATGTGAATATTTTGCTTGCCTGCATGTTCATACTCTTCATATCGGGACTCGGAGCAATAATCGTCTCCGGCGCCAATTAACGAACTATCTTGAAGCCTTTATAGCTACACTGCTGCTGAGCGAATCACCTCCCAGCGGCGGTGTCTCTTTTGTGAGGGTTATCTCTATTTCGCTAATGAGGGGGAAGGTGGCAAAAAGACGTTCAAGAATGCGCCCTGCCACATGCTCCAATAGGCGCGACTTTATTTGCATTTCCTCATTAACCACATCATATACAAGCGCATAACTGACCGTACTATCAATTTCATCGTTCATTATACTGTCGGTGCAATCTATCTTCGCAGAGAGATTTACTATATACCATGCGCCCACAACCGTCTCTTGTGGAAGGACACCATGGTAGGCATATAGCCTAACGTTGCTAAGTTCTATTTTATATGTATCTATGTTCATTTGTACGCTTTTAATCATAAAGGTTGGGCATGGCATTTAAGCCACCTACCCAACCTTTACTACTATTTAATTTTTATTGTTTTATCCACATTTTGAGTATCCGCACTGGGGACAATGCAAACAACCCTCTTCGAATATCAACTGTGATTTGCACTTGGGACATTTTTCGGCAGTAGCAACACCATCTTGTATATAGCGTTTAAGCGCACGCTCCACACCATTTTTCCATGTATTAATGCTATGAGAATCGAGTTGTAATGATGAAACAAGTTTAATAACCAGTTCAATTGGCATTTGGTAACGCAATACACCCGAAATGAGTTTCGCATAGTTCCAGAATTCGGGGTTGAAACGTTCGGAGAGTCCTTCGATTGTGGTCTTGTAACCTATTTTGTTTTCAAACTGGAAGTCGTAGCGTTTGTTGCCCTCGTCGTCAACGCTTTTTATTATCACACCATGAGTGACGTTTTTGGGCAAAGGTATGCCGTCTTCGTCATCCTGCTGACCGGTGAAGATTTCGTAGGGTTGCCCGTTGAGCAATCCGATGAACGCCACCCATTTCTCTTTATTGTTCTGGAAGCGCACAACATCGGCTTCGAGTACACGGGGACGTACCTCTGTAATTGAGGGTTTCAAATCCTCGGCACGGGGCGCATCTTTTTTGTCCTTGTTTTCTGTCGACACAAGCACACCGGCACGCGAACCGTCGCGATAGACTGTACAACCTTTACATCCCGATTTCCATGCTGTCACATAGAGTTCGTTCACCAGCTTCTCGTCAACATTATTAGGAAGGTTAATTGTGACACTTATAGAGTGGTCGACCCACTTTTGTATGCGTCCCTGCATCTGCACTTTCGCCACCCAATCGATGTCGTTTGAGGTTGCTTTCGCGTATGGTGAGCGTGCAACAATACTGTCAAGTTCTACCTGAGAGTAGCGTTTGGTGGTGTCGATACCATTTTTCTTCATCCACTCCACAAACTTATGGTGATAAACTACATACTCTTCAAAAGCATCGCCATTTTCGTCTGTGAAATCCACATGTACATCGGCATCGTTGGGATTTACTTTGCGACGACGTTTGTAGACAGGCATAAAGACAGGCTCTATACCCGAAGTAGTCTGGGTCATTATGCTCACTGTGCCTGTGGGGGCTACAGTGAGGCAGGCGATATTTCTACGACCATGTTTTTTCATCTCCTCGTAGAGAGCAGGGTCGACATCTTTCAGTCGGTTGATAAAGGGGTTGTTTTCCTCGCGCTTGCTGTCGTAGATTTCGAACGCACCACGTTCCTTTGCAAGATTAACTGAGGAGCCGTATGCTGCAAGAGCAATAGTCTTGTGCACCTCCTCTGAGAAATCTGTCGCTGCGTCGGTGCCATAGCGAAGTCCCATGGCAGCGAGCATATCACCCTCGGCTGTGATGCCCACACCGGTACGACGACCCATGCGGCTCTTGTTATAGATTTTGTCCCACAGATTCTTCTCGGCACCTTTAACCTCTTCACCTTCGGGGTCACTGGCAATTTTTGCCTGAATGGCCTCAATCTTTTCAAGTTCAAGGTCGATGATGTCGTCCATTATACGCTGTGCTTTTGCTACATGCTCTTTCAATAAATCAAAATCGAATGAAGCCTCAGGTGTGAAAGGATTTTTCACATACGAGAAGAGGTTGATGGCAAGCAGACGGCACGAATCGTAGGGGCAGAGAGGTATCTCGCCACAAGGGTGGGTAGTAACGGTGCGGAAACCGAGTGCGGCATAACAATAGGGTATGGACTCGCGAAGTATTGTATCCCAGAAGAGAACACCGGGGTCGGCAGATTTCCATGCATTGTGTATAATCTTGTCCCACAGTTTGTTTGCATCAATCTCTTTTTTGTGTGTAGGGTTATCGGAAACTACCGGATATTGCTGTGTATAGGGGGTACCTTCAGTGACAGCACGCATAAAATCGTCGTCTATTTTCACCGACACATTGGCTCCTGTCACCTTGCCTTCGGTCATCTTTGCATATATAAAGGCTTCGGCATCAGGGTGCTTCACCGACACGCTGAGCATGAGGGCACCACGACGTCCATCCTGGGCAACTTCGCGTGTAGAGTTTGAATATCTCTCCATAAAAGGAACTATACCGGTTGAGGTCAGCGCCGAGTTTTTCACCGGAGTGCCTTTGGGACGTATATGCGAGAGGTCGTGTCCCACACCGCCACGTCTCTTCATGAGCTGCACCTGTTCTTCGTCTATACGTATGATTGCGCCATAGGAATCGGCATTTCCTTCAATACCTATCACAAAGCAGTTTGAAAGCGATGCAATCTGATGGTCATTGCCAATACCGGTCATTGGACTACCCTGAGGCACTATGTATTTAAAATGGTCGAGCAAGTCAAATACCTCCTGCGACGTCATAGCGTTGTTATACTTTGACTCGATGCGGGCTATCTCATTTGCTATGCGCCAATGCATCTGTTCCGGTGATTTTTCGTATATAGTTCCAAAGGAATCTTTAACGGCATACTTGTTAACCCACACACGGGCGGCAAGTTCATCGCCATTGAAATAGTCGAGCGAGGCTTTTAATGCCTCATCAAATGTGTATGACTGCTTTTCCACTTTTATATATTTTTTAATATTATACACAAAAAAAATGCCTAACAAGGTAATTCATCCTCACAGATTCTGCCGATGAACCCAAAAGGAATGAACATTTAAATCGACGACTGATTTTCGATTACACAAAGATATACCACTTTATCATATTTACCAAATATTTATATTTTATTTTATCAACAGATAGAAAGTTTTCCAAAAAGCAGAAATCATACATTGATTTTCAACATATTACATTTTATTAAATCCGAAAAAGTTTTCCAAAATGAAATTTTAAAAAGATTATCTTGGTAAAAACATACCTATTTTAGCAAACAAAAAGGACTTTAAGACCTTCAATCATTTTAAGAAGACAGCAACTATAAAACCGCAATCACTCTACTTATTTGCAAAAAAATCCGCGACAGCTCATCAACGAAGCTGTCGCGGATTTTTTGTATATGGAAAAATTATTATGCTATTTGTAGAGCTGCTTCAATTTCACTCAATTCGCCACGATACTGTTTATCGGTCTCAAGCAGATTGGCTATAGTCTTGCAGGCATGAAGCACCGTCGCATGGTCGCGACGTCCTATTTGATAACCTATTTTTGATGTAGATAAATCGAGATGTTTCTTTGCAAGGTACATAGCGGTTTGTCTAACAAGGACTATCTCGCGCTTACGGGATTTTGTATTTACACTATCCACCTCCACATTGTAATAGTCCGCAACGGTTTTTATAATTTTCTCTATTCCTATGGGTTCTTTCTCGTACTCAGAGATACCACCGAGAACCTTGCGCGCCAATTGCAAAGAGATATCGCAATTGTGTATAGTAGAATGAGCCATCAGAGAGACCACAATACCCTCCAAGTCGCGCACACTCGCATTTACATTCTCGGCTATGTACGAAATAACCTCTTCAGGAAAATTCAGACCATCACGACGCACCTTGCTACGCAAAATATTCTTACGAAGTTCAAGATCGGGTTTTTCGATTTCAGCGCTCAATCCCCATTTAAAACGGGTAATGAGACGCTCCTCCATACCCTTCATCTGCGCGGGCGAACGATCAGATGTCATAATAAGCTGTTTGCCGTTCAAATGCAAATGGTTGAAGATGTGGAAGAAGGCATTCTGAGTGCCGGGAAGACCGGCAAATTCCTGAATGTCATCTATAATAAGAATATCTATGCTCTGATAGAAACGCATGAAATCGTTAAAATTCTTGTGAAGTATAGAATCGGTATATTGCACCTGAAACAGATGAGCCGACACATAAAGCACGCGAAGCTCAGGATGCAATTGTTTGATTTTTGTACCGATAGCATTCACAAGGTGTGTTTTTCCAACACCCGATGCACCATGAATGAACAAGGGATTAAATGTCTTTCCGGGGAACATTGCCACACTCTCGGCTGCCGTACGTGAAAGCTTATTACTGATACCCTCTACATAATTATCGAAAGTATACTTTGTTATAAGCATCGAGTTCAGCTCCTCTACAGACTCAGCCTTATTGGGCTGTTTGACAGACAATGTATCAGCTTCAACTTCAGTAGTCAGACCGTTTGTTTTGTCTGCCACTATTGTATATACAAGTCCCACGCCCTCACCCAGCACACGATTGAAAGTGGCACTCAGCAAGTCCAAATAGTTCTCCTCAAGGAATTCGCATACAAAATGACTTTTAACCTGCAAGTTCAGTGTTTTATTCTTGTATTCCAACGGAACAATATCCGCGAACCAATTAGAAAACACGCTTGCAGATACATTGTCACGTATAATGCGCAGACAATTATCCCATAATGTATTTAAATGAGAGTCCATCAAAAATCAGTCAATAAGTATTAATGTTATTTTTTCAACGACAAGTTGCAACGATTTTATAAAACAAATCTGCGTCGCAGTGCAATAATCTTGTCGCTTCGGCATTGCAAATATCTGAAAGAAAAACATAAAAAACAAACGAAAAAAGTTTTGGAATTTTACGTTTAACACAAAAGATTAAATATCAGTCATTTGCGTTTTAATAAATCATCAAGGTTGCGGAATGATAAAAACTTTTTATCTTTTTGGTTTTCAGCATGTTACCCTGTTAATAACTTTGTTAAAACTTTCCATCTTATTATTGATAACCTTTGCCACAAAGCCCAAAAACGGCTCTTTTTGCCTTTTAGATGGTTGTTAATTTTAAAACTATATTTTTTAGACAAAATCTAAATAACACTTTTTATTTGCACTTTAATTAAATAATCCGAGAGAGAAAAACCGCTTCACAAAAGTGCAAAAAACGTGCATACGAAATTTCCAAAATCAAACAAAATCAAAAGGAAATAACAGGACACATCGAAAGACAAGATTCTCAAAAGAAACGATATCTATTTCATTAGCATTAATGGACAACCAGATTAAATAGTTACTCAGATTTACATTAATAATAAAAGAAGATATAAAATATATATATTATAATAAGGAAATGTCACAAATACGCATTATCTTTGTCTAAATTTTATATTTATAAACATTTATCTATGAAAATCGTAAAACTATTATTGATTGCGTGCTTGTTCACTCTTACCGCACAAGCACAGAAAAAGTATGAGTTGGCATCGCCCGATGGCAAACTGAAGACAAACATCACAGCCGGCAAACAACTCACCTACGACATCGTTTTCAACGACCAGCAGGTTATTGCAGCCGCCCCCATCTCTATAACATTGGAGAATGGTGAAGTTTGGGGTGAGAACGACAAGCCCACAAGCGCAAAACGCAAGAGCGTAAACACCACTGTGGCATCGCCTTTCTACCGCGCAGCCGAGATGCAGGACAACTACAACGAACTTGTACTCTCATTCAAAGGCAAATGGAGCGTTGAGTTCCGTGCATACAACGACGGTATCGCTTACCGTTTTGTCAGCAAAAACAAGAAGCCTTTCAACATCGCAAACGAAGAGGTTAATCTCCAGTTCAACTCAGACGCCAAAGGTACAGTACCTTTTGTAATCCGTGGCGCTGATGGCAACTACGAGTCACAGTTCTTCAACTCATTCGAGAACCAGTACACAGTAAAGAACCTTTCAGAACTCAACAAAAAACGTCTTATCTTCCTCCCCGCATTGGGTGAGGTTGAAAACAACGTAAAAATCTGCTTCACAGAGACAGACCTCAACAACTACCCCGGTCTTTACCTCAGCACAGAGAAAGGCGAGAACCTCCTCAGCGGTGTATTCGCAAAATACCCCAAAACTCTTGAGCAGGGCGGTCACAACAACCTCCAGATGAAGATTAAGGAGCGCGAGAACTACATAGCTAAGGTAGAGGCTCCCCGTAGCTTCCCCTGGCGTATAGCTGTTGTGTCTGACAAAGACATCGACATCGCAAATTCAAACCTCAGCTACCTGTTGGCTGCACCCTCTAAGGTTGCCGACACATCATGGATTAAGCCCGGTAAAGTAGCTTGGGAGTGGTGGAACTGCTGGAACATCGACGGAGTAGACTTCAACACCGGTGTTAACAACGAAACATACAAAGCATACATCGACTTTGCCGGCAAAAATGGCATCGAATATGTAATCCTCGACGAGGGTTGGGCTGTAAATAAAAAAGCCGACTTGATGCAGGTTATCCCCGAGATTGACCTCAAAGGACTTATCGCATACGCAGCAGAGCGCAATGTAGGTATCATCCTTTGGGCTGGTTACTACGCATTCGAGCGCGACATGGAGAACGTATGTAAACACTACTCTGAGATGGGTGTTAAAGGTTTCAAAGTTGACTTCATGGATCGCGACGACCAGATGATGACAGACTTCAACTTCCGCGCAGCCGAGATGTGCGCTAAATACAAACTCCTCCTCGACCTCCACGGCACACACAAACCCGCAGGTTTGAACCGCACATACCCCAACGTACTCAACTTCGAGGGTGTTTATGGTCTTGAGCAGGCTAAATGGGAAGACCCCAAGATTCTCGACCACGTAACATACAACACACAGCTCCCCTTCATCCGTCAGGTATCAGGCCCCATGGACTACACACAGGGTGCTATGCTCAACACAATCAAAGGTCAGTACAAACCCAACTATTACGAGCCTATGAGCCAGGGTACACGTTGTAACCAATTGGCACTCTACGTAATTCTTGAGTCACCCCTAAACATGCTTTGCGACAACCCCAGCAACTACGAGCGTGAGCCCGAGTGCACAAAGTTCATCAGCGCAATCCCCACAACATGGGACGAGTCAAAGGTTATCGACGGAAAACTCGGTGAGTATGTTATCACTGCACGCCGCAAAGGTGACACATGGTACATCGGTGGTATCACCAACTGGCACGGACGCACAGTAGAGGTAGACCTCTCATTCCTTGGCGACAAGAAAATGAAAGGCGAACTCTTCCGCGACGGCGTTAACGCATGGAAGAAAGCTCGCGACTACAAACGCGTTGAGCAGACTGTAAACACAGCTGAGAAGTTCAAAATCAAGATGGCTCCCGGCGGTGGTTTCACATTGAAATTGCAGTAATAAAAAAGGTCAGCAAGACTGACACAACATAGAACAAATAAGGAGATTGATATGAAGTGAACCCCAAAGTTTGGACAAAAAACTTTTGGGGTTTATTTTATGCGTAAGAAACACGATCAT
>JAFTTA010000038.1 GCA_017467015.1 Bacteroidaceae bacterium
GTTCTATCATAGCTGCCTTTGCCTCACCCTCGACAACGCCGGTCTTCAGTGCGAAGAGAGCTGGAGTCTGCATGGTGTTCAGAATTTCAGTCTTGAAAGTACCATCTTCGTTGAGGAACTGCTCCCTGATGTATGCCTTTGCCTCATCAGCCATTTTCTGATACAACGCAGCATCTCTACCTGTATCAGATGCCATGTCACGCATCATGGTAGCATCAATAACCCAATAACAACAACTGAGAAAATTCCAATAGTTTACAGCCTCGGGCAGAGGACCGTTCGACGAAAAAGCCAACCCGCTGTTGCTCTCCAACGGTTCATAACTGAGCCAGTCTGCCCACTGATAGTTACCATTCTCTCCACGGAGTGTTTCATGGTCATATTTTGTCTCGTATATACGGTTCATAAAACGATCCATGGCCTCCCAGTTATCATCGACAATCTGCCTGTCGCCAAACTGTTTCCAAATGGTCCAAGGCACAATGATACCTGCATCGGCCCATCCCAAACGCATAGGCGTGCTACCATATTGCGCCAAAGGAGCCACGCCGGGGAAGCCACCCAGACGATGCTGGCTGTCGCGCATGTCGCGCATCCATTTGTGGAAAAAAGCGAGGGTATTTGCAAAGAAAGTACCGGTCTCGGCAAAAACCTGAGTGTCGGCAGTCCATCCCAGACGTTCGTTGCGCTGCGGACAATCGGTAGGCACCGATAGATAATTGGAGAGCTGCCCCCAATATGTGTTCAATATCAGTCTGTTTACAAGCTGGTTGCCGGTGGTAATCTTACCTGTTTCCAGATTGCTTGCAATTGAAGTCACAGGAATAGACTTCACAGATTTTATGCAAACATCAGCAGTTGCAGTCACCGACACAAAACGGTAGCCAAAGAAGGTGCAACGGGGAGAGTACTCCACAAAGTCATCATCCCCGGCAAAAGTATATTTAAGAATCATCGCAGTCTCCGGTGTACGCAAATTCTCGCGATGCACACTACCCTCGGGACCATCCATACCTCTGCTTCGCGCACCGTTGCCATCGTTGAGTATCTCACCGGGAAGACAGGTAAGCACTGTACCCTCAGCAGCCTTGAAGATAAAGGCAGGCACACCGGCACAGTTCTGACCGAAGTCGACAACAAGAGTCTCACCGGCATTTACATTCATTGACTCACCGTCTGCAAACTCCTTTACCACAACCACTTTTCCAAACTCATTCTCTTTGGCACCATCCACACCTTTCCATGTGTATGCCTTCACAGGCGAAAGAGCAATGTCGTGACGCAGATAAACCTCGGCACCCTCCGAAGGGAAAATCTTACCGACAAACTCACGGTTCTCTTCGGGCGCAGAGAATTTATCCACACACTCATAACCCATAGGCTCACGAGCATCATACTCCTCGCCATCGAAAATGGCAGCATGCTTCACCGGACCGGCAATAGCCGCCTTCCAGTTCTCAAGGTCAGTTCCATAGAGTTTTTTGCTGCCATCGGCATATGTCAGTTCAAGCACAGCGCGGAAAGCACATTTTGTTCCATACATTCCTTTTTTATGACGTCCGGGAGTGACAATTTTATCACCCCACCAACCCGGAGTAACCTGTGCCGAAAACATATTCTCGGCATCAGCACCACATTCTATAGCATCGGTAATGTCGTATGTAAACGAATAGCGCGTCTTAAAAACATTGGTAAATCCCGGCTTCAGAACCTCTTTTCCCACACGTTTGCCATTTACATAAATATCGTAAACACCAAGCGCTGTGGTCATCCACTTTGCCGACACCACCTTATCCTCGTTTTTCACGGTTGACGCAAACCAACTTGCGCCATCGGCAGCCCTGTCATTCTCTCTATTTGTCAACACAGGGGCATCAACAACTGAAATCCATTTCGAAGCCTGCCAAGCCGCATCGTCAAGCGCCGCAATTTTTGTACCAACCTCATTCATAGAAGACGAACAACCTATCACAAGCAGCACAAACATAGCTGCTGCAATGGGTGCGAAGAAAGATAGGACCTTTTTCATAGTATCATTTATTTAATTTCATTTAAAACATACAAGCATCTGCACTTGTGTAGCAAAATTAGCAACAAAGAGATTGTCACGCAAATTTGGTAGTAACTAATTTCAAGAAAAGAGCATGAGGGCAAAAAGGTTGATTGTAATATCTAAGCATTTTGTTTGTAACAGTAGAGTGAGTGCAATATTTAAAAAAAAGCTACATGAAACTTCTTTTCCTTGTAAGATTGCTATTTTAACCGCAAATAAGGTTATCTGCCGCCCTGCCCCAATGTAACGTTGCATAAAAAACAAATATAGCGACAAAATTCACTTTTTTGTCGCTACATTGCTCTACGTACGCCGTCAGGGACTCGAACCCTGGACCCATTGATTA
>JAFTTA010000005.1 GCA_017467015.1 Bacteroidaceae bacterium
GAGATATGCCATCGCGAAGAGTATCCGTTGCGCAGCATCATACTTTTGCATCAATGCGAAGAGAACATAATTCTCAACGCAAGCCCTATGCAAAAATTCAAGCAGCTGTGCAGTCAAAGCACTATAAACTGGTGGGACAAACAGCATGCCGAGAAAATGCTTGACGAGATAGAAATGCTCACAAGCAAAACACCCATCGTAAACTACGCGTGCAACATGACAGCAGAAGCACCTGAAACTTTACGAAAATATCTCGACGGCAAATAACACAAAAACAAGCCATGGACCAACTGCACGACGCCAACCCTTTAGAACGTCAGCTTGTGGCAAAAGCAACAGCTGCACGCATACCCATAACAGCAGCCTTTGAGCTGACACCGGGCTGTAATATGCGATGCGACATGTGCTACATACGTCTGGGAAAGGAAGAGATTGAGAAGAAAGGCGGAATACGTCGCAGAGACTATTGGTTGCAACAGGCCGAGGAACTGAAAAACCTCGGCACTCTTTTCATACTGCTCACAGGAGGCGAGCCACTGCTCCACCCCGATTTTTCCGAAATATATACCCGACTGCGCGAGAACGGATTCATACTGACAATAAACACAAACGGCACACTCATCACAGAAGAGACAGCCCAAATGTTCAAGAGACTGAAACCACGCCGCGTAAACGTCACCCTTTATGGAGCAAGCAACGAGACATACCGCAAACTATGCCACAACCCCAAAGGCTTTGACCAATGCATGCAAGGATTGCTGTTGCTGAAAGAAAACAACATCGACACCAAACTGAACCTGAGCATTGTAAAAGAAAACCTGCACGAATATACACAGCTGCTCGACATTGCACGCTCGCTTGACATTCCCGCCGAAGTAAACAGCTACATGTTTGCCTGCAAACGAAACGACTGCAAGGATGGATACAAAATAACAGATGCACGTCTCGACGCAATAGAGGCGGCTAAAGCAGAGGTCGACTACCTGCGCTACAAATACGGCAAAAATTTCAAACAATTGGCGCAAGAGTATGTTAAAGAGCCACTTACGCCACGCCAGGAGCCTCTTGTATTATATTGTCGGGCAGGCAAAAGTTCGCTGTGGCTCAACTGGAAAGGCGAAATGACAGCATGCTGTACCATGGAACAACCCATGGAGGTAATAGACGGTACACCTCTGAAAGAAAAGTGGCAGAAAATTGTTGCAAAGTGCACCTCACTCACACCGCACGAAGAGTGTCGTGAGTGTAAACTCGCAAACAAATGTAACGTCTGCTATTCGTCGGCAACACATGAGAAACAAGCCGGAGGCAGCATAGACTACGTTTGCCAGATGACAAAAACAAAAATAGAAGAGATAACAAAGGCTGCAAATGAAGAAGACTAAAGAATATATAAAACGCAGAATAGTTGATGAGATAGTCCTTGTACCTTCAGGCTCAACAGCCGAGGAGTTCAACGGCATGATAACCATCAGCGAAAGCGGCGAGTTTATCTGGGATCACATAGAAGAGTGCAACAGTTTTGAAGAGCTCATAGAACTTATGTTGCAGGAGTACGGTATTGACCGCGAAACAGCCACAAACGACACAATAGCCTTTGTCACAGAGCTGTTGAGACTTAGAATGATAGAACCAACCAACACCAATTGGTAAAAAGCAATGAAAATAAACCCCGAACTTACCCTGCGCGAAATGGCAGGCGAATATATAATAGAAACCCCTTCAGCGACACCGTGGACATGACGCAGATATACACTATGAACGAAACTGCAGCATGGTTGTGGCAACAGATGGAAGGAAAAGAGTTCACCGCAGAAGATATTGCGGAGGCTCTCTGCGAAGAGTATGAAGTAGACAAAGAAACAGCTCTCTTCGACGCCAACGAACTATGTATTGAATGGCGCAAAGCAGGATTTTTAATAGAATAATCACAAAAGAGTGAAAAAGCCATTTACCACAAAGCAGAAAGAGGCTTTCATGCAGTTGCTGAGGCAAGGACTGTGGGAAAAGCAAGAAGAGAACAACAACATTTTCCCTCTCTCGGCAGACGAATGGCAAACCCTGTATGAGATGTCCATAGTACAAACCGTTCAGGGCATAATCTACGACGGGATAAGATATCTGTCACCCGAGCATCGGCCACCGCGTCAGCTGCTATTGCGATGGGTAGCACAGATAGACCTTATGGAGAGAAGAAACAAGCAGCAAATTTCCACCCAAGAGATAATAAATCAGATATTCACGACCCAACCGGCTATAAAATATCAGATACTGAAAGGGCAAGGAATAGCAGCGCACTACCCCAACCCGTTACACCGCCACTGCGGTGACATAGACCTCTACTTTTGCGGAGACGAAGAGACCGAAAAAGCCAACCGCCGCATAGAAGCCTTGGGAATAATGGTAACACGAGGCAAAGGCGGCGAGTCGTCATACATACTGAACAATGTGGAGATAGAGCACCACAGCCATCTGCTCGACCTTAACAACCCGCTCTTGAAAAAAGAGCAACACCAATGGGAGAGAGAAAGGTTTGCAACCATCGACATTATCCCCACACCCATAGCAAACCACCTGCTTATATCGACACACATACTGAAACACTGGATAGACCTGGGCATAGGATTACGCCAATTGTGCGATGCGGCAATAATGCTGAAAGCCTTGCACGAGCAGACCGATAAAGAGGAAC
>JAFTTA010000039.1 GCA_017467015.1 Bacteroidaceae bacterium
CATTTTACTATGCAAACAAGACTGATTTCCGCTCAAACTTTATGGCACCTTTCAATGCCAACTTCTCGTTTGGTATCGACTATAAACCCCAAATAGCCAAAGGGACGTTGTCGGTTTATCTGGCTCCTTTGTCGGCATATAACTACCGTTTCGTAAGATATGGTGATCTTGCCGTTTCGCATTTTGGTATACGCGAAGGTCGTCACCACTATGAGGACTTCGGTACGAAACTAGAGATTAACGGTACTTTCCAACTGTTGAAAAACTTTTCTTGGAAAACACGTTTATACTATTATACAACATATACGCGTGTTGAGCATGATTGGGAAAATACATTCTCGTTTAGTTTCAACAAATATATTTCGGCGTCGATGTTTGTGCATAGTCGCTTTGACGACAAAGCGCGTAGCCAATATAGCGATAAATATGGATATTGGCAGTTGTATCACAATATGATGATTGGTCTTACCTATTCATGGTGATGATTGATGTGCATATAATTTATTCTTGAAGATGATGGATTTTATTAACTTGAATGAATTTTTCCCGATAACAGACACAACATGGATTTTCTTTTTGGTGTTGTGTATTATATTATTTGCCCCCATTCTATTTAACAAATTGCGTTTACCGCATATTATTGGCATGATTTTTGCCGGTTTGTTGGTTGGTCCGCATGGGTTCAATATTCTTGACCACGACAGCAGTTTTGAACTTTTTGGCGATGTGGGGTTGTTTTATATAATGTTCCTTGCCAGCCTTGAGATTAATATGCAAGAGATGAAGATGGCAAAAGGGGGAGCATTGCTGCTTGGACTCACAGCTTTTGTCTTTCCATTGGCAATTGGTGTGGCGGCGAATGTCTTTGTTCTCGATTATGGGCTTGCCGCTTCGGTGTTGCTCGCGAGTATGTATGCTTCGCACACTTTGATAGCCTATCCTATTGTTGCACGATACGGTTTGTCGCGGTTGCGTTGTGTGAATTTTGCAGTAGGTGGTACCATTGTAACCGACACTCTGACACTATTCGTGCTTGCTGTTATCGGCGGCCTTTTCAAAGGCGATACAGGAGCGTGGTTCCTGCCCATGCTGTTGGTGAAGATGATTCTCCTTACGTTGGTTATCGTGTTTCTGTTTCCGCGTGTGGCTCGTTTCTTCTTCCGTAAATATAACGATGGCATCATACAATATATCTTTGTGATGGCCATGCTGTTCCTTGGTGCAGGTCTTATGGAGCTTGTGGGCATGGAAGGCATTCTTGGGGCTTTCGTTACCGGACTTGTGTTGAATAGGCTTATTCCGCGTTCGTCACCATTGATGAAGCATATAGAATTTGTGGGTAATGCTCTTTTTATTCCCTATTTCCTCATTGGAGTGGGTATGATTATCGACTTGAAAGTGTTGTTTGGTGGTGGTAACGCTTTAATGGTTGCAGGAGTAATGATAGTAATTGCTCTGTTTGGCAAGTGGCTTGCATCGTGGGTTACCCAAAAGGTATATGGAATGTCGGGCGAAGAGCGTAGGTTGATGTTCGGACTCAGTAATGCTCAGGCTGCGGCTACGTTGGCTGCTGTGTTGGTGGGTTATAATATTATTCTTGCCGATGGTTCGCGATTGCTGAATGATGATGTCCTCAACGGTACCATCATCCTTATTTTGGTTACTTGCGTTGTCAGTTCAATTATTACAGAGAATGCTTCTCGTAAGATTGCAATTTCCGGTGAAGTGGTCGAGAAGCCTATGGAGACGCCCGATAAGATGCTCATTAGCCTTGCCAATCCGGATATGGTAGATCGTCTGATGAGTCTTGCATTGATGCTAAGAAAGGAAAACTCAAACGTTCCATTGTCTGCTGTAAATGTGGTGCTCGACGAAGATGAGAATCAGATGGCTCGCGGTACTAAGATTCTTGAGCATGCGGCGGACATTGCAGCAACTGTGAATGTACAGTTGCTGACAAAATTGAGGTTGACAACGAATATTTCGCATGGTATCATTCACGAAATGAAGGAGAATAATTATCATGAACTGGTGGTGGGTTTCCATGAAAAATCTTCGCCAAACGACTTTTTCCTTGGAACTGTGCTGCCCGAATTGCTGACAGGACTTTATTGCCAAATAATTATGGCTCGTCTGACTATGCCTATTAATACTATAAGATGCATACATATCACTTTCCCCGCAAAGACTGAGTTTGAGGCTGGTTTCTTCCATTGGGTGGAGCAGACCGAGCGTCTTGCCACAGGACTCGATTGTCTTATAAAGTATCATGGGCATATAGATACCATGCGCCTTATCCAGAAGCACCACAAGGATACGAAGAGCAGAATACGCGCCGAGTTTTATGAAACAGATGGTGGCAATGACCTTAAACGTATTTCGCAACTTGTGAAACCCGACCACTTACTCATTGTTGTAAGTGCCCGTCGTGGTTCAATCTCTTTCCGTCCTTCGCTCGACCACATTTTTACACAAATACAGCGCAATTATGTGGGACGCAGTATTTTGCTGATCTATCCTAACGGATATTCAATAGACTCGGATATGACTGAACTTCCTGTGTAACACCAGATCGATGGTTTTCAAATATAAAAGGGTTGAAACTTTCAGTGTTTCAACCCTTTTATATTTGAAAACCTATTTTTCCTCCCAATGGAACGGCTCAAATTCAGACTCTTTATCTACCCAATGGGGTTTGCGCATAGCGTAGATGATGAAGGGCGCAACCACCACCACTATACATCCGATGACAAGTACTGAATACCACACAGCTTTGCTGCCTACAGCTATCTGTGCAGGAGGAATGAAACTGAGAACAAATGCTAACAGACTGCCAAGAAAACCCACTCCTGCTACAATCCACATCAACAGATTGCCCTGCTTGCCTATACGAAAGGGGCGCGCGCTCTTCTTCATGCTGTATCTCAGATAAATCGCGGCGGCAAACATCATCAGGTACATTATAAGATAGAGCAGCACTGTCAGCTGCGAAAGAATTTGATAAAAACTTTGAACCGAGGGCATAACCACAAATAGAAGGCTCAGCAATGTCACGGCAGCTCCCTGCAATAGAAGTATGTTCTTTTGTACACCTGTCTTGTTTTCTTTTTGGAAGAAAGGTGGCAGGTAACCTGCCTTGCCCACTGCGAAGAGTCCTTTAGATGGTCCCGATACCCATGTGAGTACTCCGGCAAGTACTCCGAACGCCAACGCAACGGCAATTACCGGTGAGAGCCACGATGCGTGAACATATTTAAAATAGTTGTCGAAACCCACCAATAAGCTCTGTGTCAGGTTTATATCTTTCTGTGGTATGATTATTCCCAAAGAGAATGTTCCCAATACGAAGATTAATACGGTGATGATGGCACCTATGAAAATTGCCCGCGGATAGTTGCGCGATGAGTTGTCCATGTCTTTCACGTGTACACCTGTCATCTCCATTCCTGCGTAGAATAGAAATATTCCTGATGCAAGTACAAGATTGTCGAATTTGGTGATGTCTGGAAAGAAATCTCCTCCAAAATTCATCTGCGACACTCCCCCCGATAGTAGATATATTATAGCAAGCAGTATCAGTAACCCTGCCGGGATGATGGTCCCCACAAGTCCGCCGATTTTAGCAACCTTGCTCACACATGATAGTACTGTTATTGATATGAATGTGGCGAGCCAATAGATGGCGAGCACCACAATCAGAGTGTATAATTTGTTTGATGCAAGCATCATGTCACGTGTGTCGTCGGTGCCTATGAAAGCAAAAGCGACTGCTCCAAATGTAAGCACTGTAGGGTACCATATGGTGCTCTCTATCCATTGCAGCCAAATTGCAAGAAAACCGGCTCGTTTGCCAAATGCTTCTCCCACCCAGCGAAATACGCCACCTTGTTTATCTTGAAACATTGATGCAAGTTCGGCTGCCACCAAAGCTGTAGGAATAAGAAAAACAATTGCGGCGAATAGGTAATAAAATGCCGATGTTATTCCATATTCGGCCTCAGCGGGCAGACCTCGCAGCGACACGACAGCTGTTACATTCATTATGGCAAGTGTGAAAACTCCCAATTTTACTGTTTTTTCTACGTTTGTTGACATATAAACTAAATTTAGGTTATTTGAAATAATATGACTTCTATCAAAATGTATTGTGGCTTCTTGTTCTGAAATTTGCATATATAACAAAATTATTTGAGTTATGTTTGTGGATATATTCAAGGAGTTAATGAATGTTAAAGTATGTACTATGTATTGCAAGGTACTATGCTGCATTGTATATTTGCGACAGATAATAAGAGTGGTTGTTGGCTTTAAAAATGCTTGAAAAATTGTAACCGATTGGAAAGTGAAATGATATGTATGTAGAAAATGTTAAATCACAGATGCGCAAAGGTATGCTTGAGTATTGCATCATGCTTTTGTTGAGGTCTAAGCCATATTATAGTTCGGATATTATAGATGAACTTGAACGTGCCAATCTCATCGTGGTTGAAGGTACATTGTATCCTCTGCTCAGCCGATTGA
>JAFTTA010000040.1 GCA_017467015.1 Bacteroidaceae bacterium
ACTCATTTTTTGTTGTAGCTTGTGACGAATGCAAGAATTTTGCCTTTTATTTCGTGATGTGCAAGATTATACTTATTTTTGTCTTCAATTATGCTCGATTGCAAAAAATACGATTTGATATCCATCATCGGACCTACTGCCAGCGGAAAGACTGCGTTGGCTGTTGAAGTTGCGCGCGCAATGAAAGGCGAAATCCTCAGTGCCGACAGTCGTCAGGTGTATCGCGGCATGGATATAGGCACGGGTAAAGATATTGCCGAGTATGGCAGTGGTGGTACTCGTGTGCCTTATCATTTGATTGATATTTTTGATGCAGGTGAAAAGTATAATCTTTTTGAGTTTCAGCGCGATTTTCTTGCTGCCTATAGCGATATTGTTTCGCGTGGCGCATTGCCTGTGATGTGCGGTGGCAGCGGTCTTTATGTGGAGTCTGTGCTTAAGGGCTACAGGCTCATTCCTGTCCCTGAAAACTGCGAGTTACGTGCCCGGTTGGAGGGAAAAAGCATGGAGGAGCTAACGACGATATTGGCTACGTATAAGAAACTACATAATACTACTGATGTTGATACCAAGAAACGTGCCATTAGGGCTATTGAAATAGAAGAGCACTATGCTCGGACACCGGCGCATGAACGCGAATTTCCGCTTTTGAATTCTTTAATTGTTGGTGTCGATGTTGATCGTGATGTTCGTCGCGAACGTATTAGTCGCAGATTGCGAGCGCGCATTGACGAAGGGCTTGTTGACGAGGTTCGCGCATTGCTAGAGGGTGGTCTTAGTCCCGAGCAACTTATTTATTATGGTCTTGAGTATAAGTATGTTACGCTCTATTTAACAGGCGCGTTGGGGCTTGATGATATGATAAAAAACCTTGAAACAGCAATACATCAGTTTGCGAAAAGACAGATGACCTGGTTTAGAGGTATGGAACGTAGAGGGTTGAAAATAAAATGGATAGATGTCTCTCTTCCGTTGCAAGAGAGGGTTGGATTAATAAAAGATATGTATAATGGTGGCTGCACGTCTTAACGACCGACGTAGGTGGGGAATTATATATTGTCCACGTATAGGCGCGGTGAATAAAATTAAAAAATGGCGCGAGATAAGGTCTTATCTTGTCGAAAAGGGTGTGACCTATGACTACATTCAGTCCGAGGATTATGGTTCGGTTGAGCGTCTGGCATGTATGTTGGCCGACAATGGATATGAAACCATTGTGGTTGTCGGTGGCGATGGTGCCTTGCAGGATGCTGTCAACGGTGTTATGTCGTCGTAGAGGCGTGCCAATGTGTCGCTAGGTATCATCCCCAACGGTATAGCAAATGATTTTGCTGCATATTGGGGGTTGAGTGAAAATGACTATAAACGTGCCGCCGACTGTATTATTGCGGGCAGGACGCGTAAAATAGATGTTGGTTGTTGCAGCTATGTGGTCGATGACAGCGAGAAAAAACGCTATTTCCTTAATGCAGTGAATATAGGGCTTAGCGCGAATATAGTTGAACTTGCAAATAAAAAGGTGCGTGCTCCTTGGGCGAAGTATCTGTCTTATATAAGGAGCTTTATGATGTTGTTGCTGAATCTCAACAGCTACGACGTGAAGATGCGCATAAACAACCAAGTGGTCGAAGAGCGTCTGATGTTGCTGTGTGTGGGAAATGCCCGTGGCTACGGAATGACTCCAAGTGCGGTGCCATATAATGGCTATTTAGATGTGTCGGCAATAATGAAACCTAAATTTTTCGGACTTCTGCAAGGTATATATATGATGTATAAACGCAGAATAATGAACTATAAACTGATGAAACCTTTTCGCACGATGGACATGGTGATAGAGAGTGTGGGTAACGCTGCCGCCGGCATTGACGGACGTCCCTTTTCTCCTACCTATCCATTGCGCATAAACATAGAAAAAGAGGTCTTGAATCTTATCATACCGAAGTAAACAAATAATTTTATAAATATGACAATAAGCGATTTAACAGCTACTGATAATTTCTTCTTGCTTGCAGGTCCCTGTGTAATCGAGAATGAGGATATGGCAATGAGAATAGCCGAGAAGGTGGTCTCCATAACTAGTGACAGGAATATCCCCTATGTGTTCAAGGGGTCGTACAGAAAAGCTAACCGTTCGCGTCTGGACTCTTTTACCGGAATAGGCGACGAGAATGCGTTGCGTGTGCTTCGTAAGGTTCGCGAGACATTTAACATTCCTGTGGTAACAGATATACACTCTGCCGAAGAGGCTGAGATGGCTGCCGAGTATGTGGATATTTTGCAGATACCTGCTTTCTTGTGTCGTCAGACCGATTTGCTTATGGCTGCTGCAAAGACCGGTCGAGTGGTGAATATTAAGAAAGGACAGTTCTTGTCGCCGGGAGCAATGAAGTTTGCTGCTGAAAAGGTGGTTGCCGAGGGTGGCGAAGGACGCGTTATGCTCACTGAACGTGGCACCACTTTCGGGTATCAGGATTTAGTAGTCGATTTTCGCGGAATTCCCCAAATGAAGGCTTTTGGCTATCCTGTAGTGATGGATATTACACATTCGTTGCAACAACCCAACCAGACAGCCGGTGTCACCGGTGGAATGCCCGAACTGATTGAGACAATGGCGAAAGCTGCCATCGCAGTGGGTGTAGATGGTCTTTTCATAGAGACTCACGAGGATCCTTCTGTAGCTAAGAGCGATGGTGCGAATATGTTAAAACTGGACTTGCTCGAGGGGCTGCTCGATAAGATGCTTCGCATTAGAGCTGCGGTGAGATAGCTTGTTTCATGTACCGAATAAATCGTGGCTGTCTGACAGTATAGTTAGACGGTCACGTTGTGTATATGTCGAACCTTTAGAGAAATGACCATTTTTTTTGTTTTGGGTGTTTAAGTAATTTGATGTTAGTAATGAACCGTAAATATAATCTTCTCTTCGTCTTGTGGTGGTTTGGGGCCATCGCGCAGATTGTATTTGCAGGTGAGCCGGCGGATACTTTGTTGACGCGGCTGTTCAAACATCGTGATGCAGAACAGTATAAGGTTGGAGAATTTTTTGGCAATCTTTATGTGAAGCAGCGTGTTGATGTTTTGAAAAATAATTTGGCGTTGAATACTTTCCCTGGTATGGCGCGTTTCGATAAAGGGGTGAATGCCTATGTCACAGAACTTTTTTATGAGTTGTATTATACGGATTACGGTGTAATGGAGATGCACCGAAAAAGCTACAACACAAGTTTTAATCACGGAAAAGGTGAGATTGCTCGTGTGATAGATTTTATGAAGGTCAATCCGTATGATGATATGTTTCTTCAAGGGCGTGTATATTCTCCTTTGAATCCTTTGTATGAGAAATATTATCGTTATAGCGTGGATACGCTTGCATCCTCCCGAGGAGGTGTGAAATTGCTATATGAAAGTAAATTTGATAATATCCGACTGCTTGATAATGGGTGGGTACTGGTGGATGATTCGTGTCGTGTAGTCGAGTTTTTTATGCAAGGCTGGGACGAGCAGAGCAAATATGAAGCGTTGTATAAGATGATGGTTCGTGGCGAGGAGTGTAATGTGGTTAAGAGTGTATATGTGGATGTCGATTATAATTTCTTGGGAAACAAATTGTCAATTTCTGCCGACGGAATATTTGATTATGACTATGTGCTGACAGTTAACAGAGCAGGGGCTTTTCGCAGAAATGATGATAAATATAACTTGAGTGGCATACCTTATGTGTCGTGGGACCGCTCAAAAATTGTGGATAGAAAACTTTATGCAGCGAAGCATCGCCCGGTTGAACTAGACGATGATGAAGAATTGCTGCTTGGTTGTGCTGCTGATTCTCTGAGGGAAGTAGAAATTGTTGCCGGTGATGACGATAAGAACTGGATGTGGAATGTAGGTGACGAAATGATTAGCAGCCATTCTTATGAATGGGAAGGTGGTGGAGTGCGTCTCTCTCCTTTGGTCAATCCTTCTCATGTCAGTTATAGCACGGGGCGTGGTCTGTCGTATAAATTCTCGATGAATGTGCGTAACGCAGTTGCCGGCGGGCGTGAGATAAGGGTGAAACCACAGATAGGATATAATTTTAAGCAAAAGGCACTTTATTGGAATGTTGCCGGGCATTTTGTGTATAATCCATCAAGGTTGGGGCAAGTGAAGGTTGATTTTGGTGAGGGTAATCAGATATATAGCAGTATGGCGCTTGATAGAATAAAGGATGTTGCTCTCGATTCTTTAAAATTTCAAAATCTGAATCTTAACTATTTCCGTAACTTCTATGTGGAGGCGTTGCACGAATGTGAGATTTCAAACGGGTTGCTACTCTCTGCCGGACTTAATTTTCACAAGCGGGTGCTGAAGAGTGGAGCAGGTGAGGTTCTTGACGAGCATGGCTTTAGACTGAAGAAGAAATATGTACAGTTTGCACCTCATATGCGATTGACGTGGCAACCGGGGATGTTTTATTACATGAAGGGTGACGAAAAAATTAATCTAGGTTCCGAGGCGCCTGTGGTTGCGTGGGATGTAGAACAGGGCGTAAACGGGTTGCTTGGGTCTACCAGCATTTATACACGTTCCGAACTTGATGTGCAGTATAAATGGGGTAGGAGAAGTGGCGATGTCCTATATCTGCGCTTCGGTGCAGGAGGATATTTTTATACGAAAAATGTATATTTTGTTGATTATAGCTTTCTCAAGCAGAGCAATCTTCCTCTTGAACGTAGCGAGGAACTTGGCGGTGTGTTTCAACTTCTCGATTCGGAATGGTATAATGCGGAAAACAAATATTTGCGTGCCCATCTTACATATGAGGCGCCTTTCCTGACGTTGCATAAACTGTTCCCTCGCATAAAGTTGTTTCAGAATGAGTATATATATTATAATGTGTTGTTTATTTCGCATCTTCACCCATATATGGAACTGGGATATGGAGTTGCAACGCCATATGTCGATATGGGGCTTTTTGTTAGTTCGCAGAATATGAAAATGCATCGTGTGGGATATAAGGTAAGTTTCTCACTCTTTTCTGATTGAGCGGTAAAGACTATTTTTGAAATTTAAACAGCTTCTAAGTCAATAAATAAAAAAATAGTTTACGCCAAATGACATTTGAATAGTAATTTGGCTTTGATTTAAACAGTTTGTAACAATTTTATAGAGTTTTTTTCTTTTTTTTTGAAAAAAAACTCTTTTTATGTTGTTAATATGTTTTATAATCCCTAAATTTGAAAGGTGTATGCCGTAGCATGCTGTTATATAATAGAATATTAAAAGAAAACAGTTGTAACGATGAGCTATGTGCGATTTGAAAAAACGCTCATGACCAACCTCGAGGAATCGTTGCAAAAAGAGATTTTGAGGACCAATAGGTCAGGAGCTTATCATTGTTCCACCATTGTTGACTGCAATACAAGAAAGTATCATGGCTTGTTGGTAATTCCCATACCCGAACTTGATGATGAAAATCATGTGTTGCTGTCGTCGCTTGATGCAACAGTCATACAACATGGTGCTGAGTTTAATTTGGGTCTTCACAAATATCAAGGTGATAACTATGCACCTCGCGGTCATAAATATATCCGCGAGTACGAATGTGAGAAGGTGCCTACTACATGGTATAGAGTGGGTGGCGTGGTGCTGAAAAAGGAGACTCTTTTTGAGCACTACGAAAATCGCATCCTCATCAGATATACATTGGTTGATGCTCATTCGGCGACCACATTGCGTTTCCGTCCTTTCCTTGCCTTCCGCAGTGTGCGTCAGTATACGCACGAGAACTCTACAGCCAGCCGTGAATATCAGGCGGTGGACAATGGAATAAAGACACGTATGTATGCGGGGTATCCCGACCTCTATATGCAGTTCAATAAAAAGAACGAGTTCATTTTTCAGCCCGATTGGTATCGTGGAATGGAATATCCAAAGGAACAAGAGCGAGGATACGATTTCAATGAAGATTTGTATGTTCCCGGATATTTCGAAATGGAAATAAAGAAAGGCGAGAGCATTGTCTTTGCGGCCGGTACCAAGGAGGTGAAAACCCGTGGATTGAAAAAGACTTTTGAGGTGGAAATGGACGAGCGTACTCCACGCGACAATTTTCAGCATTGTTTAGTAAATGCAGCACATCAGTTCACAAATCGTCAGAATGGTGAGGCATACATACTCGCTGGTTATCCTTGGTTCAAGTGTCGTGCCCGTGATATGTTTATCTCACTCCCCGGTCTTGCATTGGCTATAAATGAGAGAGCTAAATATGAGGAGGTGATGACAACGGCTTGCAAGGCCATTCGTGATTTTATCAACGATAAGCCTAACAGCCTGAAGGTCTATGAGATAGAACACCCCGATGTATTGCTGTGGGCCGTGTGGTGTGTGCAACAGTATGCCAAAATGGTTTCTCGTGAAGAATGTGTATCCAAATATGGCTCACTGCTCTCGGAAATAATGGAGTATATCTGTGCCGAGAAACATCCCAATCTCTTCCTGCATGCCAATGGCTTACTCTATACCAACGGGCAGAATAGGGCAGTCACATGGATGAACTCAACGGCTAATGGTCGTCCTGTCATACCTCGTACCGGATATATCGTAGAGATAAATGCTTTGTGGTACAACGCACTTTGTTTTGTGGCTGATATATTGGGCGATAATGAATTTACGCAAAAACTTAAAGCATTGGCAGCAACAGCAGGCGCTTCTTTCATTGATACATTCTTGAATGAGCATGGCTATCTGTTGGATTATGTGGATGGCTACATGATGGATTGGAGCGTTCGTCCAAACATGATATTCGCTGCCGCATTCGATTATTCGCCTTTGAATGCCCGCCAAAAGAAAGGTATAGTCGATATATGTTCAAAAGAATTGCTGACACCTAAGGGCTTGCGTTCGCTCAGCCCGAAGAGCGGTGGCTACAACCCGAACTATGTGGGCCCGCAGACACAGCGCGATTATGCTTATCACCAAGGAACAGCATGGCCATGGTTGGCCGGCTTCTATTTCGAAGCATATCTGAAAATATACAAGATGAGTGCTCTTGGCTTCATCGAGCGTCATCTCATTGGATTCGAAGACGAAATGACCTCGCATTGCATTGGCTCAATCCCCGAAGTGTTCGATGGCAATCCGCCTTTCAAAGGCCGTGGCGCGGTGTCGTTTGCAATGAATGTTGCTGAAATTCAGAGAACGCTTTATCTACTTAGCAAGTATAATTATTAATATAAGGAGGAACCTACATGAAAGTATTAATGTTTGGATGGGAATTTCCTCCCAAAATTCTTGGAGGTCTTGCAGTTGCCTCGTATGGTATAACCAAAGGCCTCAGCCTTCAAGGGGATGTAGAAACTACATTTTGTCTGCCAAAGCCGACAGGCGAAGAAGAGAAATTCCTACATATTATAGGTATGAATCAAGTGCCTATTGTATGGCGCGATGTTGACTATGATTACTTGAAATATCGTCTGCCGAATTACACCTCGCCCGAGGAGTATTATTCGTTCCGCGACCACATATATGCCGATTTCTCGTATATGCACGTCAACGACCTTGGATGTATGGAATTTGCGGGCGGTTATCCGCAGAATCTTCACGACGAAATAAATAACTACTCAATAATTGCCGGTGTTGTTGCTCGCAGTCGCGAGTTCGATATTATCCATGCTCACGATTGGTTGACATATCCTGCCGGTGTTCATGCTAAGATGGTTAGCGGAAAACCACTCTGCATTCATGTTCATGCGACCGACTTTGACCGTTCGCGTGGTCAGGTGAACCCCACGGTTTATTCAATAGAGAAGAATGGTATGGATCATGCCGATTGCATCATGTGTGTGTCTGAACTTACACGTCAGACGGTTATTAATCACTATCACCAAGATCCACGTAAATGTGTGGCGATGCACAATGCTGTATATCCACTGTCGCCCGAATTGGATGCCATCCCTCGTACTGAACATCCCAAAGAGAAGGTTGTGACATTCCTTGGCCGTATCACCATGCAGAAAGGTCCTGAGTATTTTGTCGAGGCTGCGGCACTAGTCTTGAAACGTACTAAAAATATACGTTTTGTTTTTGCCGGTTCTGGCGATATGTACGAGGCAATGGTTAATCTGGCTGCCGAGCGAGGCATTGCCGACAGGTTCCATTTCCCGGGATTCCAGCGCGGAAAGCAAGTGTACGAGGCATACAAGAATAGTGATGTGTTTGTGATGCCCTCGGTATCCGAGCCGTTTGGTATAGCACCATTGGAAGCAATGCAGTGTGGAACACCTTCTATAATTTCCAAACAATCGGGATGTGGTGAAATTCTCAGCAATGTTATAAAAGTGGACTATTGGGATATTAATGCCATGGCTGACGCCATATATTCAATCTGTACTAATCCTGCACTTTTCAAGTATTTGCAGGAAGAAGGCAAGAAGGAGGTCGATGGCATTACTTGGGAGAAGGTTGGTTTGAAACATCGTGCCATATATGACGAATTAATTAGAAACAATAAATAAAATAAATAGATATGAAAACAATCTGTCTATATTTTGAAATTCACAATATTATCAATTTGAAGCGCTATCGCTGCTTCGATATTGGTCGCGACCATTATTATTACGATGACTATGAAAACGAGCGTACCATCAATGATGTAGCAGAACGTTCGTACATTCCAGCTCTTGGTGCACTGATAGAGATGGCTAAGAGTAGCAATGGTGCGTTTAAAGTGGCGCTTTCTGTTTCGGGTGTGGC
>JAFTTA010000041.1 GCA_017467015.1 Bacteroidaceae bacterium
CGCCGGGCGAGAGTGTGATAATGTCGGGTTACTCAGGCTTCGGCGATGCGGAAAAACTGATGTTAAACGATTAAAAATTTCTTATAAGTATATATATTTAAACAATCTTTTAAAAAATAAGATTATGAGACTAAGTACAGAGAATTTGCAGAAGGTATTCCGTACGGAACTTGTAGAGACGGTAGCCCTCAATGGTGTGTCGGTAAATGTAAACGATGGTGAGTTTGTTGCAATAATGGGCCCTTCGGGATGTGGAAAATCCACTTTGCTCAATCTGTTGGGCTTGCTCGATAATCCCACCGGTGGCAGCTACAAAATTGATGATGTGGAGGTTGCCGGTCTTAAAGAGAGGGAACGCACAGCTTATCGTCGTGGGAAAATTGGTTTTGTTTTTCAGTCGTTCAACCTCATTGAAGAGATGACGGTGGAAGAGAATATAGCCTTGCCACTCACTTATTTGAAATATTCTGCGGCAGAGCGCAAAAAAATGGTACAAGAGGTCATGCTCAGCCTTAATATAGCTCATCGTGCAAAGCATTTTCCCAATCAACTTTCTGGAGGTCAGCAGCAACGTGTGGCAATAGCTCGTGCCGTGGTGACAAAACCGGGTCTTATCCTTGCCGATGAACCGACAGGTAATCTCGACTCGAAAAATGGTATGGATGTGATGAATATTCTTTCTGAACTCAACCGTCAAGGAACTACCATTGTCATGGTTACACACTCGAAAAGAGATGCGTCGTATGCCAACCGTATCATCAATCTTTTCGACGGTGGAGTGGTGGACACTTTGGAAGAACTTATGTGATTAGGCTTTTTGCTTGTTGAAAATTAAATCCTGTAAGTAAATATTGAAAGCTATAAAATGATACGTGATTTTATTAATATATTCCGACGCTATAAGGTGTCGTCGGTGTTAAATATTGCCGGGCTTGCAATAGCTATTGCTGCATCGTATATTCTGTTGGCGCAATCGCTCTATGAACTTGGTTACAATAAAGATATTAAGGATGCCGAGCGCCTTTTCCGTTTGGAACAGAATTTATTTTCCGTACAAAGCGATTATAATACAAAATGGAGTGCTCCGTTTGTAAGAATTATGCTCGACGGCAATCCCACTGTGGAGGCTTTTCATTTTGGCGCACTTCATGGTCATCTAGTCGACCACTGTTTCGAGAAAACACCCGAAGCTCCTTCGCTGAAATTGCGAGGACTGGAATTTACCATGGATGCTTTTGAGGCTCTCGGTTTTGAACTTGTCGAGGGCGATTTAGAGCCTGTGAGCAAGCGCATGGCTATGGCTTTCAGTCGTTCCACAGCCGAGAAATACAATATAAAAGTGGGTGACCATGCCTCGTGGGGTGGAACATACAACCCCACACAGGCATTACCTGTGACTGCCATTTTCGAGGATTTCCCCGAAAACAGCGACCTTGCCGGTTTGCAGGCTGCTTATGGCGATTACTGGGGCAAAATATCGTCTAACGAAACTGCTAACTGGAACGACCCTTGCTATGTGAAATTGAATGATGCGAACGATGTAGACGCTTTCTACGACTTTGTGTGGCAACGTTTTATGGAGGATGACAACTTAATGGAAGAGTTGAAGAGGCTTGAAATAACCCGTGAAACATTGCATAAGCGCATCCGTCTGACTCCCTTCACCGACACATATTTTGTTTCCCATACAGAAGCTGACGAGCTTGCGCATGGCAATCAGGTGGCTGTATATACCATGCTAACCATGGCGCTGCTGGTGTTGCTCCTTGCATTCATCAATTTCTTCAATTTTTATGTTGCACTCATCCCTAAGCGCATACGCAGCATAAATACACAGAAAATAATGGGTGCATACACATCAACGTTGCGCTTTACGATGATTATGGAGTCACTGATGATGTGTCTGACGGCTGTTGCACTAGCTGCCCTTCTGTTGCACGTTATCGAGCAGAGCAGTATAAGTTCGGTGCTCTCGACTACACTCGCCTTTGAAGCCCATCCCATACTTGCGAGTTGTGTGGTGTGCGTAGCTCTTACCTTATCTGTGCTGACTGCCATATATCCTGCATGGTACATTACCTCTTTCTCTCCGGCATTTGTGTTGAAAGGTAATTTTGGTGCGACATCGTCGGGTAAATTGTTACGCAATGTACTTATTGCCTTGCAGTTTGTAGTGGCGTTCTTTTTTGTGATTACCGCTTCGTTCATTTACATGCAGTACCGTTACATGCAGCAGTATGACATGGGGTTTGAAAAGGAAAATATCATTGCGTTCAATCTTGGCAGGGTTAGTTACAACCACACAAAGGCTGACAAACGCGAAACTGTACGTTCAGCATTTATGAGCAACCCCGATATACTTGATGTCGCATTCGGCTACGAGAATATTGTGTCTGTTGGGGGAATGACGTGGCAACGTCGTTTCAGAGATGAACAGAATATAGCATTCAAGGTCTATCCGGTGCATTACAATTTTCTTAAAGTTATGGGTATTGACATTGTGGAGGGGCGCGATTTTACTGCCGATGATGCTCGTGGCGGAAACCGCTATATTTTCAATATGGCTGCAAAGAAAAAGTACGAGCTTTCTCTTGGTGAGTGTGTGCCGGGAACAACGAATAAGGAATCGTCCGAGATTGTAGGCTTCTGCGAGGATTTTAATTTCCGTCCTTTGTATTACGATATTGAGCCATATGCCTTTTATATCTTTCCTCCTCACGACGAGTGGAACGGATGTATTTTCCTCTATATCAAAACACGCCCCGGTAGTAATTTTGCCGAGATTGCACAATTCATAAAGGACGAATGTATGAGGCTCAATCCCAATTTAGATTCAGTAGTCGAGGAACCTATGCTCCTCGAACAGCAGTTGGCTGATGCCTTTTATGAGAAAGAGTACAACCAGTTTTTGGTGATAACATACTTTTCTCTGCTGTCAATAATCATAGCCCTCTTCGGAGTATTCGGCTTGGTTTTTTTCGAGACACAATATCGACGCAGCGAGATTGCCATCCGTCGTGTGAATGGTGCCATGGTAAGCGACATCCTCTCGCTTTTCAGCAGCCGTTTCCTGAAGATGCTTGCCGTATGCTTTGTTGTGGCTGTGCCCGTTGCCACATACTTTGTGGTTACATGGCTGCAGGAGTTTGCTTTCAAGACACCGCTTCACTTGTGGGTCTATGGCGCTGTGTTTGTTGTAATCGCTTTATTGGTGGTGGCTGTTGTTGTGGTCAGTTCGTGGAGGGTTGTCAGTCAAAATCCAGTGGAGGTTATCAACAAAGCCATGTAATGCAAGCTTGTTGCAAACATTGTTTCTATTATATTCTTTCTCTTATTTACAAAGTGTCTGTGAAAAATATATAATATGAATTCGCTAAGAAACTTTTATATAACATTGCGCAGCATGCCCGTGGTGGCAATGCTCAACATCGTAGGGCTTGCCGTGGCAATAAGTGTTGCATACATGATTTTTGTTCAGGTAAGATACGAGGTAGGCTTCAACAAAGGGATAAAAGATGCCGATAAGTGTGCGCTGATTGTTGGCGATGGCAATATTATCAACAAACGTAGGCTCATAACAAATATGGCACGTGCTGCGGTGGAACTTGTGAAGAATATACCTATGGTCGAGCAGGTAGGCTCCATAAACCTTCTGGGAGATAGACGAGGTGCATGCACCGAGGATAATCCCGATGGCTTTGTGCTTACTATGAGCAACCTCTTATATCACTCCACCACATTGGATATGTTCGGCTTCGACATTGTTGAGGGCGACACTGCATCACTCAATATCTATGGCAATGTGGCTGTCAGTGAGAGTGCCGCAGAAAAGTATAATCTGAAGATAGGCTCACGTTTTGCTCACAATTATAACGAAGATATTCCCGAGTTTGGAAGTTCACTATATTATGGCATCGTAACCGCCATTTATAAAGATTTTCCGGAGGATTGCGACCTTGGCTCTTTGGAGGCTGTGGGCAATTACGATAGTAATGACCTGAATGATTGGAGCAATTGGAACTATCATGTTTATGTAAAACTTCGCGATGGTTACTCCTTTGCTGAGTTTGACAGTCTGCTCACAGCAACCTATTCAAAAGAGATGGCGCGTGTGGGTCGCAACGATAAAACAAAGTTTTTTACAATTCCTGTCAGCAAACTTTATTATAGCATACCTGAGGAGTTGGATTACGGCATACCCTCGTCGCGTGGCGATGTTTCGACAACTATTTCACTTGCAGCCATTGCGGTGGTTATGCTGTTGGTGGCTTTTGTGAATTTCTTGAATTTTGTGATGTCGCTTATCCCCTTGCGTGTGCGTGGCGTGAATACGCGTCGCATCTTGGGTGCCTCGGTGCTATCTCTGAAAGTAGACTTCATAACCGAGTCGCTACTTTTTCTTTTGTTGTCGTTGTTGGTTGCATTATTGATAATAGCAGCGGTGGACAAAAGCGAGTTGTCTTCTGTTTTTATGAGTTCGGTGAATGTTATGAAGCATGCCGATGTGTTGCTTGCCATTGTTGCCGCAGCAGTGGTGCTGGCTGTTGCAGTGGCTCTCTATCCGGCTTTTTACCTCACCTCTTTCTCTCCGGCATTTGCGCTTAATGGCAATTTCGGACGCAATGGCAAGGGCGTGGCGCTACGCACGTTGCTCATCTGTGTTCAGTTCTTTGCGTCGTTCGTGCTTATAGTTACGGCCCTGTTTGTTTGGTTGCAAAATCGTTATCTGATGAGTGCCGACATGGGCTTTAATCGCGAACAACTGCTCACTGTCACCCTTCCGCGTTTGCAGTTCTCCTTGCATGGTCAGACTCCTCGCGACGAACTTTCCGACCGATTGAAGGCCGGTGGTTATGTGAAGGACGTTGCTTTCTCCAACGGGGAATTTATAGCCAACAGGCGTTGGACGGTGGGACGTTCCGTAAACGGTCAGCTACCCGAAGGAGTGGGTAATGATATCACTTTTTCTCCTTTCCATGTGTCGTGGAATTTCTTGCAGGTGATGGGCGTTGATGTTGTGGATGGGCGCGACTTCTCATTGGACGATGTGATGAGTGGCAATGGTGCGCTCATCTTCACCGAAACTTCCAAAATGCAATACGGCTTGTCTACTGATAATAGCGTTGCGCCGCGAGGCAACGATGTTCCCATTGTAGGCTTCTGCAGGAACGTGAATGCTCGCTCTTTGCATGAGACAACCGGCGCATTTGCTTTCTACTGCATGGGGCAGGACGAAATCGGAAATTCAAAGAGAAAATATTATGCAATGTCTAATCTATACATACGTCTTGTAGCCGGTGCCGATGTCGACGAAGCTGTGGAGCAGATACGAAATACCATCGTTGACTCTTTCCCGGGCATATCTCCCGA
>JAFTTA010000042.1 GCA_017467015.1 Bacteroidaceae bacterium
GTATTTTTATCTGTTTTTCCAAGTCTTTAGTACAGACTTCGCGAATTTACTCCATAATCTGCAAACTACCCAATAAACTACATAAAATATTTTATGTTTATCTGTTTTGTGGATTGTTCTGCGGTGAGTTTTTACAGCATTGAAGTGCAATAGGGCCGTTTCTCGTTTTTTTTGTCTATCTTCGCCGTTGCAAACAAAAAATAAGCCTGCTGCAATGAGAATAGCAACTCCCATAGAAGAGTATATAATGGAGCATATAACCCCTGAAGATGCTCACCTCTACAATCTCTATCGTGCAACAAATGTCGAGACTGTTAATCCTCAGATGGCATCGGGGCACATCCAAGGTCAACTGCTGAAGATGCTTGTGCAGATGATAAAGCCTATGAAAATTCTTGAGATAGGTACATTTACCGGCTATTCAGCCATCTGCATGGCTCTGGGGTTGCCCGAAGGTGGACTCCTTTACACTTTCGACGTGGATGATGAACTTGAAGATTTTGCCCGAAGATGGATAGAGGCTTCGCCTGTCAGTGATAAAATTGTTTATAAGATAGGCAGTGCGCTCGACGAAGTTCCAAAAATGGGACAGATGTTCGACCTTATTTTTATTGATGGCGATAAACGTGAGTATGTAGATTATTACAACATGGCGATGCAATATCTCAACCGTGGCGGGTGGATTCTTGCCGATAATACCCTTTGGGATGGGCATGTTATTGAACCCGACAGGCACGATGCACACACCGAAAGCGTGCGTCGCTTCAATAAGCTTATAAAAGAGGATTCCCGTGTGGAAAAAGTAATTCTTCCTCTGCGTGATGGGCTGACTATAATACGTAGAGTGGATTGATGCTTTTAACTATCACCAAACTTAAATCAAGCAGCGCCAAATGAATATGGCGCTGCTTGATTGTTACTTAGCTATGTCGAGCACACTCCAATCGGGCAGTTTCCTTAGAGTCTCCAACCTGAATGCTCCGGGCCATGCAACCAACCAGTTGTTTATTCTCGATTTTCCGTTGTAGCCCCATATGCAGTTGAAGAAGGCCTCGTTCTGTCCGCCCACGGGGCGCACGCGGCCATTTATTTCCAGTGTGCCGTCTGAGATAAGCTGGCAGCCGTTTGTCCATATGGCAAGCGCTTTCTCTCGCCATATGTCGCGACCGGTAAGTTCTGCAAGTCTCAGCCACTCGCTTACCCACAGCAGAGCATATACATCGAGGTGGTTGTGCTGAACAGAAACGGATGTGGCTCCGAATGTGTTGTAGTCGTATCGGGTAATGTCGCTTTCATTCTCGTAACGATCTTTGTAGTGCCACAACCATGTTGACAGGTATTGTGATGTGCGCTCGGCTTTTGCTATGTAGGTCGAGTCGCCGGTGATGTCGTATAGCGAGAGTGCCGCGCGAAGCAGTGATATTGACGACTCCTTGTCGATGCACCATGTGTCGAGTGCTCCCGCTGTTGTGTATCCTAATTTAGCAAATTCGCCATAGTAGTAATTGTATGCTTTTATAGCAGACTCATAATAGCTTTTGTCGCCGGTGGCTTCAAATGCTTTAATCATGGCTGGAATCATGAAAGCGCCTACTGTGCCGTCGCGGTAGAGGCACTCGCCGTCGCTGTTCCATCCTTTGCCATAGATGCCCGATGGCTGCTGGTCGGCTTTAACAAAATCGCATATGCTTGTGGCAACCTTCTTAATATGTGGCACGCGCTCGGACAGATTGCATTTTTCGAGCAGAGTGGCGGTCTCGAAGAAGTTGCAGGCTGCTGTGCCGAGGTTGCAGGCGTCTGAAACTGTCTTTTCGCGCTTTTGCATTACGTAATCGTAGTGGGTGATGTAGAAGCCGTTCTCTTTTTGCATTTCAGCGGCTGTCCATGTGTCCAATGCAGCGATGGCCTTGTCGCGTGATTCTTCGTTGCCGTTTTTCAGGTAGTCGGTCAACAGTGAATTGATGAACGAAGCGTTTTGGCCACACCAACCAATTTCGTATTTTCCGAATGGACGTTGCTTCCATCCCTGCTCACCATCGGGTACCATTCCTATGCTGAAGCCTTTGTAACCCTCTTCTTCAGCCCACAACGACTCTTTTGCATATTTTACACCATACTCCCATACTTTGTCAGCGGGTATAACTTTTGCATAATCTTTTTTAGCGAGTTCCCATGCTTTGTCAAGGAAACGGGCTCTGTGTGTGCCATTCTCGCCTTTTTCGGTGACGAATATATATGCCGTCAGCACAATCTTGTCTCCTTTGTTCATGGCAAGTTTCTGGGTGAACTCTTTGCCGTACCTGTTTTTGTCGATGTAGGTAAAGGGGCGTTCCTCCTCGGGGATTATTAATGAGTGTGTGACGGTGGTGCTGTCGGGCATTATAGAGCATGAATAGGCCTCCTTGGCATTTTGGGGCGTGTCGCTCCACATGGCAACTACAAATTTATCGCCCTCGGAATATGTTGCTCCGGGAATGGCTGTTCGGCGGTATGAGTAGCTGTGGCATACTCCGTCCGTACTAAATCCTTTTGGCTCTTTGCCGCGTCCCCAGTTGTTGCCGTTGTAGCATACGGAGGGTATCATTGAGTAGTTGCTTTTTGAGGCGTGACACAGGTCAAGTGTGAGACGTACAGAATCTTTGGTTTCTAAGGCTGTGAATGTGCGTGTCACCTTTAATGTGTTAGCATCAATGGCTTCAACTTTGTCGCTTGTTCTTATGCCTTCTGTCTCTGATGATGACAACTTGCCAACATGGCTGTTTTTGTAATAAATATTACTGTTTTTAACGTATAGATTATTTTTTTCGCTGCATCCCAGAACGATGGCAAAAAGTGATAGTAGTAGTAGCTTTTTATACATGGTGCAATGTTTTTATTGTCTGAATGGAATTTTGTGTAAAATTAGCGAAAATTTGTTTTTTAAGCAACGAAGAGTGTTTGTTTTGAGAAATTTTGTATTAAATTTGAGGCAAACATTTCAGAACTATGAAAGTTATAAAATATTTAATGCAGTTTTTGTTGGTGGCTGTACTATCGGCTATTTATGCTTGCAATGAGCCCGAACCGATAAGAGCGTTGATAGTTTCAGGTCAGAATAATCATAATTGGAAAGTCAGCCATCGTGCCATAAAACAAATTCTGGATAATTCGGGGATGTTTATCTCCGATGTGGTGCTCACCCCGCCGGCGGGTGGAGATATGAGTCGTTTTAACCCGAATTTTGACGATTACGATGTGGTTGTTCTCGATTATAATGGCGACAGATGGGGCGAGAAGGTTGATGAGGCTTTTCTTAAGTATGTTCAGAAAGGTGGCGGTATTATTGTTTACCATGCGGCTGATAATGCTTTTGCCGGTTGGGATGAATTCAACAAGATAATTGCTCTTGGTGGTTGGGAGGGCAGAGACGAGAAGTCGGGCCCCTATTGTTACATTAAGGATGGAAAAATGGCGCTCGATAGTTCTCCCGGGCGTGGCGGCTCACATGGACGTCAGCGTGAATATCCTATGCATTGCCGCAATGCGGAGCATCCAATAACAAAAGAGTTGCCCGACAATTGGCTGCATGCGCAGGACGAGATGTATGATTTTATGAGAGGCCCTGCAAATATCAAAGATTTGCTCTATTCGGGAATGAGCGATGCAGCCACAGGTGGTTCGGGTCGCGAAGAGCCTTTGGTGTTTACTGTGGATTACGGCAAGGCACGTATTTTCCACATTATGTTGGGGCATTGTGGCGCGTCTTTGGAAAACAATCCTGCCATGCAGTGCGCAGGTTTTCAAACACTGCTTTTGCGTGGTGCCGAGTGGGCTGCAACAGGTAAGGTTACTCAGCCTGTGCCAAATGACTTTCCTACCAATGCCGCCGTGTCGCTAAGAAAGGATTATGGTAGGGAAATTTCAAGTAAATAGATTTGATTATAAAGTGAAAGGCTGCTATCGCATATGCGATTGCAGCCTTTCACTTTAGGGTGTTTTATTTACTGCTTGGGGTTCTTTATAAGGAACTCGGCAATCTGAACTGCATTAAGTGCAGCACCTTTCTTAATTTGGTCGCCGACAATCCACATTGTTATACCGTTGGGGTTTGTGAGGTCCTTGCGTATGCGTCCTGCGTAAACGGGGTCTTTGCCCGAGAGGAAGAGAGGCATGGGATACTCTTTCTTTTCGGGGTTGTCCATGAGTATTAATCCGTCGCCTGTAGCCACTGCTTCGCGTACCTGCTCAACGCTCAAAGGCTCCTCTGTCTCTATCCACAACGACTGTGAGTGTGAACGCAATGCGGGCACACGTACACACGTAGCACTGACCTGGATGTCGCTGTGCATGATTTTGCGTGTCTCGTTATACATTTTCATCTCCTCTTTTGTGTAACCATTGTCTGTGAATACATCAATCTGAGGAATGAGGTTGAAAGCAAGCTGATAGGCGAATTTGTCCACTGTGGGTTCTTCGCCTGCAAGTACTTGACGGTACTGCTCGTATAGTTCTGCCATGGCTGATGCGCCGGCACCGCTGGCTGCCTGATATGTTGAGGCGTGTACACGTTTTATGTGTGAGAGATTCTCAATGGCTTTCAGAGCCACTACCATCTGAATGGTGGTGCAGTTGGGGTTTGCGATGATGTTGCGAGGAGTTTCGTATGCATCTGTGGGATTTACTTCGGGTACTACGAGGGGTACATCGCTGTCCATGCGGAAAGCACTTGAGTTGTCAATCATTATTGTGCCATGCTTTGTAATGGTTTCGGCGAATTCTTTTGATGTTGAACCTCCTGCCGATACAAATGCGTAGTCTATGCCCTTGAAGTCATCGTTGTGCTTAAGCTCTTTGACGGTGTAATCCACGCCACGGAAGTTATAACTTGTGCCTGCGCTGCGAGCCGAACCGAATAGTACAAGCTCGTCAAAGGGGAAATTTCTCTCGTCTAGTACGCGCAAAAACTCTTGTCCTACAGCGCCACTGACGCCAACGATTGCTATTTTCATCTTATTGTAATTTGTTTATGTTTCTGTTTGTCAGTTTGTCCCTTAATGGGTGTTTTTGTTAAAGCGTTGCAAAAGTACAAGAAAAATTACATATATGTAAAATGTGTGGCTCTTTTTTTGTAATTTTGTGAAGATAAAAGTTCCGGATTAATAAAAAACTGTTATTTATGAGCGATGCATGGTTGCAAAGAAAATCGTTGCTTCTTGGCAACGAAAAGATGTCACGCATAAAGTCTGCTTCGGTTCTTGTAGTGGGGCTTGGCGGTGTAGGCTCATGGGCTGCTGAGATGATTTGCCGTTCAGGTGTGTCTCGCATGATGCTTGTCGATGCCGATGTTGTGGATGTCACCAACATCAACCGTCAGATGCCGGCATTGGTGTCAACCGTGGGGCAACCTAAATGTGAGGTGGTTGCGGCTCGTCTTAGGGAAATAAATCCTGAGGCTTGCATAGAAACATTGAATGTATTTGTTGATGCCGAAAATATCCCCTCGTTGCTCGATGGAGGATACGATTTTGTTGTCGATGCAATAGATTCACTACCGCAGAAAGCGGCGCTCATCAAAAATAGCTGGCAGCGAGGCTTGAATATAGTATCGAGTCTTGGTGCAGGTGCAAAAAGTGACCTCTCTTGCATACGTACAGGCGACCTTTGGCGCAGCGAACATTGTGTACTTGGCAAAAATCTTCGCCGTCTGTTGCGAGAGTATCGTGGACACTATAAACTACCGGTCGTTTATAGTGTGGAGGACGCCTGTCGCGAGGCGCTTGCGCCCTCTCCGAGTGGCGGAAAACCTATAATAGGTACTGTTAGCTACTACACAGCAACCTTTGGTTGTTATCTGGCGCAATATGTTGTAGAACATCTTTAGATATGTCTTATGATAAGGATTGAAAACGTTACGAAGAGTTTCGGCGATTTACAGGTGCTGAAGGGGGTAAATCTTCATATTACACAAGGCGAAGTGGTGAGCATTGTCGGGCGTAGCGGTGCAGGCAAGACTACACTATTGCAACTTATCGGTGCACTCGATCGCCCCGACAGCGGTTCTATTTTTTTTGGTGAGGAGAATATCTGTTCTATGAGTAGTAACAGGCTTGCTACTTTTCGCAATAGTCACATAGGGTTTGTTTTTCAGTTTCATCAGTTACTACCCGAGTTTACTGCACTTGAGAATGTTATGATTCCGGCACTTATTGCAGGCAAAGGGCACAAAGAGGCGTCGTGTGAAGCTATGGAACTGCTTCGTCTTATGGGGCTTGATAATCGTTGCGATCATAAGCCTTCGCAATTGTCAGGGGGTGAAAATCAGCGTGTCGCTGTTGCACGCGCTTTGGTAAATCGCCCCGATGTGGTGCTTGCCGATGAGCCTTCTGGTAGTCTTGATACTCATAATAAAGAAGAACTCCATAATCTCTTTTTTGAACTTCGCGAACGCTTTGGGCAGACTTTCATCATTGTCACTCATGATGAAAATCTTGCTACCCTTACCGATCGCACGATACGTATGATTGACGGAGTTGTGGTGGATAACTCCTGTGTTAATAATAGTTAAATAATGCTGTTCCTGAGTTTACATAATGTCGAAAATGATATCACATAAAAAACAATTATTTAAAATGGTGTTGCTATGAAAAAGTTCTTTTTTATTGTTCTTATGCTCTTTTCTGTGGTGACTCTTTCGGCGCAAGTAGATGGAGATGGGGCAGGGGCTGCTGGTGGTAAGGGACGTCCTGTACGTCAAATGCGCAAGATGTTCTCACCTGAGCAGATGGCTCAAATGGAGACAGATGCCATACATAAGGCAGTGGGGCTTGATTCGCTCCAGTATCAGCTTGTTTATATAATGAAATATTCCGATGCTGTGGCAATGCAGGATAGCATTAAGGTGCGTGCCGAGCGTCGTGAACGTTTGCGTGCCGAAGGTGGTAATGTGGCTCCTCAGCGTGGCAATCAAAAAAGTGTTGAAGGGTGGGTGAAGGCTCGCGAGGAGGTTATTAAAAAACGTCGCGATGCTATGAATGAGCAGATGAAGCAGATTCTATCGCCCAAGCAATTTAGAAAATATCTGAAGTTTGAGAAGGAGAGGGAGGCACAGCGTCGTCAGTGGGGCGGCCGTCGTGGCAGGTAGGCTGCATAGATTCTCTTTCTGCTATCTCATTCCATTTATCTTTGGTGAGCTTTTCTAATGCTGCTTTTGCCGCTTTTTGTTGGCTCTCGCGTTTGGAATAGCCGCTTCCTTTGCCGAATAATTCATTTCCTACGTACACTTCGCTCACAAAGAATTGTCCGTTAGCATCGTTCTGCTCATTTATCAATTTGAACTCAACAGGGATGTGTTTTTTTTGTGATAGCTCAATCAGTCGGCTTTTGAAATTGACCTCGGAAATAGCAGTCTTCTCCACGTTTACAATCTTGTCGAAAACGCGTGTTAGGAGAAATTTTCTGCATTTTTCGTATCCTCTGTCTAGGTATATGGCTCCAATGAATGCTTCAAAGGCGTTTCCATAGATGTAGCTGTTGTGTTGACGACCGATGTTGTGTGACATCACCATTTTGTCAAGTCCCAACTTTACTGCAACATCATTGAGCGTTTCGCGTCGGACAAGATTGCTGCGTGATTTGGTGAGGAAACCCTCACGCTCTTTTTTGTATCGTGAGTAGAGTAACTCGGAAACAATGGCATCAATGATGGCATCGCCAAGGAACTCTAACCTTTCGTTGCACATGTTCTTTTTCTTCGATTTAGTCGGAGTGTGTGAACTGTGGGTCAGCGCGGTGGTATATAGTGAAAGGTCTTTTGGTAGAAATCCCAAGATGCTGTATAACATACGATAAGTCTCCTTATCCTTGCGTCGGAAAAGGAGACTTAATTCGTTATGTAGTTTTTGTAACACTTTTAGTAGCTGTTATTTCATTTTCTTGAATACAATGCTTGTGTTGTGTCCGCCAAAACCAAAGGTGTTTGAGATGGCTGCGTTGACTACGCGCTTCTGTGCTGTGTTGAATGTGAAATTCAAATTGTAGTCAATCTTTTCATCTTCGTCGCCTTCGGCATGGTTAATCGTGGGAGGTACGATGTCTTCTTTCACTGCTAGCACTGTGAGTACTGCTTCTAACGCTCCTGCACCGCCGAGTAGGTGACCTGTCATAGATTTTGTTGAGCTAATGTTCAGCTTGTATGCGTGCTCGCCAAATACTGACTTGATGGCTGATACCTCGGCAATGTCGCCTGCGTAAGTAGATGTACCGTGTGTGTTAATGTAGTCAACCTCTTCGGGTGCCATGCCTGCCTCGTTAAGTGCGTACTCCATAACCTTTGCTGCTCCTTCGCCGTTGGGCAGGGGGGCTGTCATGTGGTAGGCGTCTGATGAAAGTCCTGTACCGGCTAATTCGGCATATATTTTGGCACCACGTGCAACAGCGTGCTCGTATTCCTCAAGTACAAGGCAAGCACCACCTTCACCCATGACAAAGCCATCGCGGCTCTTGCTGAATGGGCGTGATGCCCCTGTGGGGTCATCGTTGCGGGTGGAGAGTGCGTGCATGGAGTTGAAACCTCCTACACCCACATGGCATATAACAGCCTCGGCTCCTCCTGCGAGCATCACATCTGCTCTGCCCAAACGTATCTGGTCGAAAGCATCTATGATGGCATTTGTAGACGATGCACATGCCGATGTTGTCACATAGCTCGGTCCTTTCAAACCGTATTTAATTGACAACATACCGGTTGTCATGTCGGTTATCATCTTTGTAATGAGGAAGGGTGTGAAGCGAGGACCATTCTCTCTCTTGAGAACGAATGGCTCGAATTCTTCTTCGAATGCATTCAGTCCACCGACACCCTCGCCGAAGATTACCCCGAAACGGTCGAGATTTTCTTTCTCAAGGTCTATGGCGCAGTCGTTCATAGCTTCAATGGCTGCTGCAATTCCGTAATGGGTGTGGCTACCTACCTTACGTACCTCTTTCTTATCCAAATATGCAGTGGCGTCGAAATTCTTGACTTCACAAGCAAAGTGAGTCTTGAACGACGACGCATCGAAATGTGTAATAGGTCCGGCACCGCTTACACCGGCTTTTGCGTTTTCCCATGTTGTGGAAACGTCGTTTCCGATAGGCGAAACAGCACCAAGGCCTGTTACTACAACTCTTCTAAGTTTCATTACGAAACAAAAGAATTAAAAAACCAATGATGATTGCTTATTTCTTAGCAACCTCTTCTTCTACAAATTTAATAGCATCACCTACTGTAGAGATTTTCTCTGCGAGGTCATCGGGTATAGAGATACCAAACTCGTCCTCAATCTCCATGATAAGCTCTACTGGGTCCAATGAATCGGCACCGAGGTCGTTTGTGAAGCTTGCCTCGTTTGTTACCTCTGATTCTGAAACACCAAATTTCTCAACGATAATGCTTTTTACTCTTGATTCAATTTCTGACATAGTTATATGTGTTTTGTAAGTTTATGGTGCAAAATTAGAATAAATTTCGTAATCTGGCAAGAAAAGAGAGAAAAAAGCATAAATCGAATTGCACATTTTTGAATTTTTGCGCAAAACAGTCTCTTTTTGACGTTTTTCTCTACTTTTTCGCCGGATTATAAGAAGTTTTTTAGAACTCGAAACGCTCGATTTTCATTTTGCCAAGTTCGGCAAGTTTGGGAACGAGTGTTGTGAAGTGGGGGGCTGCTTCGTGTGCTGCGAGTGCTGCATCGTCACTCCATGTTTCGCAAATCATCAACACTTCGGGACGGGTACTGCTTTCGAATATGTCGTATGCAATGCATCCGGCATCTTTCTGCGATGCTGCAACCAGTTCTTTTGCTATTTCAAGATATTTGGCGCGGTTCTCGCTACTTACACTGATAAATACATTTAATCTAATCATAATCTTTATATTTTAGAATTTCTTTGATGCTGATATATTGTTGAGTCCTGCACGGAAATTGCTTGTCATTTCTCCGCCTTTTTCTGCTATTTTCTTGTAGTCAAGAATTTCGAGTAGTTTGTTCAGACGACGTTGCATTCCTTTGTCACCTTTTGCTTTAGCGGCATCCATCATTATGTGGAATTTCTCGAATTGCTGTATACCCTGTACCATTCTTTCGAAGCGTATTGAGCTTGTATTACCGGGGTATATGATGAAGGCATCACCTGCCGACCATGAACGGAAACGTGAGTCTATTTCGGGCTCTTTTGTCCAGCTGTTATATGCCCAGCGCAGATAGCCGTCTACGTCGAGTTTTAAGCTTTGCAGTGCTATAAACTCGCAGTTGGCAGGTTCGGAGAATGTGAACATGTTGGGGTATTCCGATGAACAGCATGTGTAGTAGGTCGATTTTTTGCCTTCCTGACGGCGGCGCTCGACAATACCATCGGGGAATTTCTTGCCGTTGACAAAGTTTACGCTGTAATCGGAAAGGTCACTCTCGATTTCGGGGTGGTAGTATCCTGCCAATGAAATTTTGAGACCGGGTGCGTATGTGTGGATTACCTTTATGGCTGCTTGCATCTGTTTCATCTTGCGCTCGTCCATGGAAATGAATGTCCTCTCAAGCCATCCTTTCTCTACAAGGTGTGCGCGGAATGCTTTGAGCATGCCTCCCCAGAATTCTGTGTACTCTTTTTCTCCGGGAGCACATTTAATCTCTTTGTGGCTGTGTGTCGCCTGGTCGTAGTAGCGGAATGAGAGACGCCATGGAATCATTGAGAAGCAAGTGATTTCTTTGCTTATACCGCAATCGTCCATGAATTCAACCCAACGGTCGAAGATGGTAAAGTCGTATATCCAACGTCCATCGGCGAGTTTTATCCATGTAACCATGCTGCCGAAGGGGTCATAGGTTTGTCCGTTCCAGGGTTTGTCTATGAGGGTGGCTGTGATGGCTTTCTGACCTGCTGACGCGAGTTTCTCCATGTAGGGGCGCAAAGCAGCAAAGTGCTCCGGTGACCATAGTTCTACATTGTGATAGCGTGCAATGGCGTAGGGGTTTTGCCATTGGTCGAGGTGGAAACGCCAATCGCGTGGCTCGGGCAGTACCGACTCTTGAACTTTTATCTGGTATTCGCGTACATTGCTTTTGCCTTCGGCTGTTACTGTGACGCTGCCTTTGTATGTGCCGGCTGCGATGTCGCGTGGTACTTGCACTGTCATCCACAATCCGCGCATTGCATTTTCACCCATTTTTACGGGGCTGGTCATTGTTATTCTGTCGGCTGTGGGGAAGTTGCCGTGTGCGTCAACTGCATGATTGCTGCAACCGGTGAATGAGTCGGCAATAACGGGTTCCACGATGCCTCCCTTGATGTTTTCGGCTGAGATTGTGTTGCCCTTTTTGTCGGTAAGGTCGCTGAATGTGTATGCTACTTCTTGCTCGGCTGCGCGGTTGGCAACTACCAATTGCAGATTAACTCTTTCGCCTTTCCATGCTGTGAGTGTCGGGTTTTTGATAGGCTTTATTTTTGCTGTTACCTCCACGGGGTAGCGTACATCTATGCTGCCCCACGATACAGTGAGCTGTGCCATCAATGGGCTGATAGTTAGTAACATTGCCACAATGAGTGTGCTTAGTCTTGTGATTTTCATGGCTTTAATTGTTTATGTTTATTTCAAATGTACTTGTTGGGAGTGAATCGCTGTTAATAAGGTTGGCAGTAGTGTAGGGTTGCCATCCGTAACGTATGCGTGTGGGGCGTTTTACATTCTTGGCTTCGAGGATTATGTGGTCGTCAACTATGGTGGCTTGTGCCGGATAGAACAATCCCTCAGCCTCAGCTATTTCAAATGTGCGTGGTGTCTCTCCGTCGGCAGTGGAGAGGCCTTTTGCATGGTCGAAATACAATGTTATTCTTTTCCCTTTTGCGGTGGCTTTTGTGGGTGCGGGTCCGCAGGGGGTAATGTGTGTCTTGTTGTATGTGCCGTTGAGGGCAAGGCGTGCCAATCGTTCTCCAATAGGTTGTTTTTCTTTTGGGTGAACGTCGTACATATTACCGTGGTCCGAGGATACTGCCATGGCGCAGTTATTCGTGGCGAGTGCAAGGTGGCGCTGTGCATTTCGGAAATGTGGCCACGATGGGCGGTTGAGGCTCGATAACTGCACGAAATAGAATGGCATTTCCGGCTCGTTCCATGCCTTGCGCCAGCTTTGGAGCATTGCGGTGAAAAGTGCCTCGTATGCCTCTATGTTGTGTGCATTCGACTCGCCTTGGTACCATATAACACCGCGTAGTGGGTAGCCGGCAAGTGGTTCAATGGCTGCTTCATATAGGTAGCA
>JAFTTA010000006.1 GCA_017467015.1 Bacteroidaceae bacterium
AATACAAGGTGTGGTTTGCGAGGCTGGTACTCATCTATGTGGAGATATTCTTCATACTGGTATTGTATGCATGGATAGCCAAATACCTCATCTATCCCGTCAACCAGTTCGAGATAGCCTATCAGTTGATGTATCCCGTACTGTTCATGGGCAACCTTGCCTTCTTCTTCTCCACCATTACCCGCAACGGCAATGCCACTGCCATACTGATAATTATCTGCGGAATAGTGGCTGTGGTGCTCTCGGGTGACCTTACGAAGAACAGCATGTGGGATGTTACACTCAACCCCATGTCCATGCCCGAGAATATACATGCCGTTATCTGGGCAGACACAGTGCTTAAGAATCGCATATTCCTGCTCATAGGCAGTGTGGTGTGGATGATGCTCGGGTTGCTTAATCTGCAGAAGCGAGAGAAATTTATCTAACTATAAGAAACTGTTTAAATTTATAAATAAAAACCGCATCTCTGAGATTGAGATGCGGTTTCTGTATAAATTAAAGTTATTTGCTTTTGTCTTTGCCCATCTGCGTATTTACGCAACATGAAGTAGGGTAGTTAGTTTTTCCACTTTATCCACGCTGCATTCTGCTCCGACGACTTCACCACTTTATCCACGAAGCGCATACCATCTATACCATCCTCAATTGATGGGAAGTCGAGGCAACATTCCGAAGGCTGGCGCTGTTCGGCATCTGCCATCAGAGTAAGCGCAAAGTTACGGTAGAGGTTTGCAAACGCTTCAATGAATCCTTCGGGGTGACCACCGGGAACACGGGAGTTGTGCTGCGCAGCAGGCGATTCGATGCTCGCTGTTGCAGTGCGAATGTTTTGTGCAGTACCCTCCACAGGGCGGAACACCATTGTGTTGGGAGTGTCCTGACGCCATTCCAAGCCACCTTTCTCGCCATATATTCTGATGTAAAGTCCGTTCTCCACACCAGCACACACCTGAGATGCGCTGAGGAGGCAGCGTGCGCCACCTTTGTAACGTATCATCACAGTGCCGTCGTCATCAAGCAAACGCTCCGGTACAAATGAATTGAGTTCGGCACATAGCTCGTCAACTTCCAATCCTGTGATATAGTTAGCCAGATGGAAAGCATGTGTACCTATGTCGCCCATGCAGCCTGCCTTTCCCGAGCGAGTGGGGTCTACACGCCACGAAGCCTGCTTGTTCACTGCGGCACAATCGGTAGAAAGCCATCCTTGCGGATATTCCACAAACACGCGACGTATCTTGCCCAAGTCGCCACGCTGCACGCGATAACGCGCCTCCTTTACCAAAGGATAACCGCTGTAGGTGTGGGTCAGCAACAGGCGCTTTCCTGTACGTGCCGCAATCTCTGCAAGGCTCTCAGCCTCTTCCAACGAAAAAGTTATAGGCTTGTCGAGCGCCACGTGGAAGCCAGCCTCCATTGCCATTGCTGCCGGTGCGTAGTGCACATGGTTGGGTGTCACAATTGACAAGAAATCCATGCGTTCTTCTTCGGGAAGCTGTGCCTCCTTCTCAATCATTTCTTGGTACGATGTGTATACGCGCTCTTTTGGCAGGAAAAGTTCCTCACCAGTCTGTATCGACTTTTCCGGGTTTGAACTGAAGCAGCCACACACAAGTTCAATGAGACCATCCATGTTAGCAGCTATACGATGTACAGGACCAATGAAAGAGCCGGGACCTCCGCCCAACATTCCCATCTTTATTTTCTTTTTCATTTTGGAAACTATTTAATTAATAAAATTCAAAAAAAAATCAATGCGAAAACTTAGTTTTTGTAATCTATCCGTAAAAATATGAATAATATTGTAAAATTGCAATTACTAAGCTTTTTTTTTATAATTATATGAATTTATACGTGCCTTCTGTTCAGCTAAGAAGAGGTTGTATGTTAATAGTGAATGTCTTCAATTTCTATAGTGTTTAATTTAAACATGTCATCCTCATAAGATTCCTCTTCTATTTCCACCTCAAGCCTGGGGAACTTTGCTTTCTGCGCATACTGTCAATATAGAAGTGCGGGAGTCAACCTGCAATCGCAAACAAAAAAAGGGAGACCGTAGTCTCCCAAAGATTAAATATTGTTCTATTTCAGCGAGACCCCTTCTCTTCGTATGGGTAATCAGGGAAATTGCAACATCCGCGTCATACATTGGAGGTTTGGCAAAGAGAACCTATTCCGGTATTGGGCATATATTGTATACGCCCCAATTATAATCGGCCTTATAAGCACCGAGATATTCTGCCGGTACATAAATTGTAAGACACCTTTCGGAGATGCCTGTTATACGCGGCGGAACAGGAGCAAGGCAATATAATGCCCGCAGGGAATTGCAATAAAAAAAGGCATAATCACCGACCTCTTGCACCTGTGACGGAAGAACCAGCTCCCTCAGTGTCGTGCAATTATAGAAACTACTTTACATAATAAATCCCTAGAATACCGAATATAGAAGAAGGTTCTAGGGATTTTGTATTTTTAGATAATAA
>JAFTTA010000043.1 GCA_017467015.1 Bacteroidaceae bacterium
ACAAATAACACTGCATAAAAATACAGATACAACACTAATACTCCAAAACATTATTTAAACGATTTATGTGCGTCAAAATACATCTAGGTAATCAAACCGTGGTGTTCTATGACGTTTGGTTATTAATTTATGTTTGTAGCTTTCCTTGGCGATGCTTTCATAAATAGCCGAGGAAGGTACTATCTTTCATGCAAAGGTACGGTTTTTTTGTTATTGTTACCTAATTTCTAATAAATTTTAATATTGAATTGTATATTGTTTAAACATTTTATAAAGTATTGATTAAGATTGTTGCTTTTTAATATATACGCACATTGTATGTGGGTATATTTCTTGAAAAACCATGAAATGAACTTTTTGTTCATATGATACTAAATTATACCAATTAAGGGGGCAACGCGTTGCCCCCTTAATTGGTATAATTTAGTTTATGTTTTATTTTTTACATCCGGCAATAAGTTTCCAAGCTGCTGCGCTCAATGCCGCGCCAACAAACGGACCAACTATGAATATCCACAACTGAGCAAGTGCTGCGCCTCCTTGGAAGAGGGCGGGACCGATGCTACGTGCGGGGTTGACAGATGTTCCTGTGTAGCGGATGCAGACAAGATGTACAAGTACGAGTGATAGACCGATTGCAAGACCTGCAAAGTTGCCTGCGCCTTTCTTTTCGTCGGTTGTTCCGAGCACTACAAGTACAAAGACAAAAGTGAATACAACTTCGGCAATGAAGCCGCCAAGGAGTGACACTCCTTCTTGGCATGCATTTGCACCTGTGCCACAGATGCCTTCGTTGCCGGCTCCGCATGTCAGCAGATAAAGTATCGCTGAACCTAAAATGGCTCCAATTACCTGGAACAACATGTACATGGCGGCGTCTTTGCCACCGATGCGGCCGCTCAAAAGGCAACCGAGGGTGATGGCGGGGTTAATGTGACAACCCGACGTTCCTCCTATGGTGTATGCCATGGCTACTACTGCCAAACCGAATGCAAGGGCTGTTCCCACTACGGTGGAAGCTAGTGCGGGGTCGGCGGATGTGCACGATAGGCTTACGGCTGTGCCGCATCCCATTAATACGAGAACCATTGTTCCCAACATTTCTGCAATGTACTTTTGCATAGTTCTAAAAATTTAAGGTTAATACTGTGTTATGCAATGTTTATTAATTCTATGTCGAATATAAGAGTTGAGAAACCGGGTATTTCACCATTTGACCGTTTCCCGTAGCCTAAATCGTATGGGATATATACCTCCCATCTGTCGCCTATGTGCATGTTGAGCAGGGCTATACGGAAGCCATCTATAAGTCCGTTGACTCTGAATGCTTCGGGGCAGTTTCTTTCCCGTGAATTATCGAAAACGCGACCATTTATCAAGGAGCCTTTGTAATGAACAGTTACTACACTGTTGTCGCGCACTTGCCCTTTGCCATCGCCGTTATTGATTATTCGATACAAGACACCTCCAGGGAGTTCCTGTATCTCTTCTTTTGTGCGCAGACTGGCAAAAAACTGCTCGTTTTTGAATTTGTATTCTTCTTTTCTCCCCATTTGACTTATTTCTCTCAAGTCGAATTTGTCTGTTTCGACTTGTTTGCTGTAATGCAAATATAATCAAAAAAAATGAAATATAAATAAATATTGTGATATATTTATTTTGTTATGAAAGTATTGCACCTATGCGAGTGGCTGCAGAATATTATTTTTTTAGTGTTTTGAAGTGTAGTATGTGCGCGGTGATTGCTGTAGCTAATGCTATGAAAAATATTTGCAACCAAATGCTTTTGGCTATGATGAATGTGCAATAGAGCAGTGTTGCCCATACGAGTGTGACGGATGTGATTTTTACTCGCAGGGGGATGGCTTTGTGCTCCCTGAAATTGCGTATATATGTTCCTAAGTGTGGGTGAGCAAGTAGCCATTCGTATAATCGTGGCGAACCACGAAAATAAAGTGCGGCGGCAAGCAATAGGAATGGTGTTGTGGGCAGCAGTGGTAAAAATATGCCCACTATGCCCAAAACGAGTGCTATTGAACCTAATATTATTAGTAAAATTCTCATACGTTTGCCATGGGTTATGCAACCAATCTTCGAGTGGCTTTTGTTGCGGAGAATGCTCTTACAATTATATAGCTTACGGCAAATGTTGTCAGCGCATTGCACGCAATCTTTATTATCGGTGAAGTGGTTGTGGGGAAAATACTTTCGTAGAAATCATACCCCATCTGTATAACAACGAAATGGCATAAATAGATTCCGAAAGTCATGGAGGCAATCTTGGATAGTATGGGTGACGATGCTGTATTCAGTTTTTGAACGGCAACAAAAACTGGAAAGGTCATCATGAATACATTAATTCCACTGAACAACCACACAATTTCGAGGTAGGCGTAATTGCCCGGGAAAAATTCCTGCATAATTACATAGCCTCCGAAAGTGACAGCGTAGCCTGCGAGGAACATTGGTATTCCCACTGCAGACAACTTTTTCCAGCTCCACTGAAGAGGATATTTCACAAGGTAATATGCTAATATCAAGTATCCTACGAACCCCGATACATAATAGAATGTTCCGTATGCGTTCCAATCGCACTCGCCAAGTATGTTCATGTTGCCGAAAACGCCTATGTAGCCAAGGAAAGGTGCTGCAATCTTTACGTATGGTAAGAAGAGTGATGCACCCCAGAGATATAGAAATGTTTTGACGTCCTTTTGCGATGCGTTGTTCAACCATGCACTGAATATGGGGATTATAAAGTAAAGGCCTGCAAGCATATACAGATACCACAGTGGGGTGGTGTCGTAGTTGAAGTTAAAGATGAAGGTGTACATCTTGCGCAGTGTCATCTGCCAAGTGAAAGAGGAGATGTCGATGAAGGGGCTGTTGCTGGTTGCAATGTAGTTGAGGTACACAAAATAGGCGATGGGTAGCATCAGTGACCAAAAAACGAGTGGCACAATGATGCGTTTGAGCCTTTTTGTGTAGAACTCGGAAAGTGTTCCTTTCGACGGCAGCAGAAGTACTCCCGACATCATTACGAAAAGAGGTACGCAGGGACGCACTAAACTGCCTAACGCACAGCCTTGTAGAAAGGTTGAATAATTGTTGTTGAATTGTGCCACAAATGCATCGCAACTGTGTGAGAATACAACGAGAAAACAGGCCAGGATGCGCAAGAGGTCTATCCATCCTATGTTGGCTTTTGGGCTTTTTGTCATGTATGAAAAAAGGTTAAGTAATTTTTATTTTTTTGCAAAATTAGTTCTAAATATTGACTCGGTCAAACGATGTTTGTATATTTGTTAACGATAATTGTGAAACAAATCTAAAACTATGAAAAACTTTCTATCTTTTATTCTGTCTGCCTTGTTTGTTGTTAATAGTGCTGTTTATGCGCAGGGTACTATTGACGATTATAAGCGAGCCTATTCTATGTATGGCAAGTATAGCGGAAAAATATTCTATTCAAATGTCTCTCCCCGATGGATAGATGGCACTCATAAATTTTGGTATGTTCGCAACACGCCTCAAGGCGATGTGTATGTTGTAGTCGATGCCGACAGGAAAGAACGTGCCGAATTGTTCGACCACAAATTATTGGCGGCGGCATTGAGCGAGAAGTGTGGCAAAACCATAAAAGCTGATGCGTTGTCGTTGTCGCAGCTTGTTGTGACAGCCGGCGTCGATACTTTCTATTTTAATAATAATGGTCGTCGTTGGATGTACGAAAAATCAACAGACAGGCTTACCGACCGTGGCGAGGTGTATCGTCGAAGTGGTCGCCAACGTCATTGGATGGAGCGTGATGACGAAAAAGAGGCTTCGCCGGTCTCTTCTCCCGATGGTAAATATATAGCCTACATTAAGGAGTGTAATATATATATAAGGGAGAAATCTACGGGTGTCGAGCGTCAACTCAGCAATGATGGTACGCTTGGCAATTACTACTCGGCTTATATAAAATGGTCACCCGACAGCCGCATGGTGGCATCGTGCAAGATACGTCCTACCGAAAAACGTTATGTCTATTATGTAGAGTCGTCGCCCAATGACCAATTGCAGCCAAAATTGCATAAGCAGGAGTATGCAAAGCCCGGTGACGAACTGCCCTTTAAGCATCCATGTGTGTTTGAGGTGGAGAGTGGTCGTGCCATAGTGCCTTCCATCGAGCTTTTCTCGCATCAGTATGAACTGCGCGCTTTGCGTTGGAGTGGTGATAGTCGCACGCTGACCTTTGAATACAATCAGCGTGGACATCAGGTTTACAGGGTACTCGAACTATCTGTTGCCGACGGCTCTGTGCGTCCGATAATTGAAGAGACAAGCGATAAGTATGTAAACTACAGCCGCTATTTTCGCCACGATTTGAGCGACGGCAAGCATATAATATGGATGAGTGAACGCGATAATTGGAACCATCTGTATATGTATGACCGCTCAACGGGCAAGCCTCTCCATCAGATAACAAAAGGTGAATGGTATGTGCGTGATATTCAACGTGTCGACGAAAATGCACAGCAGATATATTTCTCGGCAAACGGGGTAAAGAAGAGCGAAGATCCTTATCACATACGTTACTATCGCATCGATTTTGATGGAAAAAATCTTACCGACCTCACCCCCGAAAAGGGTACACACACAGCGTGGTATTCACACGATATGAAATATCTTGTAGATGTTTATTCTACAGTGGAAGAGGCGCCCGAGGCGGTTTTGCGCACATCAGCAAACGGAAAAGAGGTGATGAAGCTTGAAAAGGCGGATGTTTCGCGTCTGCTGGCAGAGGGGTGGAAGGCTCCGGAAGTTTTTGTTGCCAAGGGACGCGATGGCAAGACAGATATGTGGGGGCTTATTGCGCGTCCGAGTAATTTTGACGCATCGAAGAGTTATCCTATTATTGAATATATCTATCAAGGGCCCGGCAATCAATATGTTCCCAAAAGTTTCCGACCTTTTGATTGGAATATGACAGCTATTGCCGAGCTTGGCTTCATCGTGGTTATGGTCGATGGAATGGGAACTTCGTTCAGGTCGCGTGCTTTCGAGAATGTCTGCTATAAAAACCTTCAAGATGCGGGGCTCCCCGATCACATTGCGTGGATAAAGGCTGCAGCTAAGAAATATCCCTATATGGATATAGACCGTGTTGGTATTTATGGCTGTTCGGCGGGTGGGCAGGAGTCGACTACTGCCTTGTTGCACTATCCCGACTTCTATAAGGCGGCATATTCGGCATGTGGTTGTCACGACAATAGAATGGATAAAATTTGGTGGAACGAACAGTGGCTTGGCTATCCCGTGGGTGAGCAATATAAGAAAAGTTCAAATGTTGAGAATGCCCACCTGTTACGTCGTCCGTTGATGTTGGTTGTAGGTGAGATGGACGACAATGTTGACCCTGCTTCCACAATGCAGTTGGCAAATGCACTGATAAAAGCAGGCAAGGATTTTGAATTGGTGGTAATTCCGGGCGCCCGTCACACTATGGGTGAGTCTTTTGGCGAGCATAAACGTTACGATTTCTTTGTGCGCCATCTGTTGGGAGTTAATCCGCCCGCATGGGACGAAATAAAATAGTATATATGAAAAACAGTGATCCAAAGTGGCTCGCGTGGGCAAAGGAGCTTCAGTTTATTGCGCAGGCGGGAATAACGTATAGCAAAGACCCTTTCGACGTAGAGCGCTTCGAACGCCTCAGGGAAATATCTGCCGAGGTGATGAGTTATCATTGCGATGAGCCGATAGAAAAAGTACGCAATCTCTTCTGCAATGAGACGGGTTTTCAGACACCGAAAATGGATACTCGCGCTGCTGTATTTGAAGATGGAAAAATCCTTCTTGTAAAAGAGCGCGATGGTACATGGGCTTTGCCCGGTGGTTGGGTAGATGTTATGGAGACGGTGAAATCCAATACAATAAAAGAGGTAAAGGAGGAGGCGGGTATTGATGTTGAGCCGCTTCGTGTGATAGCTCTGCACGATAAGAACAAACATAATCCTTTGCCTCATCCTTATAATATATGTAAGGTTTTTGTGTTGTGTAGGAAGATTGGGGGCGAATTTGTAAAAAACATCGAAACAAGCGAAAGTCGCTATTTTGCGCTCAATGAACTGCCGCCTCTTTGCGAGGAGAAAACTACAAGAGAACAAGTGAAAATGTGCTTTCGTGCGTACGAAAATGACAACTTTATAGTGGAATTTGACTAATGGGGATGTTGGTTTTTGCACAATGTTGTTGCTTGTGTGCAAAAGACGGTCTACCTTTGCGACTGATTTTTAAATAAAAACATTAGAGAATGAAAAATTTTATCATGACACTCTTTTGTGCAATGATGATGGCTATCCCCTCTTTTGCACAGAGCTCACTCAACAACAAGGCTGACAATATTGTCGGCGAGTATCTTACCGACCGTGGTGGAAGTAAAAGCAAAGTTCGCGTAACCAAGGCTGCCGATGGTACATATACAGCGCAGATTTTTTGGGTTGAGAATCCTAACGATGCTAACGGCAAAAAACGTAAGGATGTAAAGAATCCCGACAAGAAATTGCGTAATGTAGA
>JAFTTA010000044.1 GCA_017467015.1 Bacteroidaceae bacterium
GCACGCTGATGATGTCGGGGTGTACTTTTCCCCATGACAATGGTTCGATGGCAGTGTCGATGATGTCGCAACCGTTTTCACATACTTCCAAAATTGACGCCATGGACAACCCCGGGCCGCTATGACCGTGGTATTGTATGATGATGTCGGGATGTTTCTCTTTTATGCTTTTTACCAGTTTGCCAAGGAATGCAGGACGACCGATACCCGCCATGTCTTTCAAGCATATTTCGCTTGCACCGGCATTGATAAGGGTGTCTGCCATTGTGCTGTAGTACTCAACAGTGTGTATGGGCGATGATGTGATACATAAGGTTGCTTGAGGAATCATGCCCGCTTCCAATGCGTATTTAATCGATGGGATGATATTGCGTACATCGTTCAGACCGCAGAATATTCTGGTGATGTCTGTTCCTTGTGCTTTTTTTACCTTATACATTAAGCGACGCACATCTGCCGGTACGGGAAACATGCGTAGGGCATTCAATGCCCTGTCGAGCATGTGTGTCTGTATACCTGCTTTGTGGAAATATTTTGTAAATGCGCGAACTGCTTTGTTGGGGTTTTCTCCTGCCATCAGATTAACTTGTTCAAAGGCACCACCGTTTGTTTCAACGCGAGCAAAGCATCCCATTTCTACAATTACAGGCGCAATTTTCTCCAACTGTTCTGCTAACGGTTGGAATTTACCGGATGACTGAAACATGTCTCGGTAAACTAAACTGAACTTAATCTCTTTTTTCATAATTTATCTTACTTTTGATAGTGTGATTTTCTTCTTTCTAAACGTAAAGTTAATGTAATTTTTTTTAATGGCAATGATTTTGTTTGATGTTTTATAATTATTATAGTTTTCTTGATTGTTCCTTGTTCTTTCCAGAGGGTGATTTTTTCTGCTTTCCCGGGCTTCATTTTTGTATTAATTAACGCTTTTTGCCGGTTTTTGCCCGTTTGTTTCAAATTTCTTTTACCCAAACATTGTAAATTTCGCCCCTATATACATATTTTCGCCCCTTATCTCCTTGTTTTATTTCAAAAGCACCTGATTTATCGCAAAAATAGTGTTTCTTTCAAATGAAACAACAAAATTTGTAGGTCTATAAAAATAAAGAGGTATTTTATGAAACATTTTTTAACTTACATTGACGAGGCAATAAAACAATACTGGAATGAACCGGCTTTGACAAATTATGGTGCAAATACCATAACTTATGGTGATGTTGCCTCGGGCATTGAAAAGTATCACATAATTTTTGAGAAGTGTGGGATAAACAAAGGGGATAAGATTGCTTTGTGTGCAAAAAACTCTGCCGAGTGGTGCGTTGCATATTTGGCGGTGTTGACATATGATGCAGTTGCAGTTCCTTTGTTGCCCGATTTTTTACCTGAAAATGTTGTGGACCTGACACGCATTTCTGATAGTCGTATGATTATTGTTGACAATGCTATCATGTCGGGTTTTGCGAAAAATGGAGTAGCGGATAAATTTGCAGCTTTGGATGGCTTCTGTGCAATTTTGAACCTTAACGAGATGCAGTTTATGGCTCAAAGCAACAATATGCCCGCAGATTTGATTGACGTTGCTCAGAAAACATATGAAACCCGTTTCCCCAGTGGTGTTACACCCAAACGTGTGAATTATGCCCGCACTTCTCTTGATACATTGTCGGTTATCAGTTTTACATCGGGTACAAGTAGTTCGCCTAAGGGAGTTATGATACCTGCGCGTGCTGTCACCGCCAATCTTGAATTTGCACATAAAGAGATGCGTGCAGATGTGGGATGGACTATTCTTTCAATTCTCCCATTGGCGCATATGTTTGGCATGGCATTCGATTTTATTTTCCCCTTTACAAAAGGTTGTCACATATATATATTTAATGTAAAACCCACACCTGCGCGTCTTGTGGCAGCACTTGCTGAAGTGAAACCTTTCATGTTCCTTACAGTACCTTTGGTCGTTGAGAAGATTTTCCGCTCTAAGGTTATGCCTCAGCTCGAGAAGCCCGTCATGCGTATGCTGATGGCTGTTCCCGGAGTACGTGGTTTCCTGCTTAAAAAGATTTGTAATAAGTTGGTAGGTGTGTTTGGAGGCAACGTCGGTATCGGTGGACTTATTCTCGGTGGTGCTGCATTGAATAAGGAAGTAGAGGAATTGATGTCCGAAATGAAGTTCCCCTATCTTGTGGGTTATGGTATGACGGAATGTGCTCCGCTTATCGGCTATCGTCGTTGGCAGGAGTTCAAGAAACATTCATGTGGTGCTGTTGCTCATCCTTCTGTGGAAGTACGTATAGATTCAGAAAATCCATCTGATGTCCCAGGTGAGATTCAAGTTAAAGGAGATGCTGTCATGGTTGGCTATTATAAGAATGAGAAAGCCACTAATGATGTCTTCACCGATGATGGTTGGTTGAAGACCGGTGACATGGGTACTATGGACAATGACGAGAATATGTTTATTCGTGGACGTTGCAAGAATATGATTTTAACAGCCAACGGTCAGAATATATATCCCGAAGAGATCGAAGATTTAGTAAATCAGTTGCCTTTCGTGACTGAGTCGTTGATTGTAGGACGTAAAAATGCACTTGTGGCACTTGTTGTCCCTAACGTCGAGGCAGCTGCGCAAGCCGGTATTAAGGAGGCCGAACTAAAAAAATCCATTGAAAACGCGGTTTTCGAACTTAACAGAAAACTTCCTTCATATAGCCAGATTACTTTGTGCGAACTACGCAATGAGCCTTTTGAAAAAACACCCAAGTTGAGTATCAAAAGATTCATGTATAAGTAATCTCTTTTAATTGGTGAACAGATGTTAAAATTTGAGTATATTTGTACATATTATTTGTGTAAATATGCTTAAATTGAGTTAAAACATGCATTGTAGAGTGTAAAAATGAACTTTACTACTGATATTTGCACAAAAATATCAATTTTGTGTAATTATGGAGCATTATTTGAATCACATTAACGCATCAATAAAGAATTACTGGGATTTACCTGCCTATTGTAATTTCGGTGCAGAAACATATACCTATGGTGATGTTGCTACTGGTATTGAGAAGTATCATATCCTCTTTAAGGAGTGCGGTATAAAAAAAGATGACAAGATTGCGATTTGTGCCCGTAACTCGGCGCAGTGGGGTATTGCGTTCATGGCAGTAGTTACCTACGATGCTGTTGTGGTTCCTTTATTGCCCGATTTTTTGCCTAAGTCGGTTGTTGAACTTACATGTTTCTCGGATTCACGTATGTTGTTAGTTGATAACGACATCTATCGTCATTTGAAGAGAGACGATGTCTTGTCAGAGTTTGAGCATACTAATTTACTTGGTGTGTATAACCTTATGGAGATGAAACTGATGAATTCATATAATGACACTTTCTCTGAGGTCGCAAAAATGCTCGACGCGAAGTTCAATGAGAAATATCCAAATGGGGTTAACAAGGATGATGTCGATTACTCGAAGAGCAACGATGATATGGATCGTCTTGCACTCATCAGTTTCACATCGGGTACAAGCAGTTCTCCCAAAGGTGTTATGCTTCCTGTGAGAAGCATCTCATCGAATATGAGATTTGCTTTGGCTGCAATTCCTGCTCATGTCGGTGGCCATATCTTGTCTATTCTTCCTTTAGCTCATATGTTTGGTATGACGTTTGATTTTCTCTATCCGATGACTATAGGCGGAATGGTAACAATGCTTACACAGAAGCCTACTCCTGCTCGTTTGCTTGCGGCACTTGCCGAGGTTAAGCCTTTTATGTTCCTTACAGTGCCCATGGTGATAGAAAAGGTATTTAAAGCGAAAGTTATACCTCAGTTGCGTAAGCCACTTATGCGTGTAGCGCTTGCTATCCCCGGTTTAAGAGGTATTATCCTTAAAGCGGTTCGCGATAAACTATATAATACTTTTGGTGGTAATCTTTTGCATGGCGTAATCATTGGCGGTGCAGCTCTTAATAAAGAGGTTGAGGATTGGATGAGAAAGATGAAGTTCCCCTATTGTGTGGGTTACGGCATGACTGAGTGTGGTCCTATTATCTCATATTGCGATCATGCATATTTTGAGCCTGGCTCATGTGGCAGACTTGTTCGCCCCTTGGAATTGAGAATAGATTCTAAGAATCCGGCAAAAGTTCAGGGTGAGATACAAGTGAAAGGCGACAACGTGATGGTGGTATACTATAAAAACGAAGAGGCTACAAAAGCGGCTTTCACTAAAGATGGATGGTTGCGTACCGGCGACATGGGTACATTTGACAAAAACGAAAATGTATTCATAAAAGGTCGTTGCAAAAATATGATACTTTCGGCGAGCGGTCAGAATATCTATCCCGAGGAA
>JAFTTA010000045.1 GCA_017467015.1 Bacteroidaceae bacterium
TAGGTGCATTTATTGCCGGCTCTTTGCTGCCTATGGCAAGAGAGGTGTTACTTGTGTTCTTTCTCAGCATGGTGTTAATCCCTTTGGTGTTGCTTATTTCTGCTACAATAGGAAACACTATAGGTGGGTTCAGTTGTTATTATATGGCACGTCTCGCAAAACGCGAGTGGGTGGAGAACTTTTTTCATGTGTCGCCCCGACAGATGGCGCGAGCCGACAGAGTGGTTCAAAAAATAGGTGTTTGGGCAGCTTTCCTCTCCTTTGTGCCCCTGCTTGGAACCGCCATATTGCTTCTTTTAGGTTTTATGCGCGTGAGTCCTTTGAAAATATCCGTTACCATGACAGCCGGTAAAATGTTACGCTATTTAATAGTAGTACTCTCCTACACCGGTGCTGTGGAACTGTTGTTTAAATAACTGAAAATGAGATTTTATTTATTCTTTCTTCCCCTTGCTGCAATGTTGCTCTCTTGTGGTTCGGCCGGCGAAAGTGGCAAGCCGATGCTTGCAGTCACCATGGAACCCTATCGCTTCATCGTCGAGGCGGTGGCAGGTGATAAGTGGCAGGTGGTGAGCATGGTGCCCAAAGGCAGCAGTCCCGAAACCTTCGACCCCTCGCCGGGGCGCATGATGACACTTGGCCGTTGCAGAGCCTATTTCATGACGGGTGGCATAGGATTCGAGCAGTCGTGGGGTGTTAAGATAGCCGAAATGTTCCCCTCGTTACCCATGATAGATACCTCGGAAGGTATCGAACGTATTCACGATGATCCCCATCTTTGGACATCTCCCGACAACATGTCACTGATAGCCCGCAATGTGTGCAACGCTCTTTGTCGTCTCGACAGCACCGACATCGACGGATATGTTTCGCGTCTCTCCGATGTGGAAACCATGCTATGCGCGGTCGATTCCACAATTCGCGCCCGTCTTGCAACCGGTGCCGACAGCTGTTTTGTGGTGTTCCATCCTTCGTTGACCTATTTTGCACGTCTTTACGGGCTTCGTCAGATGGTGCTCGAAGAGCATGGCAAAGAGCCTTCAGCGTCACACATCAAGCACACGGTTGACGAAGCGCGCCGTCTGGGCGTCGGTAAAATCTTCATACAAGCAGAGTTCGATAAAAAACATGCCGAGAGCATTGCACGCGAACTCAATGCTGCGATTATCACCATAGACCCTCTAAGCTACAACTGGCGCGGAGAAATGCTTAACATTGCCGACCAACTTAAAAATGGAAAAGAATAAACTTGTAGAAATTTCCGATGTCAGCTTCTCATATAACGCATCGCCGTTGCTGCAAAATCTGAACATTAATATATATAATGAGGATTTCATAGGCGTCGTCGGCTCCAATGGAAGCGGCAAGACCACTCTGGTGAAACTGCTTATTGGTGAACTCTCCCCGCAAAAGGGAAAGATAACCCGTTATTGCGAGGGTGCCATAAGCTATCTGCCACAATATGCGGCGATAGACAGGCGTTTCCCAATCTCAGTACGTGAGGTGGTGGAGACAGGGCTTGTTACATCGCACACTTTTTGGCGTCCTCGCCTGTCGCCTGCCGAGCACGATAGCGTCGCTTCAATCATGGAGCGCTTGGGGCTAACGTCGTTGCAGACACGTACGGTGGCGCGTCTCAGCGGCGGTGAGTTGCAGCGTACCATGCTTGCCCGCGCCCTTGTCTCCTCTCCGCGTCTTTTGTTGCTCGATGAACCCGATACCTATCTCGATAGCGCATCGGAAAAGCGTCTTTTTGAACTTCTCTCCGATGTAGCCAAAGAGTGTGCAGTGTTGCTTGTGAGTCACGATGCATATGCCATCAGCCACTATTGCAATCGCATTATAACCCTTGGACATCATTAATTACTTACCTGTTTTTTTTTTGAATATTTAATCAAAAAACTCTTTGTACTCTTTTTTTTTTGAAAGAAAATTATGTTTTTTGAGAAAAATAATGTATTTTTGGCTGGTTGAAAATTTTTACTTTAAATTATATAAACTATGAGAAGGAATTTACTTTTAACATGCCTTTTGTCGCTCGTTGCAGTATTTGCAATGGCGCAACAAACGGCGAAATGGCCCATTGAGCTTACTACAGCCGATGGTCTTCCCGGTGAAAGAATAGTACGTAACTATTTCTATCAGTCAAAAGTGTTTGAACTTGACGAAGCTGTTTCGACACTTCGTTTCACCGTTATCTCAACAAACACAACAGACAGTTTGACCGAAGGTTCTTATGACGGTCTTTCTGCAGGTTGGGGCCCCGGTTTCCCCTTCTTCACCATGAGTGAGTTCCGTGTATACAATGGCGAAGGTACAGAAATCGAATATGTTGCATCAAGTAATGCCGTTTCGACCAACGACGGAGGCGGCCTTGAAGCGTTGAGCGACAAGAACGAGGGTACATACCTCCACACTACATATTCGTTCGGAGATATGCCTCAGGCTTATCACTACATCGAGCTTGAGCTTGTAGAGCCTGTAACCAGCTTCTATTTCAACTGGAACACACGTTCAGACTATCACAAGAACCTCATTACTTACATGGGTATCACACCCGGAACAGAGTTCTTCCCCTTCCCCGAACAGGAATTCCAGATTGGTGAGCAGGTAAAAGACGTTGAAACATTGAAAGAAGAGGGTGCTCTCTATGTTATCCAAGGTAACTCACCCGACTTCAACCACGTATCAGGTGAGAACCTCAACCGTTGGTATGTTGGTGCCAGCTACTACCACTCACCTTACGGTGCAGCCATCACTCCCAGCGCAGCTTCTTTGATTTACCTTACAGCCGACCCCGAGGTTGAGAACGGTTACAAAGTTTCATGGATAAACAACGGTCACAGCCTCATCGCTGCCGACTACAATGCAAACGGTAATGCAACAGGTCAGTTCCATTGGACAAACAACGACCTCAAAGCTGGAACATTGGAGTTTGTTCTTGCAACAGACTCTGCTGAGATGGAGGGTAAGTTCAACCTCTTCATGAACGACCGCAACTACATTGCAAGCCAGAACCCCCGTTGCCGCATGGATGTCAGCAACTACAGCGAGGGTGACAAAGGCAACTTCTACTGGACTATCTACAAAGCGTCTATCAAGGGTTCAGCAGTGAAACATGAATTGCAGAAAGCAATAGACGAAGCACAGGCACGTATCGACGCCATCGGTGGTGCTGTTGAGAACGACGAAGGTGAGTACGAAGCACTCGAGGAGGCTCTTACAGAGGCTCGCGCTCTTGTAGCCAATCCCGAGGTGACAGCTGCCGAAATCATTACTGCAAAGAGAAACCTCAACATGCTCACAGGTGCATACGCAGCAGTAGGTCTTTGGGTATACATCGACTCTATCGACGTTATCATGGAGGCAGTCAACAACGACGAAATCCTTGTTTCTTCAGCTCCCAACTGGATAGCAGGTTCATATACCGAGGACGCATTCCTTAACCTTGGAACCGTATCAGAGGAGGCTATGATTGTTATCGACACATATCAGTCATTGGCAGACGTTGATGCTGCAATCGCAGCTATCTACGAAGCAATCGACGCATTCTGGGCATCAAAAGTCAGCAACGTATACGAACTTCCTTTCCGTGTAGGTTCAACAGATGACGGTCTCCCCGGTACAATGCAGTCATACGGAGGTTACAAATGGGAATCACCTGTCTACAACCTCACAGAAGAGACAGACGCTCTCCGTTTCACATTCTTCAAAACTAACAACAACGCTAAATATAGCGGTACAGACTATGTGTTTACCACATTTGCCGAGGTTGAGTTCTACGATGGCGGTGGTAACAAAATCGAGTTGACAGAGGATTGCTTTGAGTGTAATGCCATGATGACAGGCGGTAGCGGTGACAGACAGGGTTACGCAGCACTTTGTGATGGTAAACTCAGTGGTTCATGGGCACACACCACATGGACCAGCGGCCAGGTTGCCGAGTACGACGAGAACCCCACATACGTATATCTCGAAATTGCATTCCCCGAGCCCATATGCTCATTCAAATATGTACAGTATGGTCGTCAGAATGGTGTCAATACACCCACAGACTTCGTTATCGGTGCAGCCGGTGAGGCATATACACCCGACGATGTTGTCATTGTTGACTCATACAACACAAAAGTTGGTGAGCAAATCACAGACGTTTCACAGATTACAGACGATGGCTTCTATGCACTCGTAGGTCTTCTCAACTGCGCACCCGAGGGCGATGGTAGCGGTTTCGAGAAATTCTATACATCTAACGTCAACTACGGCAAGAACATTGCAGCTCCCGCTGTATTCTCAATCCGCAAGACAGGCGACGAGGATGGTTCATTCTACATCCAGTCACTTGCCGATGGTAAATATTGGGCACAGACTATCGACGACGACGGTTGGGGCGCAGGTACCATCACAGCAGTTAAAGCCGAGGCAGGTAAGTTCCGTATCGAGTCTATGAACCGTGAGGCATATGGCAAGGAGGCTTATCCCAACACATTCGTAATCTACCAGTACAACGACACTGTTAAACGCGACGACATTCCTCATCCTTATGTTGTAGTTCAGGACTGGGGTAACAACACAGGTTACTTCTCAATCGACTCACTCCTGAACAACGACTGGGACGGCGAAGGCGAGTGGAAAATCTTCAAGGTTACAATGGATACACCTCACTGCTACTGGTTGAAGGCGTTGACAACTGCAGCCGAAGCCATGAACCTGCAGGTAGGTCCCGACCCCGGCTTCTACTCAGAGGAATCGGCAGGTGCATATGCAGCAGCACTTGCTAAGGCACAGAACGCTCTTGCAGCAAACGACGATGCAACAGCTAAAGCCGCTATCCCCGAACTCGAGGCAGCAATGACAATTGCAAACACTGCCGAGAAGAACCCCATGGTCGAGGGTATCTACATTCTCGAAAGTGCATATAAGGAGTACTTTATCAAACAAGGCGAAAAGAAAGCAATGTGCGTTTACTACAACGACTTCGAGGCTACAGGTCCCGAGGGTGAATATAGTTTGTATTGGGCAAAAGCTCCCGATGTATACGATTGGGAAAAGACACACAAACGTTATATGTTTAAGTTTATCCCTGCAACAAACGACGACCGTATACAGATATTGCTCGAAGACGAGGTAATCGACTCAACACTTGCTTCACAGGCATACTACATCCAGAACCTCGAGACAGGTCTCTACATCGGAACAAGCGCCGAGGGTAACCTTGTTAACGGTACCGATATTGGTATGACCGAGAATCAGGATTGTGCATATATGGTTCGTCCTCAGGGTGCATACAAGTTCGACATCCTTTGGACACCCGCACCTACAGAAAATATCTATGCTCAGTCACTTCACACCGAGAGCCACAGTAGCGGTAGTGGCGGTGGTGGCGACATCGTACTCTTCAGCGGAAGTGCTGAAGCATCACAGTGGATACTCCGCAAGATTGACGATGGCACATCAATCAACAACAATGTTGCCGAAGAGGGTGACGTAGTAGTATCAGAATCTTACTACACTGTTGATGGTGCTGCAATAGCTGCTCCCGTTAAGGGCATGAACATCGTTAAGAAAGTTTATGCAAACGGTGTGGTTAAAGCAGAAAAGGTATTCGTTAAATAACGGTGTTTAATTTTTTTCATTAAGGATTGCGGGTGGGTGCGTCGTGAGACGCGCCCACCTTATTTATATATAATAGTGTAGTGCCTTGAACTCCTCCTCTAAGTTTAGAGGAGGTGGCATTTATGCCGGAGGAGTCTGATTTATTGTATATTCGAACTCCCTCCGTCGCTTTGCTCCTCGTCCCTCTTATCCAAGAGTGAGAGTTTTCTTTCTTTTATCCCCCACCCGAAAAACATTCGTTTTTCTCGTCCCCCTTGTGAAAGGGGACAGTTTTAGTAGCTGCTTCTTGTCTTTAACTCCTCCTCTAAGTTTAGAGGAGGTGGCATTTATGCCGGAGGAGTCTGATTTATTGTATATTCGAACTCCCTCGCCCTTTCGGGCACTCCCTCTTATCCAAGAGTGACAGTTGGTTTTTGTAAAATAAGATACATCCGAAAGCGTGCAAATCAATAAAATTTTAATTGATAAAAAGAAAAACATTTCATTTGATTGTTTCACATCATTAAAGTGCTCTAAAATGAAATACTTATTAATGTTTTATCTTTTTTTGTAAAAAAAGGCATTAATTATTTCTAATTCCATCAAAAAATGCAATAAATATTTGCTGCAAAGAAATTTTTTACTTTAATTTGTCGCGAAATATGTTTCTTAGGTGTGAAGAATTGTGAAAAAAACAACAAATTTTGTAACGATTTTTCTGCTTTTTGGGCTTTATAAGTGAGGAAAAATATATATTAAGTAAATAAATTATTCACCTTAATCTTTTTTTTTATGAGAAAAAATTTACTTTTAACCTGCCTTTTGTCGCTCGTTGCAATGTTTGCAATGGCACAAGAGACAACAACATGGCCCATCACGCTGACAACAGCTGATGGTCTTCCCGGTTCTAAGGTGGTACGTAACTACACGTATCAGTCTGAGACATTTAACCTCGATGAGGCAGTTTCTACACTTCGCTTCACCGTAATCTCTACCAACACTGTAGACTCATTGACAACACATTCTAATGACGGTCTTTCTGTTAGTTGGGGTACAGGTTTCCCCTTCTTCACAATGAGTGAGCTCCGTATCTACGATGGTACAGGTAAAAGAATCGAGTACGTAGCAACAGGTAACTCCGTTGCTTCTAACGATGGTGGTGGCCTTGAGGCTCTCAGCGACAACAACGAGGGTACATATCTCCACACAACCTATTCAAAAGGTACTCTTCCCAATGCTTATCACTACATTGAACTTGAACTTGAAGAGGCTGTAACCAGCTTCTCATTCAACTGGAACACACGTTCAGACTATCACAAGAACCTCATTACGTACATGGGTATCACACCCGGTACATTGTATCTTCCTTATCCCGATCAGGAGTTCCAGCTTGGTGAGCAGGTGACAAGCGTTGAGGAATTGGCAGAAGAGGGCGCTCTCTTCGTAATCCGCACAAATGCCGAGGATTACCAGTACAACCCCAATGACGATATTAACCGTTTGGTGAAAGGTCATACATACTTCCACTCTCCTTATGGTGCCGATGAGACAGCTAATGCTGCTTCACTTGTCTACCTCACAGCCGACCCCGATGTTGAGAACGGTTACAAAGTAGGTTGGTTGAACAACGGTCACTACATGATTGATAAAGATTTCAACAGCAGTTGGTATCACTGGACAAACGACATTCTTAAAGCCGCTACCATTGAGTTCGCTCCTTGCGACACCGTAGAGAATGCGTTCGTTCTTACACAGAAAGAGGGTGCTTACACAATCTCTTACGACCCCATCGGTAAAATGTCAATCGTTGACGAAGAGGGCAAAGGTAACCGTGCACGTCCCAATACATACAACTGGAACATCTACAAAGCATCTATCAAAGGTTCTGCAATCAAGAATCAGCTCCAAGAGATGATTGACGATGCACAGGCTCGTATCAATGCCATCGGTGGTGCCGTTGAGAACGACGAGGGTGAGTACGAAGCACTTGAGGCAGCTCTTACAGAGGCTCGCGCTCTCGTAGCAGACCCCGAGGTTTCTGCAGCAAGCATCATCACAACAAAGAGAAGCCTTAACATGCTCACAGCAGCATATGCAGCAGTAGGTCTTTGGGCTTACATCGACTCAATCGACTTCATCAACAATGAGGTGGAAGAGGGTCGTATCGCAGTTTCTTCAGCTCCCGACTGGGTAGAGGGTTCATACAGCGAGACAGCTCTTGAGTACCTTTCTGAGGTTTCTGAGCAGGTTATGATTGTTATCGATACATATCAGTCTTTGGCTGACATCGATGCAGCAATTGCTCTTATCTACTCTGCAGTAGACGCATTCTGGGCTTCTAAGGTTGCTAATGTTAAGTCTCTCCCCTTCCGCGTTGGTACAACTGAGGATGGTCTCCCCGGTGAGATGCAGTCTTACGGTGGTTACAAATGGGAGTCACCTCTCTACAACATTACAGAAGAGGTTGACGGTATCCGTCTTACATTCTTCAAGACAAACAACAACGCTACATACGCAGGTACAGAGTATGTATTCCCCACATTTGCCGAGATTGAGTTCTACGATGGCTTTGGCAACAAGATTGCTTTGACTGCTGACAGCTTCGAGTCAAACGCTATGAGATATAATCCTGATGACGCTTCAGGTGACAACCAGGGCTTCCCCGCACTTGTTGACGGAAAACTCAGCGGTTCATGGGCACACTGCGCATGGGATGCAAACCAGGTTCCTGATTACGATGCTAACCCCACATATATGTACCTCGACATTACATTCCCCGAGCCCATCAGCTCATTCAAATATGTACAGTATGGTCGTCAGAATGGTGTCAACACACCCACAGACTTCGTAGTAGGTGGCATTGGCGATGCTTACACTCCCGATGATGTTGAACTCAAAGACTACTATAACACAACCGTTGGTGAGCAGGTTACAGACGTTGCACAGATTACAGACGATGGCTTCTATGCACTCGTAGGTCTTCTCAACTGCGCACCCGAGGGTAACGGCGAAGGCTTTGAGAAATTCTATACATCTAACCTTGCTTATGGTAAGAAGATTGGCGCTCCCGCAGTATTCTCAATCCGTAAGACAGGTGATGCTGATGGTACATTCTACATTCAGTCACTCGCAGATGGTAAATATTGGTCAGCAGCTATCGACGACGATGGTTGGGGTGGTAACTCTGTAACCGCAGTTCAGGCTGAGGCTGCAAAGATGAACATCGTTCCTACAAACCGTGAGGCATTGGGCAAAGAGGAATATCCCAATACATTCGTAATCTACCAGTACCGCGACACAGTTATGCGCGATGGTACACCTCACCCCTATATCGTTGCTCAGGACTGGGGCGATAACGTAGGTTACTTCTCAATCTCAGAACTTGCAAACAACGACTGGGACGGCCAAGGCGAGTGGAAGATCTTCAAGGTTACAATGGATACACCTCACTGCTACTGGTTGAAGGTATTCGTTGCAGCTGCTGAGGCTATGAACCTCCAGGTAGGTCCCGACCCCGGCTTCTATTCAGAGGAGTCTGCAGGTACTTACGCAGCAGCTCTTACTAAGGCTCAGAAAGCTCTTGCAACAGGTGACGACGCAACAGCTAAGGTTGCTATCGGCGAGCTTGAGGCAGCTATCGCAGCAGCAAGCCAGGCTGTGGTTAACCCCATACTCCCCGGCAAGTATGTGTTCGAGGCTGCTTACAGAGAGTCATTCATCGCTTCTACCGGCGCAACCAAGTTTATGTGTACATACTACAACGACTTCGAGGCTACAGGTCCCGAGAGCGAGTACAGCCTCTACTGGGGTGATGCTCCTAAGGGTGATGAGTACATCGAAATCGACAATCGTTACAAGTTCGAACTTATCCCCGCTTCTGAAAGCGACAAGGTACAGATTTGGCTTGAGGACGGCGTTATCGACTCAGCACAGGCTGCTAACGCTTACTACATCAAGAGCATCGAGGTTGGTCAGTATGCAGGTACCAGCATGGACGGTGCGCGTTCACGCGATATCGGTTTGACTGTTGAGCCCGAAGAGCCTTACATCGTTCGTTCACAGGGCGCTTACGTATTCGACTTCTGGCATCCTTCAAATGGTAGCAACTCTATGCACTTGGAGGGTAACAGCGGCGGTAAAGGCGGCGGTGGTGACATCGTTTACTGGACAGGAACAGATAAGGCTTCACAGTGGTTCCTCCGCTCAATCGACGCACGTACATCTATCAACAACAATGTTGCTGAAGAGGGTGACGAGGTAGTTTCAGTATCTTACTACACAGTAGGTGGTGCTGCCGTTGCAACTCCTGTTCAGGGTATCAACATCGTTAAGACAGTTTACGCTAACGGCGTTGTTAAAACTGCAAAAGTTTATGTTAAGTAAGTAATCTAATTTAGATACTATTTCTGAATAAGTTTCATAAATAATGAGGGTGAGTGGGCGCGTCGTGTGACGCGCCCACTTAGTTTCTCGA
>JAFTTA010000046.1 GCA_017467015.1 Bacteroidaceae bacterium
CAAGCTATCCACCACAAACAGCCACGTGGATATGCCCACCCGCCCCGAGCGCCTAACAACGCTGAGCGCCATTAGCACACGCTACACCTACAAAACACTAAGCATCACCGCTTCGATGCTGCACACCTACGCATCGGAGAGTGCCCCCGGCGGTAACACAGCCCCCGACAAAAGCCGTTTTTCACCGGCAATAGCCATGCTTTTTTATCCTTTCCCTAAGGAAAATTTTTGCCTGCGTGCATCGTACAAGAGCATTTTTCGCATGCCCACATTCAACGACCTCTACTACCGCGAGGTGGGCAACTACAAACTAACGCCAGAAAAAACAGAACAATACAATATAGGCGCAGCCTACTCGTTGCACCCACATTCGTGGCTCAAAGAGATGATCTTCAGCATTGACGCATATCATGGCAAAGTGAAAGACAAGATTGTGGCAGTGCCGGGTGTCTTCATGTGGAAGATGAGCAATGTCGACAAGGTAGACATTTCCGGCGCCGACATCAGTGTCAAGAGCACATTGGCAATAGCAAGCAAAACCACTGCAACCCTCTCAGCCACCTACAGTTACATGCGTGCCGTGAACCACACCAAAGGTTCGCCACTCTACGGACATCAGATAGTCTACACCCCACTACACTCAGGTTCGGCAGACATAGCGTTTCTAACCCCATTGGCAGAGTTCGGATATTCGTTTCTATGGAGCGGGGCACGCTACCACCTTGCGCAAAACATCCCATCCAACGAAATAGAATCCTATGGCGACCACTCAATATGGGTATTGCGAAAATGGAAGATAAAAAACACCACCCTGCAAACAAAAGCCGAAATAAAGAACATAGGCGACAGCAACTACGAAATCATACGTTACTACCCCATGCCGGGACGCAACTATGCAATTACCATTATATTAACCTTATAATTACACCATCATGAAAAGAGAGAGATTATTTTTATTGATTGCCATGTTTGCAGGAGCAAGCATATTCACTGCGTGTGACGACAATGACGACAATGGCGGCGAGACACCTCCAATGAATTCTTCGTGTTACATACTCAACCAAGGCAATTTCGGCGAAAACAACGCAAGCCTGCAGATATATGACAAAGACAGTGGCACTGCTTCGTCGGCGCTGTGCGAGAGCGACATTTTTACCACAGCTAATGGAGAACTTCTCGGCGACGTCGCACAAGACATGCTGTGGACAAATGGCAAACTCTTTGTTACGGTAAGCAACTCACAAAAACTTGAAATACTAAACGAGAACGGTAAGAGGATAACCAAACACACATACAGCGCTGAGGGGGCACAGCCTCGCAACATTGCCACCGATGGCAAGAAAGTATATGTTACCAACTACGATGGCTACGTCTACGTCTACAACGCCGCAAGTGGCGATTCCATCACACGCATATACTCGGGCAGCTACCCCGAGGGCATAAGTTGCAACAATGGCTACCTTATAGTAAATAACTCCAACCAAGGCGGCTATGGCGGTGGTGAGGCAAGCATCGCTATAATAGACACAAAATCGGGCACACTCATAAAAAGCATAAAGGATAATGTGTGCAACCCCTATGGCGAGAGCGTTATATGCAACGACGATGTCTACATTGTAGACTCAGGAAACTACGACAACATACCCTCTACCATATATAGAGTGGACACAGACAGCCTGAAGGTAACAAAGATTGGAACAGCATCGTTGCTCTCGGCCTACGAGAACCACATATTCTACACAGATGCAAGCTTCACCTATTCAACAATGTCATACAACAACACACCGCTCTACAAAATGGACGTAACAACCGGAGAAAAGGCGGAACTTGTTGCGGCAGAAAAGATGAAAGACATTTACTCATTGGATGTCGACCCTGCAACAGGCGATGTATATGTGGGATATGCACAATATGGCATACTAGGCACAATGCGTATATATGACGGCACAACAGGAGAGCAAAAGGCGACATTCGATGTAGGCTACTACCCCACTGGTGCACGTTTCAACAATTAAACATACACAAAGAAAGAGATGAAAGCCCTTATACTCTTTTTACACGCAGCAATTGTAACGATATTTTGCTCATGCAACAGCAGTGCCCCACACCATGCAACAACCGAGCATGGCGACACACTGCAAATGCATCACTCATCACTTCTGCAGATAATCGAGTACAAGGGCTACAGCATCGCAAACGTAAAGAACCCTTGGAAAAAGGGTTCTTTACTGCACCAATATCTCTTGTTACACAAAGATAGCACAGCAGACATCAATCCTCACGAAGGAGCGACACTGCTGCATACACCGCTTGACAAACAGTTGCTGTTTGCTACGTTGCACGCCGAATTATTTACCATGTTAGGCTGCGAAGAGGCCATTTCCGGTGTGTGCGACGCACAATATATGTCAGTACCCGCTGTGCAACAAGGCATTGCCAACGGCAAAATAATCGACTGTGGCAATTCCATGGACATAAATCTTGAGCAGTTGATTGAACTATCGCCCAAGGCTGCATGGGTAATCCCATTCAAGAATGGTGGCTATGGCAAAATGGAGCGCACAGGCATCCCATTGATAGAGTGCGTCGACTATATGGAAAATTCACCATTAGGAGCAGCCGAATGGATGCGATTTTATGGTCGTCTGCTCGGTGTTGGAGAAAAAGCAGATTCGTTGTTTGATATCGTATGCGACAACTACGAAGAGACAAAAAGCATGATTGCCAATTGCAGCCGACGTCCCAAACTAATCTGTGAACTGAAAAGTGGCGCTGCATGGTATATGCCCGGAGGAAACAGCACCATGGGGCAACTCTACCGCGATGCCGGAGCTGATTATCTTTTTGGCAACAACGACGAAAGAGGCGGAGTGCCACTCTCCTTCGAGACAGTGCTTGAACGTGGCGAAAACGCAGACATATGGTTATTCAAGTATAATACACATGAGAACAAGAGCTACTTGATACTCGAAAAAGAATTTGAGAACTACAAACTGCTGCGACCATTCCGCGAGAGAAATATTTATGCATGCAATACCGGTCGTCGTCGTTTCTACGAAGAGACCCCCTTCCGCCCCGACATACTACTGAGAGAACTTTCAATGTTGTTTCATCCGGAACTCAGCGACGGATATACATTCAGATATTATGAAAAACTACAGGAATAGAAAATTTACAGCCATCGTCTTGCCGGCAATAACGATGGTGCTGCTTTTTGCCGCAAATATTTTCTTTGGTTCGGTAGATATTCCCATCTCAGAGATTATAGATATACTTGCCGGAAACGACCCCCAACGCGAAAGTTGGCGCATGATAATTCTCAATTCACGTCTGCCACAAGCCGTGGTAGCCATGCTGTGTGGCATGGCATTATCGGCAGCCGGAGTGATGTTGCAAACATTGTTCAACAACCCTCTTGCCGGTCCCGAGGTCTTTGGCATAAACAGTGGAGCAGGTTTGGGGGTAGCTGTTGTGATGTTACTATTGCAAGGCAGTTTCGTAGCCGGCAGCATGAACATAGCGGGATATTTTGCCATACTTGCAGGAGCATTCATAGGAGCATTGGCAATAACAGGAATTATACTTCTGTTCTCGCTGATGCTGCGTGGCAACATATTCCTGTTGATTGCCGGCATGGCACTGAGCTACTTGACATCGTCGTTAATAGCCCTTCTCAATTACTTTTCCACTGCCGAGGGAGTACACTCATACCTAATTTGGGGCATGGGAAATTTTGGAGGTGTGTCGTTGCAGCAACTGCCACTGTTCGCAACAATTTCTATGATTGCCATTTTATGCACCCTACTGATGATGAAGCCGTTGAACGCACTGCTTCTTGGAGAAATATATGCCGAAAATCTGGGAATAAACACCGGACGCATACGATGGATAATACTACTGCTCACTGGACTGCTGACAGCCATTGTCACCTCCTTTTGCGGTCCCATTTCTTTCATCGGACTTGCTGTGCCACACATAGCACGTTTGTTACTAAAGAGCAATAATCATAGGTTGTTGCTACCATCGACACTGCTCACAGGAGGATGCGTTACACTGCTTTGCAACATGTTATGCCATCTTCCCGGTGAGAGCGGACTCATCCCGCTAAGCGCCATCACTCCTCTTATCGGCGCACCCATCATTATCTATGTAGTACTGAAAAGCAGAGGACAATTCTCTTAAGAGAAGAGCCATCAGCCCTGTTTCAGTTTTTCCTTAAGATAAGCACCTGTTACCGATAAAGGATTCTCGGCAACCTGTTCGGGAGTACCTTCAGCCACCACACGACCACCCTCTTCTCCACCGTCGGGGCCCAAATCTATAAGATAGTCGGCACATTTTATCACATCTATATTGTGTTCACTGATAACTATCGTATGTCCGCGTGCAACAAGGCGGTCAAAGTAGTCGAGCAACCTTTTTATATCGTGAAAATGTAAACCGGTTGTTGGCTCGTCGAAGATGAACAATGTGGGATTAGTTGTCGCAAGG
>JAFTTA010000047.1 GCA_017467015.1 Bacteroidaceae bacterium
ATAAACGCGATTTTTTAAAAGCCATTATTTATTCGCTCAATATCTCTTTAAAACAATATCCGTAGCCGCTGCGCGACACTATGTGGTTGGCATAATGAGATAATTTCTTACGCATTCTGGCGATGTTCACATCAACACTGCGTTCAAGCACATTTGCGTCGTCGGGCCATATAAGACTAAGCAGTTCTTCACGTGAAAAAACCTTCCCAGGTCGGCTCAACAGATGATACAGCAGTTCAAATTCTTTTTTCGTGAGAGATATATCGGAACCGGCAATGGTTGCACGTTTACTATCGGGATTTAACACCAATGTCTCAAAAGTAAGTTCATTGCCAGCTGCAACCGACGCTGGAGCAGCTGCAGATGCCGCCCTGCGCATCACAGCCTTCACACGCACAATTACCTCGCTTATACTGAAAGGTTTACGTATATAGTCGTCAGCGCCTATATTGAAGCCTGTGAGAGTATCATTCTCGCTATCCTTTGCTGTAACAAAAATAATGGGGATGTGTGCAGTCTCCGGCTGTTTGCGCAAATATGCCGCAAAAGCAAAGCCACTCATCTTATCCATCATCACATCAAGCAGAAATAGGTTATACTCACCAAGTGGCAACGCCATTGCTTCCTCTGCTGAACAGGCTGTATCAACCCGATAACCATTATTTTCGAAATTAAATTTCAAAATTTCGCAAACATCCGCTTCATCGTCGACTACAAGTATTCTAAACATCCTCTGAGTATTGTGTATATTATAAAAATCATTGGCTAATCTCTAAATTAAAAAAACGAACTGCCCACATTTATTCTCATGCAAGAAATATGGAACAGCTCGTTTTATTAATCAATTACCCTTTTCTTTCCGTTCAGGATATGGGGCAAAAAGTTTTATACTGCCTCGCAAGAGGTTTCGAACCTCGCTAAGAAGTTCGTGAGACTCTTGAATGAGATTAAGATATACAAAATCCATCTTCAAACTACCGCTCTTATGGTGCAAACGCATTGTCTGCTCTTTACGCAATGCTGCAAGTTTGTGTTTCAAGTCTTTTGCACGCTGCGAAACATCCTCCGAATTCTCATATCTATTAGTTCTAATCATCTGCGCTATGTCATCAAGAACATGATATATATCTCGACAATATGGTGAAAATTCTTGTATATATGCTTCAGTCATCGGATTAAAACTGTTGTCGGTATGTTCTTTCATAGGTTCACCAATACGAATTAGAGTATTGAACATTTGCTGACAACTATTGGTGGAGAGATGATACCATGTACTGCGCTCAAGCGCTATAGAATCATCCACACGCTGGAATCCTTGCGTCTCAGAGCGACGCATTTTCTTAAGCACATTTTTCTCTACTACAATTTTCATCAATGAAGTCTTGAGCGGACGGAGTTCATCTTTTGAGAATGCTTCAAAAAGTATTTTGTAGGTCTCTGCCGAGAAGCCGACAGCTTTGTTTAATGTTTCTGCAGTATGTTCTCTCAATGCACCCCATACAGCCTCCTTATCATCAGATTTCAAAACAATCTCCATTTTCTCGTCAACCTTAGTCTGCTGCTGTTTTTTGTTGTATCTGATATGACTGTGTATGAGCAAATACACTACAAGAGCTATCATGCAGAACATTGCAATTATACCACCATAATACATTATGCTGGCAACTACTGAAGCAAGCAAGAAGGCCGCACCGGCTGTAACAAACCAACCACCTACAACGGAAACCACACCGGTCACACGATACACAGCGCTCTCGCGACTCCAAGCACGGTCGGCAAGTGAAGAACCCATACCCACCATGAATGCTACGTATGTGGTGGAGAGAGGCAGTTTCATTGATGTACCTACAGCAATAAGCAAACCGGCAAGCACAAGATTCACTGATGCACGTACAAGGTCGAAAGCTACCACCTCGGAACGATCCTCAAGCGGGCGAAAACGGTTGTTAACCCAATCCTTTACTTCCTGAGGAGTTTTACGAGCCACGCCGTCAATCATATTTGTAGCGGTACGCACAATATTGCGAGCAATAGAAGACGAACCAAACATCTCGTTTTCCTCATTCTGCTGACTGGTAAGGTCAATAGAGGTCTGAAGCACCTTTTTCGCTTTTTTGCTGGTGTACAAGGCATATACCATAATGGCACCTGCACCCACAAGGAAATACCAAGGTGTTTTTGCCGACTCGGAAAGAGAAGTCATGACAAAACTATCGGCACCCACTCCGGCTCCATTTGCAGTGAAATCCATAAATGAAGAGAAACCGGCCAAAGTTACACCGATAAAGTTCACAAGGTCATTTCCTGCAAATGCCATGGCTAGTGAAAACGTTCCGATAAGTACAATAACTCTTAAGACATTCACTTTCAGCCAATGAAGAAGTTGCATCAGCATAGTAAAAAAGACAAATGAACCTACCAACAGCAAGCCTGTATTATCGTTGACCCATGACTGTATTTCGGGAGTAACCAAAGCACTGCCTTTCAAGCCTTTTATGAGCATAAAATATAGTATGGATGTAACTGCAATACC
>JAFTTA010000048.1 GCA_017467015.1 Bacteroidaceae bacterium
AAGAGACGAGTGAATAGAACACCTAAAAAGAGTTACTTTTCAAAAACGACCCTCCTAACCGCATGGTAATGTTGGAAATAGCCTTTCCCAGCGACATATTGAACAAATATATTTATAATTCGGTTAAATTTATGATACCTTCAATATTGCTGGTATTGGTGCTGTTGGTAACATTCCTTATAACAGTCTACCTATTCATCAGAAAAAAAAATGTGTCGGAAATAAAAAACGACTTCATAAACAATATGACGCACGAGTTCAAGACACCTATATCGACCATATCACTGGCGGCACAGATGCTACAAGACCCCTCGGTAGCAAAATCCCCATCTATGTTCGGAAAGTTGTCGGGCGTGATTGCCAGCGAGACCAAACGTCTCCGCTTCCAGGTAGACAAAGTGCTTCAGATGTCTATGTTTGAGAGAAGCGACAACACATCATTGAAGATGAAAGAGCTTGACGCCAACGAATTGATAAAAGGTGTCATAAACACATTTGCCGTCAAAGTGGAACAAGGCGGAGGAAAAATAATCTCCACCCTCGAAGCCGACGACCCGTTTGTATATGTCGATGAGATGCACTTCACCAATGTCGTTTTCAACCTCATGGACAACGCTGTAAAATATAAACGACAAGACGAGCCACTACTGCTAAACATACACACATGGAACGCAAACGGCAACTTCATGCTGTCGATACAAGACAATGGAATAGGAATAACCAAAGATAATATAAAGAAAATATTTGAAAAATTCTACAGAGTACACACCGGAAACGTTCACGATGTAAAAGGTTTCGGTTTGGGACTCGCATATGTGAAACAGATAATAAAAGCACACAAAGGCTCCATACGCGCAGAGAGCGAAATGGGTGTCGGAACAAACTTTATAATTGTATTACCACTAAAATAAAAGATTATGGAAGAAAAACAGAGTATTTTGCTATGCGAGGATGACGAAAACCTCGGAATGTTGCTCAGAGAATACCTGCAGGCAAAAGGTTACCATGCAGAACTGTGCGCAGATGGCGACGCCGGATATAAAGCATTCTTAAAAGGCAAATTCGATATTTGCGTATTGGATGTAATGATGCCTATAAAGGATGGCTTCACACTTGCACAAGAGATACGAGCAGCCAACGCGAATATCCCCATCATTTTCCTAACCGCAAAGACATTGAAAGAGGATATACTCGAAGGCTTCAAGATTGGTGCAGACGACTACATCACCAAACCCTTCAGTATGGAAGAACTTGTTTTCCGCATCGAAGCAATACTGCGCCGTGTATGTGGCAAGAAAAACAAAGAGAGCACAGTGTACAAAATAGGACGTTTCCAATTCGACACCCAAAAACAGCTTCTTTCGATAGATGGCCAACAGACCAAGCTGACAACCAAAGAGTCGGAGCTCCTAGGACTGCTGTGTGCTCATGCCAACGAAATACTGCAACGCGACTTTGCCCTGAAAACAATCTGGATTGACGACAACTATTTCAATGCACGAAGCATGGACGTATACATCACCAAGCTCCGCAAGCACCTGAAAGCTGACGATTCAATAGAAATCATCAATATCCACGGCAAAGGATACAAACTTATTACACCCGAAACAGAAGCATAACAAGATGTAGACAGAAACAAAAATGGAGTTGCAACGCAACTCCATTTTTGTTTCTGTCTCTTTTTAAAGAATAAGGAAATTACTCC
>JAFTTA010000049.1 GCA_017467015.1 Bacteroidaceae bacterium
ATTCATCGGATTAACAACCATCAGATGCACATCGAGAGCCTTAGTGCAACCTTCTGCCACATACTGAAGCACAGGAGGACCAAACGAAAGGTTGGGTACAAACACACCATCCATGATATCAATATGCAACCATTCCGCCTCACTGCGATTAATCATATCAAGATCGCACTGCAATTTTGCAAAATTTGCCGACAGCAACGACGGCGACACTATCTGACTCATAAACTTTTTATATTTGATTATATCTGCGAAGATAACGCTAAATTGTCATGAATGTATCAAGAAGATGAAAAATTTTAAGCAGCAACAATAAAAACATCACAAAGCATGACCTATTTATGTCCATTTGAACTATTTTTGTAAATTGCTTCATGCAATAATAAAGACAAATAATCGTTAAGATATAAGTTAGGGACATTACTATGATAGAATATTTACGAGGAGAAATAGCCGAACTCACGCCAGCCACCGCCATAATTGACTGCGCGGGAGTAGGTTACGAGACCAGCATAACACTCAACACATACACAGCCATCCAAGGCAAGAAAGAGACGAAGTTGTTTATATATGAGGTCATACGCGAGGATACTCATCAACTCTATGGATTCAGCAACAAACAGGAACGCGAACTATTCTTGTTGCTTATATCAGTCTCGGGCATTGGTGGCAACACCGCACGCACAATTTTGTCGGCATTTACCATAGGCGAATTGTGCGATGTAATCTCTTCGGGCGACGAGCGCACATTGAAAAGCGTAAAAGGCATAGGACTAAAAACTGCACAACGCATAATTGTGGAGTTGAAAGACAAAATAGCCGGCATTGCAGCAGGAGTGCCCACTGCATCACCCACAGCCGTTCTTGTAAACAAAGAGACTGTTTCCGAAGCCGTATCGGCACTTACCATGCTCGGTTTCCCGTCAGCTGCCGCCAACAAGGTGGTTCAAAGCATAGCCAAAGAGCAGCCCGACGCCACCGTAGAACAGCTAATTAAGCTGGCACTCAAACAATTATAACCATTTACCACGATGAAATTGCGTACACTTATAAGCCTCATTCTAATATGTGCATTCGCCACAATGGCGTTTGCACAAAATGACAATAGGCGCAGTGTACGCCGACGCGAACGCGTGCGCAAAGTAGTGAAGGTGGAGAAAAAAGACACCATCCCGGCACGATACCCCATCAACAATATCATACCCGAAACAGAAGAGGACCTTAAACAACTGCCTCTTGACTTGCGTAACCCCGCAAACATAAAACAAGACACTATATACAACGAGAAAGACAGCACTTTCAGCATAGCCACCAAAATGGGCAACACCACACTCGGAGTGCCATTCATCATGTCGCAAGAGGAGTATGCCAAAAGCAAAATGCAGAACTCCATAGAGCGCTATTTCAAGAAAAAAAACCAAGAGGAATTTGACAAGATGAACAATGGCAACAAGTTCGATTTCAGCGACATGAAATTCGACCTTGGACCCGCCGAGAAACTTTTCGGACCAGGCGGAGTGCGCATAAAGACACAAGGAAGCGCCGAGATGAAGATAGGCTTCCAGATGCAGAAGGTAGATAACCCATCGCTGCCACAGAGAAGCCGCGAAACCAACAGTTTCAATTTCGACGAAGTTATAAACCTTAACGTAAAAGGAAACGTCGGCGACAAGATGAACCTCGACTTCAACTACAACACTGAAGCAACATTCAACTACGACACAAAAAAGATAAGCCTGCAATATGAAGGCAAAGAGGATGAGGTATTTAAACTGATAGAGGCAGGAAATATATCATTCGGCACCAACTCGTCACTGATAAAAGGCGCAACCTCGCTATTCGGAATCCGCACCGACATGCAATTTGGTAAGCTTACACTACAAGCAGTAGTTTCGCAAAAAAACTCAAGCACAAATGTAGTAAACTCAAAAGGCGGCACTCAGCTGACCACTTTCGAGGTAGACATCGCCAACTACGACGAGAACCGCCACTTCTTCCTCGCACACTACTTCCGCGACAATTACGACAAATCCATGGCGCAGTTGCCCACAATCGTCTCGGGCATCACCATCAACCGCATAGAGGTGTGGGTGACCAACAAAAGAAGCGACTTCACCAACCCACGTAACATTGTGGCATTCACCGACCTTGGAGAGACATCGCACATAAGCAACAGAATGTGGGGCGCAACAGGCAGCAGCCGACTACCATCGAACAATGCCAACAGCCTCTACCCCACAATGAACAACAGCTATAGCGAGATAAGAAACATAGACCAGGTAAATGCCATTTTCAGCGGAATAAACGGTTTCAACGGAGGTCTTGACTATGAAAAAATCTCCAATGCCCGACTACTCTCACCCTCGGAATATACCTTGAACAAGCAACTCGGTTACCTCTCATTGCGCAACGCCCTGAGAGCCGACGAGGTGCTTGCGGTGGCATTTGAATACACCTACGGTGGCGAGACCTATCAAGTGGGAGAATTTTCGTCCGACCAGAAAGAATCAGCATCGACCTTGATGGTCAAGTTGCTGAAGCCCAACTCGTGCTCACCACAAAACGGATGTTGGGACCTCATGATGAAAAACGTCTACAGCATAGGCGCACGCAACCTCAAAAGCAACGACTTCAAATTAGATATATACTATGCAAGCGACAGCCTGGGCACCAACATCACATACCTACCCGAAGAGCATATAAAAGAGATGCCGCTGCTACGACTTATGAACCTCGACCGTTTGGATGCAAACAACTCGAAAGAGGCACCCAACGGCATCTTCGACTACGTCGAGGGCTTCACCGTACACTCATCCACAGGACGCATATATTTCCCCACTGTGGAACCCTTCGGAAGCAACCTTAAAAAGAAAATAGGCAATGCAACCCTAGCCGAGAAATATATCTATCAAGAACTTTACGACTCAACAAAAACCGTTGCACGCCAAATAGCCGAAAAAGATAAGTTCTACCTCATAGGAGAATACACCGGTTCATCAGCCAATGTCATACAGACTGGTTCAATGAACATACCCAAAGGCTCCGTAACCGTTACAGCCGGCGGAGTTACACTTACAGAGAACAGCGACTACACAGTAGACTATGCAGCCGGAATTGTAACCATAGTCAACCAAAGCATCGTTGATGCCGGCACACCGGTAGAGGTATCATTGGAGAGTAACACACTGTTCAATATGCAACGCAAAACGATGCTCGGATTAAACTGGCAGTATGACTACTCGGAAGACTTGAAGTTCGGTGGAACAATGATGTCGCTCACCGAGAAGCCTCTGACATCAAAAGTGGACATGGGTTCAGAACCGCTAAACAACTTTATCTGGGGACTTAACCTATCGTGGAAACGCCAAAGCCAATGGCTCACCACCCTGCTCGACCGACTGCCGCTTCTGAGTTGCTCGGCACCATCGAGTATCAATCTCACAGCCGAATTTGCAAGGCTCGAGGCCGGAACATCCGACGAAGTACAGAGCAACGCATCATACATCGACGACTTTGAGAGCACAGAAAATGGCATTGACCTTGACTCACCATCGGCGTGGGTGCTGGCATCCATCCCCACAGGAATGACAAACTACGGTTTAACGAACAACATACTCACCGGATACGACCGCGCCCTCATAAACTGGTACACCATTGACCCGTTGTTCACACGACGCAGTTCATCGCTCACCCCCTCGCATATAAAAAGCGACCTCGACCAATTATCGAACCACTATCTGCGCGAAGTATATGAGCGTGAGTTGTACCCCAACAAAGAATCGACCTATGGCGAGTCGTCAACAATGTCACTGATGAACGTAAGTTTCTATCCACAGGAGCGAGGCCCATATAACCTCGACCCCGATCTCACATACGAAGGAAAACTGAAGTCACCCGAAAGACGTTGGGGCGGTATCACACGACAACTTACAACCACTGATTTCGAGACGGCCAATGTTCAATATATTGAATTCTGGTTGCTCGACCCCTTCATATACGATGATGCAGGAGGCGGTGGCGACTTCTACATAAACCTTGGAGAGGTATCGGAGGATATTCTGAAAGATGGAAAAAAATTCTTTGAGAACGGTCTACCCGCCAACAGCAATAATTATGGCTACGAAGAGACCGTATGTGGACGTGTGCCCGTAACCTCGAGCCTTGTATATGCCTTCGACAACAATGCAGGAAGCCGCACGCAGCAAGACCTTGGTTTCAATGGTTTGACAAGCACCGATGAGGCAACTTTCCCCACATACGCAAACTACCTTGACGCCATACGCGGCAAAGTAAAGCAAGAGGTTTACGACAGCATCGCAGCCGATCCTGCCGGTGACAATTATCACCACTATCGCGGTTCGGACTACGACGACGCGCAACGCAACATCTTCGAGAGATACAAATTCTATAACAACCCCGAAGGCAACTCGGCAACATCGGGTTCAACTGGCGAAAGCTACAACACATCGGCAAAGACCACACCCGACATTGAAGACGCCAATCAGGACTTCACCATGGACGAATATGAAAATTTCTTCCAATACAAAATTTCACTTCGTCCGCAAGACCTGAAAGTGGGCACAAACTACATATCGGACAAACGCACCGTTACAGCCAAACTACGCAACGGCGCCACAGAGAGCGTCGATTGGTACAAGTTCCGCATCCCTATCGACGACTATGAAAAAGTGGTAGGTACAATCCGCGACTTCACATCCATCCGCTTCATGCGAATGTATCTGACAAACTTCAAGAAGGCAGTCACACTGAGATTTGCAACGCTGAAACTGGTGCGCGGCGACTGGCGTCCATACATGAACACTATTGCATCGACCAACAACTCTACACCCACCATGAGCGGTGAACTGATAATGTCGGCAGTCAACATAGAAGAACATGGCGACCGCCAACCTGTGAACTATGTGCTCCCCCCGGGAATATCACGAATACTCGATCCCGATCAGCCGCAATTGCGACAGGATAACGAGCAGGCACTATCGCTACAAGTGAATAACCTTGGTGCACAAGAGTCACGCGCCGTTTACAAGAAAAGCACACTCGACATCCGTCAATACGAAAGGATACAGATCTTTGCCCATGCCGAAGCACCTGAGATGGACGGCAACATACTTGCTGACGACGAAATGTCGCTATTTGTCAGATTGGGTTCGGACTACAAAAGCAACTACTACGAATATGAGATACCTTTGAAACTGACACCGCATGGTTCATATGACGCATACAGTAGTGTCGCAAGCAACGCAGTATGGCCCGAAGAGAACATGCTCGACATATCACTTTCCAAACTAACTGCAGTAAAGGTTAGACGCAACACACTGCGCAACGCCAACACATCGGGAGTGAACAACACCACCATCTATAGCGAGTACGACGAAGAGAAACCCAAAAACCGAATAAGTGTCATAGGAAACCCATCACTAGGGCAGATAAAAGTAATGATGATAGGCGTGCGCAACAACACCGCCTCACAAAAATCAGCAATCATATGGGTGAACGAAATGCGCATGCTGGGCTTTAACAACAAGAGCGGATGGGCTGCACAGGGCAACCTCAACATAAAACTATCCGACCTTGGCAGCATTGCAGCACAAGGCAGAATGGAAACAGCCGGATTTGGTGGTCTCGAGGACAAACTCGCCTCACGCCGAAAGGATGACTACTACAAATACTCGGTAACAGGAACTTTCGACGTCGGACGCTTCTTCCCCAAGAAAGCCAAAGTGTCACTACCACTTTACTACTCAATGTCGCGAGAAGTAAAATCGCCACTCTACAGCCCATTTGAAACCGACCTATTGCTCGAAGATGTTCTCGACTCATACACAGGTTCCGCACGCGACTCCATAAGAGATATTGCCGAGGTGAGATCGACCACACGCAATTTCAGTGTAAGCAATGCCAAAGTAGGTATTGCCAGCAAGACCCCAATGCCCTACGACCCTGCAAACTTCACATTCGGATACTCATACTCGCGCACAGATAATAGCGGAAGCACCATCAGTTGGGAAAACAAAATAAACTGGAAGGCAACAGCTGCATACGCTTATAACAACCCCATAAAAACCATTAAGCCTTTCAAAAACATAAAGAGTAAATCGAAGTGGTGGAATATTTTCAAGGACTTCGGTATTAACCCATTACCTCAAAGTCTGTCACTTAACACTGACATGACACGCAGCTACTACGAATTACAGACACGCGACTTAAGCAACACATACAACCAAACGGCAACGCCACTCAACTTCTCGCAACAGTTCTATTGGAACCGTCGCATGACACTGAAGTGGGACCCCACCACCAACTTGCGCATGAACCTTACCACCGGAACAAATGCCGAAATTGAAGAACCATACATGCCGGTAAACAAGAACAGATACCCCGATGAATATGCCATTTGGAAAGATTCTGTATTGCACAGCATAAGAAACCTCGGTCGTCCATTGAGTTACCAACAGAGTTTTTCGGCACAATACTCGTTACCAATAAACAAACTGCCAATCTTCGAGTGGGTGACTGCCGATGCCAGCTTCAACTCATCGTACAACTGGGCACGTGGCAACAGTTCATCGGGCGTAAACTACGGCAACACCATTGCCAACAAACGCACCATAACACTTAACGGCAATTTCAACCTTGAAAAGCTATACAACTTAGTACCCTACCTCGCAGAGACAAACAAACGCTTCGCCAGTGGAGCTGCTGCAAAGAACAAAAAAGAGAAAGAAAAAAAGGCAGCCAAAATTAAGCCTTTCAGGACAGAGATTACTCTGCTGACCGACAGCCAACTGACCATCGCCCATGGACTTAAAAGCAAAAAGTTAGTAATAAACGCACGCACAAAAAAAGGACGTCCCTACAAACTGAAATATAAGGTAAAAGACGAAAACAACATCATCATAAAGAACAAGGATACTATACCCTTGAAACTCACCATCACGCCCAAACCCAAGAGTGAAAACTCCGAGTTTATGAAGAGAATGCAGTATCCCACCCGCTTCTTGATGATGCTGCGCAGCATGTCGATAAACTACACAAACAACTACTCAATGTCGTTGCCGGGATTTATGCCAAACACTGGCGACATGTTTGGACAGAACAAACTAAACGGCACATATGCTCCTGGACTTGACTTTGCGTTTGGTCTCACCAACGATAGTTATCTGCAACGCGCCTTTGACAAAGGATGGTTGCTGTGCAACGATAGTGTGGCTGTACAAGCCTCTACAAGCGCTGCAGAAAACCTTGTGCTTAAATTCGTTCTTGAGCCATTGACAGATGTAAAAATTGACCTTAATGCCGATTGGCAAAGAAACAAAAGCCGCAACATACAATACATGTATGCCGGAATGCCCGAGACACAGTCGGGAGGTTTTACAATGACCACCATCACCATTGGTAACTCCTTTGATGTGGGCAGCGAGAGCAACAACTACCGCTCGTCGACATTCAACCGCTTTGTATCGAACCTCGAAGGCATTAGGCAGGAACTTGAAGACAAATACACTGGCACCATGTACCCCGAAAACAGCGCCCTTGCAGGTCAAGTGTTCAACCCCGAGAATGGAACAGTAAACAAATACTCGGCAGAGGTAATGTTGCCGGCATTCCTTAGCACATACAGTGGCAGAGAGGGCAATAGCGGACTGCGCGACCTCTTCCCATCTTTCTTGCATATGCTTCCCAACTGGAACATAAGATATGCAGGATTGTCAAGATTGCCATTCTTCCAGAAACACTTCAAGAGCGTAAACATCACTCACGGCTATAAGAGTGTGTATGCTGTGGGATCGTACAGCACCTACTCGACCTACATGGAATATACCAACGGACTTGGATATGTAAACAACACAACTACAGGACTGCCGGTACCGAGCAGCAGATACAATATAAGCACAGCCTCCATCAACGAGTCATTCTCGCCATTGCTGGGCATTGACGTGACAACAAACAACAATCTCTCGCTAGGAGTAAAATATGTGAAATCACGTGTGCTTAACCTAAGCGTAACAGCAATACAACTGGTGGAGACACATTCTAAAGAGTTGGTAATGAACGCAGGATACAAGATTGTAAACTTGAAGATGCTAGGTGCAAGCAGCAAGGCAAGCAAAAGCAACAAAGTGAGCAACGACTTGAACCTTAGAGCAAGTTTCTCGTTTAAGAATATGACATCGCTCTGCCGCAGCATAGACCGTGGCACCACACAGGCAACAAGCGGTACAAAGTCGTTCAACTACTCACTCTCAGCCGACTACACATACAGCCGTATGCTTAACATGAGTTTCTTCTTTGAGCGCAAAAAGACAATACCGCTCATATCATCAAGCTCGTATCCGACCACAACCACCGACTTCGGTGTAAGCCTTAAATTCTCATTGACAAAATAAAAGTGGAATATTTCATAGTAATCATAGCCCTTGCTGCAGGAATCATAGGAGTGGCAGGCGCCGTGCTTCCAGCATTGCCCGGCCCACCATTGTCGTACATAGGGTTGCTGTTACTGCTGCTCTGTAGCAACAACGACCTTCAGATGTTTCCTGTAATAGCTGCAGGCATCATGGCTGCAGTCATCACCCTGCTCGACTATGTTGCTCCTGTGTGGCTAACCAAGAAAAAGGGAGGCACTCAATACGGCATTTGGGGAGCAACCATAGGCATGTTTGCAGGACTATTCATGGGAGTAATCGGTGTCATAATATGCCCTTTCATAGGAGCATTCATTGGTGAACTCATGGCAAAAGCGCCTGTCGAAAAAGCCTTAAAAACCGCATTTATGTCATTTGCAGCATTTATGCTGACAACCGGACTAAAGTTCATCTACTGCATAGCAATTCTTGTTACTATAGCAGTAGAGGGTTGGAGAATATTGTTTATCTGAAAAAACCTACTTTGCAATAGAGTCTGTCGACTCGCTGCGACGCTTGTTGCGCTTTACAAATTCGATATGACGCATAGCCTCATCGCGCGAAGCCTCGAGTTCATCTATGGAACGCAACAGCATGGAAAGATTGTAAAGAGAAGATATTGCCTTCACGTCATCCTTGCGCATAGTATAGGAATATGTCGATTTTCCAGATAGTTCGACCTTAATGGTTTTTGAATTATTAAGAACAATGAAACCTATTATGCCCTCGTCCTTGCCAAAGCGGAAATCGACACGCTCGGTTGTAACGCCAAGATGCTTCGATGTATATATATTAAATGGGTTTGTAGATTCGGCAGAACTACCTTCGGCACTGACCTTTACCCTGTTGTGCGATATGGGGCGACCACGATATATTGATGTAAGCGTCAAGACACCTTTTTCATCAACCTGTCCGCGCAAATAGCTGTTACCGATATTCTTCATTGGCGCCTGTGAAGCAATCATGAAATTGCCAACCTCCTGATACTTCTCATCTTTTTCAAAAGTGAAGCCACCCACCTTCAAAACGTTCTCAAGTTCGCCACGTTTCGCTACAAGCATGCTGTCGAAGTACTCCACACTACGTTGCTGCTCGGCAAGTTCAACCTCGCGTGTCAATTTCAAAGCCTCGCGACGCGCCTCAAAAGCCTTAGGATACTTCACCTTCAGGCTATCGAGCAACATTTTGGCACCCTGGAAATCTCCTATTTCATATGCCTCGCGAGCCGATTGCAGTACTGTTGCAGCCTGCTCTTCAATGCTTTCACTACATGCAAAAAGCACAAATATTGAAACTATAGCAATAAAAAGTCGGGATATTTTCTTTACTAAATTCATAATGAAATATTCAATCTAAAACAAAACTGCAACAAAAGTATAACTAAAATCCGTAACGAGCTAAAAAAAAGTCTCTTTTCATAAGGAAAATATCTCTTTTGAGCCTCCATATCCACTATTCATTTCACATCGAAAAAGAAAATTAAACAATTTGTGATAGAGATTACCGAGCAAAAATTGTAAATTTGCAACATAAATGTTGCTAAGATAGGCGGCACCCGATACGAATGAAAAATTTTCATTCACTCGTTGGCACTATCTTTGTCAAATAAAAGTTGAGAAAAAAGAATTATGTATATACCCACACGCGAAGAGCTACAAAAGATACTCGATAAACCATTATTCCATAAAATCTCGGAAACCGCCGATGAACTTGGCATCGAGTGCTACATTGTCGGCGGCTATGTTCGCGACATATTCCTACAACGTCCTTCCACAGACGTTGATGTTGTTGTAGTGGGTAAAGGCATAGAAATGGCACGCGCTTTCAGCAAAAAATTGGGCAAAGGTGCGCATTTGGCAGTATATGCCAATTTTGGCACGGCACAAGTAAAATATCGCGACCAAGAGATAGAGTTTGTAGGTGCACGCAAGGAGTCATACAGCCACGATTCGCGCAACCCCATTGTAGAGGATGGCACATTAGAAGACGACCAGAATCGTCGCGACTTCACCATAAACGCTATGGCAATATGCATGAACAAAGCCCGCTTTGGTGAACTTGTTGACCCATTCGACGGTGTATACGACCTTGAAGATCGCATTATACGCACCCCATTGGAACCGGGGATAACTTTTTCAGACGACCCACTGCGCATGATGCGTTGCATAAGATTTGCCACTCAACTCAATTTTTACATAGAAGATGAAACCTTCGACGCCCTCTGCGACAACAAAGAGAGAATAAAAATTATCTCACGTGAAAGAATAAACGAAGAACTAAACAAAATACTCCTCTCGCCCACACCTTCGAAAGGCTTCATAGAGCTTGACCGTTGCGGACTCTTGCAGATTATATTTCCGCAGTTGGCAGCCATGCAGGGTGTGGAGACCAAGAACGGCAGAAGCCATAAGGAGATGTTCTACCACACATTGGAGGTGCTTGACAATGTAGCAGCCAAAAGCGACAATCTGTGGTTGCGTTGGGCAGCACTGCTTCACGACATTGGCAAACCACGCACCAAACGTTGGGATCCTGTGCAGTTCTGGACATTCCACAACCACAATATAGTTGGCGAAAAAATGGTGCTGCAGATATTCAAAGAATTCAAGATGCCACAGAACGAAAAAATGCGATACGTGGCAAAACTAGTAAACCTACACATGCGCCCCATAGCCATAGCCGACGATGTGGTAACAGATTCTGCAGTCAGGCGTCTGCTATTTGATGCCGGAGACGACATCGACGACCTAATGCTGCTGTGCGAAGCCGACATAACTTCAAAGAATGAGATGCGAAAACAGAAATTCCTGCAAAACTTCCGCATCGTTCGACAGAAGTTGAAAGACATTGAAGAGAAAGACCGCATCCGCAACTTCCAACCTCCGGTAAATGGAGAAGAGATAATGCAGATATTCGCTCTTGAACCCTGCGCTTTGGTGGGACAACTGAAAAACGCCGTTAAGGACGCCATTCTCGATGGTGAAATTTCCAATGACCACGACGCTGCACTGCAATTTATCCTTGACAAAGCAGCAGAAAAAGGGATAACTCCTGCAAATAGATAAAAATCAATGATAAAAAGATGTGTGCGAAAAAAACCGCACACATCTTTTTATTAAAAGCAAAGCAAGAACGCCTCCTTGCTATGCCTATTTTTTATAAATAGCCGGGATATCCGTTGTCACCTTATCGACACCAAGTTTGAAGAAAGCATCAATATCCTCAGCCTTGTTCACAGTCCAAACATTGACGTCGAGACCCAATTTATGAGCCTCAGCAACCCATTCGGGGCACTCTTTCAGCAGCGAAGCCGAATAGTCGAGTCCATAGAAACCTTTATCTTTCCACTCTTTAGGCGTCCACGCACTCTTTTTATTGCCGGCAAGAAACGACACTTTTAGATTTTTATTCATAGCAATGAGATCGAGACAATGTTGACGTCCGAAGGCTATATATTCTACCTTTTTCTGCAAGCCATACTTCTCCACAGCTGTAACAATAGCTGCTACATCCGCCTCTTTTATCTCTATGATAAGTTTGAAACCTTTTGGGGCGCTTTTCATCAATTGAAGTGCTGCATCAAAAGTAGGCACCTTCTCGCCGTTAGGCAGACGATAATCGGCAAGGTCGCTATAATTGAGTTTCGACACTAAGCGACCATCATCGAGACGAGCATTATGGAAAAGCACAAGCACGCCATCGGCTGTCTGACGCACATCGCACTCACTGCCATAAACTCGAAGAGCCATTGCGTTCTTCAACGACGAGAGTGAATTTTCGTGCGAACCTTGAGTGTTCCAATAACCACGATGAGCTATAATTTTTGAATGGTTACTTGTGCTGCAAGAGAGCAACATCATGATGGTCAAACCTAACAAAAAAAGATTTTTCATAATAATTTCATTAAAAAAAGGCAGGCTGACGCCTGCCACTCTATGTACCCTCGCTGGGAATCGAACCCAAATCTAAGGTTTAGGAAACCTCCATTCTATCCATTGA
>JAFTTA010000050.1 GCA_017467015.1 Bacteroidaceae bacterium
GGTCATTTTATTTAACACATTTACCTATTCACTGGTTCTTATGCTGGTTGACCTGATTATCAATAATGAGGCACTTGCGGATTTCTGGTCATTTGTTATGCCGGAACGAAGATACGAAGTTGTTTATCTGATACTTGTGCTGGTGCTTGCCGTTGCCGGCTTCACAATGATATCGGGGTTGTTGATATTAATTCTCGAGAAAAGCAATCTTATTGGTGTGCTGAAGGCACTTGGCTCGCGCGATGTGTCGATAAGAAAAATATTCCTTTATTATGCAATGTTCATCATAGGCAAGGGTATGTTGTGGGGAAATATCATTGGTCTTCTCATCTGTTTCGTACAGCACCAATGGAGTGTGGTGAAACTCGATGCCGAGATGTATTACATGGATTGTGTGCCGGTGGAATTTACGTGGTTGTTGTTGCCGTTAAATGTGGCAATGTTTATCCTCTCTACAGCTATGCTTATTTTGCCATCAATGCTCATTGCACGCATTGAGCCGACCAAGGCTATTCGTTTCGAGTGAATTTTATAGGGCATTGGTCATAAAATCGAATGCATCGAAAATATCCTCTCTCTTCAGACGTAGGGTGCTAAAGTTGTTTATGTCGGAAAAAAGCATTACATCGGTGTGTGGCTCATTGCTCAGATGTGTGTACAGCTTTTCGTAGTGCGTGCAGTTAAATGTGGGGATGCTGGTGTGTTCGCGCAAAAATGTTATTGCTGTACGGAACAGCTTTTTTGAGAACCCTGCATGAACAACAGAGAGATAGAGTGTGCATATCAGTGCCAGGAGATGTATCTCTTCTTGCTTGGCGCTATTGCCGAAGTGGTCTGAAAACATCTTCTCAAGTTGAAGCCGGAGCGTGGGTGGGGTTTCGATGCAGACCTCTCCTGTAAGTATACTTCCAAATATCTCTCGATTGTTTGTCAGTGCTTGTAACAATATATCGGTTTCGCTCATTTTTTTTAAAACAACTTCTAAACTTTTTTGCTTTTTTTGTGTCCAAAAAACAGCTTCTTTAAAAAAGAATCATATTATTGTCGCAAAATTATAGCAATAAAAATAAAAAATATAAAAAGCTGTATAAATTTATAACGCCAATTTTTTTATGGGACAAAAACATGATGTTTATTTATTTTTCAAGGGCGCATTGCAAATTATGTAATAGCGAAAAAGGGAAACAGACATCTATGAATATAAAAAACAACGAAACAAACGATACGGCTTTTATAAGAATTTTTTTAGAAATATAAACAACCTCTAAAGATGAAAAATCTTTTATTACTTCTTGTGTCTCTGTTTATGCTACTCCCACTAAGCACAGGGGCACAATCTACTTCTAAGAAAAAACAGGGTACAATCAGTGGTACAGTTATTTCCGGCAGCGATAAAGAACCATTGGCGGCGGCGTCTATTCAACTCTTTTCTATGCCTGACACAGTTTATAAGGTTGGTGCGCCTACTGACCTTGACGGAAAATTTTCTGTCGACATTGAGGCTGGTAATTATCTGTTGCGTGTATCCTATGTCGGTTTTGTAACACGCGATATTTCCGTGAAAGTTACATCTAAGAAGACAAATAAACTTGGAGATGTTGAACTTATGCCTGATATGGTGATGCTGAAAGAGGCATTGATAACAGCCGAAGTTCCTCCTGTGACCATGGCTGAGGATACAATGGTGTACAACTCAGCTGCTTTCCGTGTTCCGGCAGGCTCCATGCTCGAAGAACTATTGAAAAAGTATCCGGGAGTCGAAATATCCGATGATGGAACCATCACAATCAATGGAAAAACGGTTAATCGCATACTTATGAAAGGAAAGGACTTCTTTGGCACCGATAAGAATATGGCGCTGAAGAATATCCCTGCCGAGGTCGTCGATAAGGTGAAATTCTATGACAAAGAGAGTGATTTTAAACGTGTTACCGGTATCGATGACGGTGAGGAAGAGACTGTACTCGATCTACAGATGAAGAAAGGTGCCGACCAGGGATGGTTCGGAAACACAGATGTTGCATATGGCTCGCACGAACGTTATTCTGTGAAAAATACAACAAGCCATTTTACCGATAAATCTCAAAAGTCGCTTATCCTGTCTGCCAACAATATTGGCGACCGCGGTTTTCGTGGTGGTGGCGGCTCGGGGCTTGTTGCGAGCAAGATGGGCGGTTTCAATTTTGCAACGACAAGCAATAAACTGGAGACAGGAGGAAACATCCGTTTCAATCATCGCGATACGGATGTGAAGAACTACACCTCGTCGGAGTATTTCATGACTTCGGGCAATCCCAATCAGTACTCTACAAGTTACAATAGCTCTTTTAGCCGTTCGAGTAACATAAACGCTGATTTCCGTCTCGAGTGGAAACCCGATTCTCTCACAAACATCATTCTGCGTCCTTCGCTCTCCTATTCAACCTCTGACAGTTGGTCGAAAAGCACTTCTGCAACATTTGATGCCGACCCATTTGAGCATGGTGGCGATTATCTCAGAGAAATGTTCGGTTCTGTACCATCGGGTTATGAGGATATTGCTATCAACCGCAATTCCAATGAGTCTATGAGCAGCAGTGAGAGTCGTTCGGCAAGAGCTAATATTCAGATAAACAGACGTCTAGGTAAGCAGGGACGCAACATCACTCTTGATGGCTCTTTTGGGTATACCGACAGTGAGAGCGAAAATATATCACATAACGATGTTGATTATTTCAAGGCAGGAGCTGGCAACGGATATGTGAGAAAACGCTACTCTACGACCCCTAACACCAGTTGGAACTACAGTACGCGCCTTAGCTACACCGAGCCGCTTTCAAGGATTGCCAATTTACAGCTGAGCTATCGCTTCAATTACACATATAACAGCAGCGACCGTTCAACCTATATTTTTGATAATCTTGACAATTATAATCCGTTGCTAAACTCGGATTATAATTTTCCGACACTTCCTGAGGATTATGAGCAGTATCTCAGCGCCGACCTCAGCCGTTATTCAACTTATCGCAATATGAATCATGAGGTTACTGCAATGGCGCGTTTTGTTACAGAGAAGATGAACCTTAGTGTCGGAGCATCGTGGTTGCCACAGCAATCGCGCATGAAGTATCAATATTTGGGCATTGATACTCTGCTGAAGCGCACTGTCAATAATTTCTCTCCAAACTTGCGTTTCCGCTATAAATGGTCGAAGACAACAACGCTTAATGTCATGTATCGAGGCTCCACAAGCCAGCCTTCTATGACAGACCTTCTCGATATTACTGACGACTCAAATCCGCTGAACATCACTCAGGGTAATCCGGGATTGAAGCCTTCGTTTACCAACCGCCTGAATGCTTTCTTTAATACATATAATGTTGAAGCGCAACGTGGTATTTCTGCCAATCTGCGTTTCTCGAATACGCTGAACAGCATCAGCCAAAAGATTACATATATTGAAGAGACCGGAGGACGCATCAGTCGCCCCGAAAACATAAATGGTAACTGGAATGTCAGAGGAGGTTTCAACTTTAACTCTGCAATACCTTCAAATACCAAGTTTACATATAGTACAACAACCGATGCGGGTTTCGATCATGGCGTGGCATACATCAGCATGCTCAATAAGAACAGTGTGCGCAATACAATAAAAACA
>JAFTTA010000051.1 GCA_017467015.1 Bacteroidaceae bacterium
CTTATCGTCTGCCTTTTGGGTGCTGTGGAACTCGTTCGGTTAGCTACGCCATATGGCGCATCTAACCAACACTCAAACAATCATTGCCTTCGGCGAACTTCAGCTGCGTTCGTTACAAGTGTAAAGAAGTTTCCACTCACTTGCACGAACTTTCGCACTATCTCCACAAAATACCCGGCCTCTCGCTGTGCTGCTTACGGTGCCGGTTGAATTTAGAAGTTACCTATGCTGAAAAAATTATGTAGTCTCAAAACTATATAACAAAGGAACACACAATCCTCTATCACCATAATACCAACAACATTGCGTAAAACAAGTATCTTTAGATAAGCTATGCCACCAGCTTATCTAAAGATACTATTTAACCACAGACAATATTGTCCGGATAAAACATCATCTCATCCAAATATAAGTAGTAGTGTCAAATTCCCTCTCCTGCTTAAGATCCTCAACGAAGCGGTCGATGCGCTTCAGCTGACGTGGAATGTTAATCCGTTGCGGACAATGCTTGACACACTGCTTGCAGTCTATACAATGGTTTGCTTGTCGCAATTTGGGCACCGAACGGTCGTAGCCTATGAGGAATGCCCGACGCGCTTCGCGGTAGTTAGGGTCTTGCGATGTGAGTGGCATACGTCCCTCGTTGATACATTTGTTAAAATGCAGCAATATTCCCGGAATGTCCAACCCATAAGGGCAGGGCATGCAATATTTGCAATCGTTGCAGGGAATGGTGGGGTAGCGTAGCAACTGTTGCGCCGTCGAGTCGAGAAAGTCCATCTCGTCCTGTGTCAATGGCTCCAGTGGCGAGAATGTTTCAACATTCTCTTTCAAGTGTTCCATGTAGGGCATGCCGCTGAGCACCGAAAGTATTCCCGGGCGTGTGCCTGCAAAACGAAAAGCCCATGATGCTATCGACCTCTCCGGTTCGCGTTCTTTCAGACGCAACCCTATGTGGTCGGGAACATTCGACAAGCGTCCTCCCAGCAATGGCTCCATGATTACCGCCGGAATGTTGCGCTTCTCCAGCTCGCCGTAGAGATAGTCGGCATTGATGTTACGAGGGTGCTCCTCCTGCGCATGTTTCCAGTCGACATAGTTGAGCTGTATCTGCACAAAGTCCCATGTATATTTACCCTCATCGTGCAGCGACAGCAGATGGTCGAACACTTTTACATCGCCGTGGAACGAAAAGCCCAGATTGCGTATGCGCCCTCGTTTGCGCTCTTCGAGCAGGTGGTCGAGCACATTGTTGTTTATGAATCTCTCTTCAAATTCCTCTATGCCTTTGCCCATGCCCACACCGTGCAACAGCAGATAGTCTATGTAGTCCATCTGAAGTTCGGTGAACGATTTGTTGTACATGGCAAGGGTTGCCTCGCGACTCCATGTGTCGGGTGTGAGGTTCGATATTTTGGCTGCTATGTAGAACTTGTCTCTCGGGTGGCGGTTCAGGGCTATGCCGGTCACTCTTTCGCATTCACCGTCGCAATATACGGGGGCGGTGTCGAAGTAGTTCACCCCATGCTCTATGGCATAGTCGACAAGCTCGTTTACTCCCTCTTGGTCTATGATACCTGTCTCCTTGTCGCGCAGCGAGAACCATCGCATGCAACCATAGCCGAGCAACGACACTTTGTCGCCTGTGGTGGGTGTGGTGCGGTAGGTCATGCCACTTGCTGCATTTCCCTTCTTATCTTTCGATGATGTTATAGTTTGTGACGATGGTGTTGTGCCACAGGCAGCCAACGAGGCTGCACCCACTGCTGCTGTTGCGGCATTGAAACGTTTGATAAATTCTCGACGGCTTATATTGTTGTTCTCCTTTTTCATAGTCTTAGATGCTTCTATGGGTTACATGACCTTCTACATATATTGCACTCAGCGGACGGGCGGGACACAGATGTTCGCATGCTCCACATCCTATGCAACGCTCCACATTCACCACCGGCACATTGGGCGACGACTTGTCGTTGGCATCAGATGGTACCATGGTGATGGCTCCCGCAGGGCAGTGACGTTCGCAATTGCCACATGATACTTTGTCGGTGAGTGTTACGCAATTTTCGCGTATCACCACTGCGTGACCTATCTGTGTTGCCGATTTATCCTCTTTGGTAATAAGCTTTATTGCTCCTGTGGGGCACACTTCGCTACATTTTGTACATTCGGGGCGGCAATAGCCTCTTTCGTACGACATTTCGGGCTGCATCAGTGTGGCAAGGTTGCTCGATGGGCGCAGCACATCGTTGGGGCACACCGACACACACAACTGACAAGCGGTGCAGTGCGCAGTCATGTTGCGCAAGCTTTTTGCTCCGGCGGGCACAATACGTGTCGAGCGCTCAGGCACCTTCTTATCCTCAATGATTGCCAAGCCGCCTTTTATCTTTTTCTCCTCGGCGTGTGCCATGCTCCCGGCGGCAAACAGCGTGGCAGTGGTAAGGAAACTTCTGCGCGAAACACCTTCCTCGCCTTGTGTCGCATTGTCAACCCTCTTTGCTAAGCCATAACTTATTGCTCCTTTTGTGCAGTTCTCCAAACAGTTCATGCAGCTGACGCAACGGCTGTAATCAACCTTGTGGCTTTTGCTGTCTATGCAGGCTGCCTTGCAGTTGCGCTCACACAGTCCGCAACTGTTGCATTTCGATGTGTCGATTACGGGTTTCAGAAGTGAGAAACGTGCGAAAAATCCCAAAACTGTTCCCACCGGGCATATCGTGTTGCAATATGTTCTGCCACCGCGCCATGCCAATATTCCTATGATGGCAAATGTTGCTATGGCAATGCCTAGTGTCACTCCACTGCGCATCCACAAATCCACCGAGTAGAAGGCGTAGCTGTCGGCACGTTCGGCAAAGTAGGCAAGTGCATTGTTACCTAATATCCATAGGGGCGACAACAGGTTTTGTGCAATGCGTCCGTATGCACTATAAGGGGCAAGCAATGCTACTGCGGAGCCAATACCTGCAACTATAGCCGCTATGAAAAGCACCAGCACTGTGTAGCGCAGTATGCTTTTTGCCGGTGAATAGCTGTAGCGATGTCTGCGGCTTTTTCGTCCTAAATATCCGAAAATGTCCTGCATCACTCCTAATGGGCAGATTACCGAACAATAGACTCTTCCCAATAAAAGGGTAAGCAACACAAGTGCTGCCACTATTGCGAAATTTGTAGCCAGCAGTGCGGGCATAAACTGGATTTTTGCCATCCATCCGAGCCACTGATGTACACTTCCGGTAAAATCGAGAAACAGCAGGGTTGTCCCCGTGAAAAAGATGGTAGCTAATGCGATTCTTATTTTTCGTAACATGACACTATGATTGTAATGTGTATATTATTGCAAATATAGTGTATTTAATGTTAAAACAGAAATATAGATGCTTGTTTGTGTTTTTATGTTGTTAAATATGGTGTTTGGGTGATTCCTGAACAAAGGAAGTGACGACTGATGCGCCTCGTGTGCCGGGGCTTTTAGATAAAATCGGCTGCGCTCGTTTACAATTTGCAAGCAAGCTTGCATTGTACTCGCTGGCACGCTTTTTCGTTCTTTTGCCCGGCAAAAGAACATAATAGAAACAAGGAATTTACGGATTGCAATAAAACGATAAGGGTAAAAACTACCGAAGAATACTAAATAATACATTTAGGATACCAAATCCTCTATCACCATAATTAACATGTATGGTATTATCTTTGATAAACTCTCGCTTAATCGTATCTTTAAATAAGATAGGATGCGGCTCGGAAGAAAAAATCAAGTAACTTGTTTTTTCTTCACTCGCCTTTCACTATCTTTAGATAAAATACTAACGCTTGGCAATAAAAACAAGCAAGTTTGTTTTGTATTGCTCTCGCTTAATCGTATCTTTGCCACGCAAAATAAGAACAAAAAAATGAAGATTTTCGATTTACCAAAGAAATATAAACCACTGCTCGACCTGAAGCAGACGGAATTGGCTATTAAACAAATTAAAGAAACGTTTCAGAACAACTTATCATCCACATTGTCGTTGCGCCGTGTGACAGCTCCGCTCTTTGTGCTTAGAGGCACCGGACTTAACGACGACCTTAACGGCGTGGAGACAGCGGTGAACTTCCCTATAAAGGATATGAACGGAGCTGTAGCCGAGGTAGTACACTCTTTGGCTAAATGGAAACGTGTGACACTTGCCGACTATAACATTAAACATGGGCACGGCATATACACTGATATGAACGCAATACGAGCCGACGAGGAACTCGACAACCTGCACTCACTCTATGTAGACCAATGGGACTGGGAGCGTGTCGTGTCTGCCGAGGAACGCAATGTCACTTTCCTACGTAAAATAGTGGAGGATATATATTCAGCCATTGTTCGCACAGAATATACCTTGTGCGAGTATTATCCTAAGCTGAAGCCTATGCTCCCCCAAAAGATACATTTCATCCACTCCGAGGAATTGAGACGTCTCTACCCCGAAATGACACCCAAAGAACGCGAGAACGCAATAACAAAGCGCTACAAGGCTGTATTTATCATTGGCATCGGCGGTGAACTTGGCGACGGCACAAAGCACGACAATCGTGCACCGGACTACGACGACTACAGCACTCCCAACGAAGATGGCTTCAACGGTCTCAACGGCGACATGTTCATTTGGTCGAGCGTATTGGGATGTGCCATAGAGCTATCGTCTATGGGTATTCGTGTGGATAAGAAAGCATTACTGCATCAGCTCGCAATCTCGGGCAAGGAAGAGCGCAAAGAGCTATACTTCCACCGTCGTCTGCTCGATGACACATTGCCCCTATCAATCGGAGGCGGATTGGGACAGTCGCGTCTGTGTATGCTGCTGTTGCAGAAAGCCCACATAGGCGAGATTCAAGCTAGTATATGGCCACAGGAGATGCGCGACGAGTGCAAGAAACTTAGCATACATCTTATTTAACGGCTGCAAAAGCATAAAAAGATGAACGTAAGAATAGAAGAGAGCTGGAAAAGGGAACTTGCAACAGAATTTGAGAAGCAATATTTTGCCGACCTCACAGATTTTGTGCGCAACGAATATGCTGCCACAACGGTGTACCCACCAGCAAAGCTCATCTTCAATGCGTTCGACCATTGCCCTTTCGACAAGGTGAAGGTGGTGATAATAGGACAGGATCCTTATCATGGTGCAGGACAAGCCAACGGACTGTGTTTCTCTGTGAACAAGGGCATAACCATGCCACCATCATTGGTGAACATCTTTAAGGAGATAGCAGCCGACACAGGCAAGCCCATGCCCACCGATGGCGACCTCACACGTTGGAGCGACCAAGGAGTGCTGTTGCTGAATGCGACCCTCACAGTACGTGCTGGAAATGCCGGTTCGCATCAACGACGCGGATGGGAGGAGTTTACCGATGCAGCAATACGCATTCTTGCCGAGAAAAGAGAAAACCTCGTATTCATACTCTGGGGCAGCTATGCCCAACGCAAAGGAGCGTTCATCAACCGCGAACGCCATTTGGTGCTGACATCGCCCCACCCCTCGCCTCTGTCGGCATATGCCGGATTCTTCGGCAACCACCACTTCACACTCACCAATGACTATCTGCAAAAACATGGAGAGACACCTATAGAATGGTAACAGACAACACAAGGGCAACTAAAAAAACGGTTGTCCTTTTTGTTTGATGATTTAAAATATTAGGGTTAGGCTTGTGAAACCCGGGGAAGCGGAGTTTACAGAAAGTATATAAGCATTTTCACAGAGAGCGTCACGACAAAAAAAGACTCGGTATTCAGCCACACACAAATCAATACCAATCGATATTGCTGCCGCTGTTTCGCTTATCAACCTTCAGAGCATCGGCAAGCATCTGCGAAGTGGCTCTGAAACTGAAGTTAAAGCTGGTGTATGGACTGAGAACAATACCGCAAGTCATCTCGAAACAATGAAGGTCGCGAGAGATATTCATTGTGGTGGTAGTAAGTTTCTTGTTCTCGAAACTATATCCCGATGTAAAATTGATTTTCCACCCGTCGGAGATGCCTATATTTCCCGAAAAGTTCATATTCTGAGTGAACTTATAGGGATATCTCATGCTCTTCACATTAATTTGAGCAGAACGATCCTCAGACATTATCACACCATATGAGACAGTGAAGTTCAAAGGAATTTTGAAGGCATATAACCCTCATCGTCAACAGCTGCATCCTTTGTTTTCCCCGAACGTCTGCCGCTCTTTTTGACTGTAGCTGTTGCCATAAGTTCACGGTTAGCTTTCTCCTGAGCAGCCAATTCCTCCTCGGTCAGTTCCTTAGGTTTCTCCTCTTCCACGGTACTATCCGATTTGAACAACCTCATAAATTTCGACCATGTCTGATTATTGAAAGTGTATGAAAGGTTTTGACTCATACCCTGGAAACGTCCGAAACGTCCATAAGACCACTCCGTGCGATTGCCGACAACAACCTGCCCTTTTTCGTTAAACTCGTATGCATATGTTGCCCATGTGGCATTCAAACTGAATGTATAGCTTTTTGAAAGTTTCAAACGCAGACGTGTATTCAAGTTGCTCCATGGCTTTTCTTTAGCCGCAAGATTGTAGGAGAGGCTTGCACCAAGCTCGTCGATGATGCTTATCTTTTTCAGTGAGTCACTCTTTGTGCGCCACTTCATCTCGACATTGTTGCTGATATCGAAGCCGATGCTTCCGGTCTTTCCACGACCGGGCACGCCGTACAACCCCGACTCATAGGGTGAATACTCTACAAGGTGCACCTCACCATCTTCGTCGGTATAGGTGTATGTGTCGTAATATCCGTAGTGTGAGGAACCGAAGTCGGGAGCATAATTGAAAGAGATAGATGGCTTGAAGACATGACGCACTGTATGTACCCTGCTGTTCTTCATGAAGCCCGCAGGTTGATAGAAGCCGTAAAGCGTGGTGTTCATGCCGAGCGACATGTTATAATTGTATACACGGTTAAAACCATAGACAGTGTCGCGCATGGCACGCATGGCATTCTCGTCCCACTGCTGATTGACTTTATATGTGTACCAACGCTCGGTGTAGTTGAAACTGGGGGTGATGTTTATGTAATCGAACAGCTGGAATGTTGCGCTGATGGGGATATTATGCTTTATACCATTGCGCCAATCTTTTATTATATTCGATTTAAAAACCTTATCCTCTTTGGTATTTATACTGTTGCTCATCTGTCCGCTATAGGAGAGAGAGATTTTCTCGTACCAACGGTCATCGCCCATCTTGCGTTTGCGCTTGAAGGGATAGAGCCTTGCCAATGACACATTGAGGTTAGGCAATGTAAGTGCCACGGTAGAGTCTTGTACATTTTGTGAGGCATTAACTGTTCCAGAGATGGTAAGACCTATTTCGGGGAAAGTTCTTGAATAACTTACACTCGACGTTCTCACACTCTGTGAACTGAGCATGGGGTTGTATATGCTGTAAAGGTTGGACTTTTCGTAACTTGATGTTGCAAAGTTCACACTTGCCGAGAAGTTGCTGTTGGGGCTGGCTTTCCTATCCTGACGATGGCTCCATTGTATTCTGAAGTTCTTGCCAACGGTGTAATCCGGAAGATTCCTTTCGCCCTCTTTTGTAACAAGGTAGTTTAAATCGAAACTACCCGAATAGCGATATCTTTTGGCATATGTCGATGCAGCGGCAAGGCCCCACGAGCCTTTTGTGAAAATCTCTCCGGTAAGCCTTAAATCCATCTTGTCGCTGATGGCGAAATAGTAACCACCATCTTTGAGGTAAAATCCGCGTTCCGAGTCATCGCCATAAGAAGGCATTATGAAACCCGATGTGTAGCTGTCGGTAAATGGGAAAAAGCCGAATGGCACTGCCAAGGGCAGAGGCACATCCTCGACAACGAAATATGCAGGACCGACGATGACATCTTTACCAGGACGCACTTTACCACGGGTTACATTGATATACCAGTGGGGATGCTCGGCATCGCAAGTTGTGTAATGACCTTGATGCATATAAAAAGTGCCTTCAGCATCTTTCTTTGCCACTTCACCTGTCATGAAGCCATCGCCCTGCTGTGTGTACACATTACTTATAAGACCTTTCTTTGTTTTGAAGTTGTAGCTCATTTTGTCGGTCTCATAAGGTGTGGTGCCATCCTTGAACACGGGAAGTCCCTCCATGGTGCCTGTGGAATCTTTTCTACCAAAAGCATGAACAACGCTGCTGTCCATGTTCATGGAGATGACACTTGCATCGAGTTCGATATTTTCGTAGGTCACCTTTCCGTTGCCATAGAGATTTGCATTTCCGCCCATTATCCACACCATTGAGTCGCTTGATTCATAGTGTACAGGAGCTTCCAGAGGCTCTTTCTTCTCTTTCTTGGTTGTGTCTTTCTTCATTGCCAACAAAGAGTACAC
>JAFTTA010000052.1 GCA_017467015.1 Bacteroidaceae bacterium
AACAAACGAGCGAGAAATATGAAGTTTACTTCATTATTTTTCAAAGCGGCAACGCGAAATTAGCGTTGCTTGCGACGACTGAACCTTTAGGTTCATAAAGGAGTGCAGCTTGCTGCCCCAAAGTGCATCTTCGAGTTTACCTCAAAGATAGTGACAAACGAGCGAAATATATAAAGTTTACTTTAAATATTTAACAGCGAGTGCAGTGTATCTTCGAGTTTACCTCAAAGATAGTAACAAACGAGTGAGAAATATGAAGTTTACTTCATTATTTTTCAAAGCGGCAACGCGAAATTAGCGTTGCTTGCGACGACTGAACCTTTAGGTTCATAAAGGAGTACAGCTTGCTGCCCCAAAGTGTATCTTAGAGATACCTTAAAGATACACATTTTTTGTTTGAAATTTTAATCGTTCCCAAATCAATTCATTTGTTTGCACTATATTTGCAGCAGAATTACACAAATATTAACAAACATCAACAAATATGAAAAACATCACATGTTTCGTGGCACTCATCGCTGTAATGATGTGCTTATCGACAGTAAAAGCTCAGAATCTGCAAGTTCTTTACGACACAGAGCGCGACTGCGTAACTTCAACACTCGAAATGTTCCGCCCCGATGCCTTCGGTAGCACTTTCTACTTTGTAGATTTAGATTATACACCACGCGCCACAGGAGCATACATTGAGATTGCACGTGAATTATGCTTTTGGCAGAAAAGCGATTGGAATTGGCTTTCTATTCATGTAGAATTCAATGGTGGACTGACATCATATAAAGCAGCCGGAACCAACTATGCTGTTCCGTTCAACAACGCATGGCTTGCCGGTCTCACCTACTCGGGTCACTCTGCAGACTTCTCAAAAACATGGTCACTATCGGCTATGTACAAAGCCATTCCCGACCTTAAAGAAGATGGAGAAAAGAGAATCCATAACTTCCAGATTACCGGAGTATGGGGTATAAATTTCTTTGACGGCTGGGCTACATTCAGTGGTTTTGCCGACTTCTGGAGCGAAGGTTCAACATTCATTTTCCTTAGTGAGCCTCAATTTTGGGTAAACCTCAACAAAATCAAAGGCTGGGAAAAAATCAATCTCAGTTTAGGTGGCGAAGTTGAATTCTCCAACAACTTCGGAGGTATGGACGGTTTCTACACAAGGCCGGCGGTTGGTGCAAAATGGACATTCTAAGAAGCATTTGCGATTCATATGTAAAGTTCAAGCATCGATTTAAATTCGTGCAACATCTAAGATAAATAAACAATCACAAATAAAACATGAATAAACTAACAAAATTATTCGGTTTTAATCCGAAAGAGACAACCGTACGCACAGAGGTGCTGGCGGGTATTACCATTTTCCTTACCATGTCGTACATTCTCGCCGTTAACCCGGCGATGTTCGGCGAGCTTGAAGGCATGCCGGGAGGAGCTGTATTTACCTCAACAGCCTTGGCTGCCATAGTAGGTACAATGATAATGGCATTTTACGGCAAACTACCCTTTGGCCTTGCACCCGGTATGGGTCTTAACGCATTCTTCGTTTACACAGTATGTTTGGGAATGGGTTACAGTTGGCAATTTGCCCTCACAGCCGTACTAATTGAAGGTATTATATTCATCATTATGACAGTGACAAACATCCGCGAAGCGATTGTCAATGCCATTCCTCTGAACCTCCGCTATGCAATCGGAGGCGGCATCGGCTTATTTATCGCCTTTATCGGCTTACAGAATTCAGGAATCATTGTCAACAACGACGCCACATTGGTGTCATTAGGCGACATCACCCACGGTCCTGCCCTTCTTGCACTCATAGGTCTGCTCATCACCGGTTTCCTATATGCAAAGAACGTATGCGGAGCAATGCTATTGGGTATTCTCATCACCACCGCCATAGGTATTCCTATGGGTGTTACCAAATTCCAGGGCATACTCTCTGCACCCCATTCAATAGAGGCAATCTTCTGTCAGTTTCAGTGGGAAAATATCTTATCACTTGACATGGTTGTAGTGGTGTTCACGTTCCTTTTTATTGATATGTTCGACACAGTGGGCACACTCATCGGTGTATGTACCAAAGCCAATATGCTCGACAAAAAAACAGGCAAGATTCCTCGTCTTAAGGAAGCATTTATGGCAGACGCCATTGCCACCACATTCGGTTCTTGCATTGGAACATCAACCACCACCACATACGTCGAGAGCGCTTCAGGTGTAGCCCAAGGCGGTCGTTCGGGACTGACAGCATTCGTAGTAGCATGTTGCTTCGTAGTAACACTGTTCTTCTCTCCTCTGTTTCTCTCCATTCCCGCAGCAGCAACAGCCCCGGTGTTAATCCTCGTAGGACTGCTGATGCTCGAACCCATTCGCAACATAGACTTTTCGGACTACTCAGAAGCAATCCCCGCTTTCACATGTGTAATAATGATGCCTATGGCATATTCTATTTCAGACGGCATTCTCACCGGAATGATACTATATGTAGCACTAAATATTCTCTGTGGCAAGTTCAAGAAACTTACACCCACAATGTATATTCTGGCAATATTATTCGTGCTTAAATACATCTTCATCTAATGTATTAAACTTGAAATAAACCCAAGGTATATATTTAGATTTGGCGTATATGCAGTCTGATATTTCAACAGAAGTCAATGCTTTACCATTTGCATCATAAAGTGTAATCATATCTCCGGTGCTATATTCATTTATCACCGATTGGTTTTGACGTTTACTTATC
>JAFTTA010000053.1 GCA_017467015.1 Bacteroidaceae bacterium
ACGACACCACAGCAACCTCAAGCACGCTCGGTGAAAACAAAAAGTATCACACCATACAATCGGGAGAAACACTCTATCGCCTCAGCAAAATGTATAATGTAACCCCGCAAAATATATGTGCAGCCAACCCGGGGTTGAGCATAAACAATTTCCGCACCGGCGAAGTAATACTTATACCCGCACCCACAGTGCCAGCAGAACCCATCATAGAAGAAGAGCCCAAAGAAGAAAAACCTAAATCGGAGAGCAACATACGCACCACACACAAAGTAGAACGAGGCGAGACACTCTATAGTCTTGCACGTCGCTATGGGATAACAGAAGAGGAACTACTCGCCGCCAATCCACAAATAAAAAAGAAAAAGCTGAAACGTAAAAGCATAATAAATATCCCCTTCTCGGCACGAGAAATAGCAGAAAAAGCTGCACAAGAACAGAAAAAAGTGGAAAAAGAGCAAAGCAATGCAGAAATCTTCCGACAAATAGAAGAAGAGGAGCAAAAAAACATGAACATTGCCGACGGAGTGAAAGTAGCAGTTGTGTTGCCTTTCATGCTCGACACATACTCACCCACAGAACAGTCACGCATGATAGAGTATTACGAAGGTTTTCTTATGGCAGTAGAACGTCTCAAACAATATGGTTATTCGTTCCATATAAATACATTCGACTCAGGCAAAGAACAAAATAGTCTAACCCCACTGCTCAACAGCGGTAAACTCGACGAGATGGACATAATATTCGGAGCGCTTTATCCCAAACACAACAAAGAGCTCGCCACCTATGCCCAAAAGAAGAACATTCCGCTTGTCATCCCATTCACTTCAAAAGAGGATGAAATATTCCGCAACCCAATGGTGTACGTGGTCAACACAATGCAGTCATACTTTTTTTCCGAAGTCACCGACCACTTTACCCAGATGTTCCCAAATGCAAATATTATATTCATAAACAGCGATAATGGCAACAACAAAAAAGAATTTGTAGCTACATTAAAAAAAGCATTAGAAAAGGGACAAACCTCATACACCACAATAGGAATGGACCTTTTTGCAGGGCAAGAGCCAAATTACACATCCATAAAAGCAGTAATGAAGAGCGATAAGAAGAACATCTTCATTCCCACTTCGGGCAGCGAGACCACCCTCAGCACACTGCTCGCCTCTATGATGGTGATGAAGAACGACACTATAAACGAACTGCCGCAGTTCACTCTCTTCGGCTACCCCGAATGGCAAATATATGCAAGGAATATGCAAGATAAGATGTACGAGGTCGACACATACTTCTACACCTCATTTTTCAGTCATGCATCGTTCCCCGAGACTGTCCGTTTTCAAAACAACTACATACAGTGGTACAGCCACACATACCAAAACATCTACCCACGATACAGTATGTTAGGCTATGACACAGGTTATTTCTTCCTGCTTGCCATCAGTAAATTCGGCAAAAACATGCCCGACAATATCAGAAAAATATCATTTACCCCCATACAGACAGGATTCAAATTCGAACGAGTAAACAACTGGGGCGGATTTGTTAATAAGAAAATATATTTTGTACGCTATACGCCGGAATATAAAGTTGAAAAAATAGATTTTGACAAATGAAACATTTACTAACGATATTTGCCATATTGCTGCTATTGGCAGGATGTGCGCCCAAGACCAAAGAGTCAATAACCATCCCTGCCGGTGTTGAAAAGAATATATCTGCAATTCACATTGTAGGTAAAGAAGAGAGCCTTTATAAGATAGCAACTCAATACGGAGTGACACGCGATGCACTCATTGCGCTCAACCCCATCCTGAAAACTCGACAACTCAAAAAAGGAATGAAACTCTACATTCCGAAGATAGAGGAAGTGAAAGAAGAGATCATCAAGGATTCCGTCATAATTGAGGAGAAACCTATTGTCAAACAAGAGAAGCAAGCTGTAAAAGCAGCCCTTGTGCTACCATTCATGCTTAAGAAATATGCTCCTACCGAGCAAGAACGCATGATAGAATTCTATGAAGGTTTCCTCCTTGCATTGGAGACACTGAAAAACGAAGGATATTCATTCGACATTGATGTGTACGACTCGGGCGAATCGACCCAAACACTTGATAGTTTGATTACGAGCGGTGCGCTCAACGAATGTGACATTATTTTCGGCGCACTCTACCCTACACATAATAAACAACTTGCCACCTTTGCCAAGCAACATAATATTCCATTAGTCTTCCCCTTCACTGTAAAAGAAGAGGTTATCTACTCCAACCCACAAGCTTATATCACCAATGCCCTGCAAACATACATTGTGGAAAAGAGCGTCGAGAAATTTGTAGATAGATACCGCGATGCCAATATCATCTTTGTAAAAAATGCATACGACATTGAGGAGAAAGAGTTTGCCACCAAATTGCCAGCCGAGCTCAAAAAGAGAAATATAAGCTACACAAACATTCTTATGGACAGTCTCATAAGCATGGTAAACAACAGCAACAGTAACTACATAGCCGAATGTATGAAGCCCGACGCAATGAATATCTTCATTCCTACATCGGGCAAATTGGAAACATTCAATAGTGTGTTACCCACTTTGTTGGTACTTAAACGTGACACTGTGAACGCAATACCCGAATTTGCGCTCTTCGGCTATCCCGAATGGCAAATATACGCAGGGAATAATCTTGAAGCGATGTACGAGGTCGACACATACTTCTACACATCATTCTTCACCAACAGCATACTCCCTGAAGCAGTAGACATTCAGGCACGTTATGCAGGATGGTACAACCGCAGTATGCAAAACAGATACCCACGCTATGGAATGTTGGGTTATGACATTGGTTGCTATTTCCTGAAAGCAATAAGCTTATATGACAAAGAGATGTCACATAACATAAACAACATAAAGTTCACACCCACACAATCGGGTTTCAATTTCATACGAAGAAATAACAGAGGAGGCTACATTAATAACAAAGTATATTTTGTACGCTATTCACCCGATTATAAAATAACAAAAATTGATTTGGACAAATGAGAAGAATATTAATAACACTGACAGCCATAATAATAAGTTTCGGAGTACGAGCTCAAATAGAAGAGCCACGAAGCATACTTGAGATAGGAGTCGCGGGAGGTGCAAACTTTAGCAGCATGGAGTTCCAGCCTACAGTGCGACAAAACAATCTCATGGGTTACAACGGCGGTGTGAGCATAAGATATACCAGCGAAAAGTATTTCAAAATGATATGCGCTGCACAGTTGGAGTTCAACTTCTCACAGCGCGGATGGGAAGAAGATTTCGATGATAAAACAGGAAATAGTTTCAGCCGTTGTCTAAACTATCTCGAAATACCTTTCTTTGCCCACCTTGCTTTCGGCAAAGAACCACACGGAATGCAGTTTTATATAAACCTCGGGCCACAGATAGGCATTTTACTCGGCGACAGCGAGGAATACACAGGCGAATGGAACATAGACAGCCGTCCCTCAGCCACTCAAAACATTTACGGCAAACAGATCGACAACAAGTTCGACTATGGAATAGCCGGCGGAATAGGTCTCGAACTAAAAACAAAAGCCGGTAATTTCTTCATCGAAGGGAGATATTACTACGGATTGGGTGATATCTTCAACAACTCCAAGACCGACGACTTCGGACGCTCGGCAAACACTACCATCTCGGCACGTCTCGGATACTCCATACGCATCTTATAACATAGATGGAAGCACCGCTAAAAATCTATAGAGCATCAGCCGGCTCCGGAAAAACATTTACCTTGGCTGTTGAATACATTAAACTGTTGGTGGCAGCACCCACAGCCTACAAACATATACTGGCCGTGACATTCACCAACAAAGCCACGGCAGAAATGAAAGAGCGCATACTGAGTCAGCTATATGGCATTTCACACTCTTTGCCATCATCAGACAGCTATTTTAATGCCGTTCGCAGTTCATTCCCTACACTGTGCGATGAAGAGATACGTACACGCACACATACAGCTTTGGAAATGATGTTGCACGACTACAGCCACTTTCGCATTCAAACCATAGATGCCTTCTTCCAAACAATACTACGGAGCCTTGCGCGTGAACTTGAACTAAGCGGAGATGTGAGCATCAGTCTCGATGGTGATAAACTGCTCGAAGAGGCTGTCGACCTATTAATTACAAAGCTCACACCCACCTCGAAAGAGATGGCATGGTTAGTAGAATACATCGAGGAGCACCTCTCCAACAATAAAAGCTGGCACATAAGCAACGCCATAAAGGATTTTGCAAAAAATATACTTAGCGAGGTCTATCAAGAGAAAGGCGAGGAACTACGTAAACAAATAGACGATGGTGGCGACACTGTGCTTGCCGACTATCGCAAGACATTACATTCTATAGAAAAAGAGATTTTATCAGGTGCCAAGGAGTGCGCCGAACGTTTTTTTGCAATAGCGTCGGAAGCCGGCATTGGCATGGATGGATTCTATCAAAAGAACAAAGGTGTATGGGGGTACTTCACAAAATTAGCTAATGGTGAATTTCCTCTACCCAATAGCTATGTGAACACATGTGTACAAATGCCCGAGAAACTTTCAACATCGAAAAACCTCGGTGCAGAGGCACGAAACCTCATAGTATCATTAATAGACGAGAGCGAAGAGATGCGTAAACAAAACCAGCCAATACTCAATAGCT
>JAFTTA010000054.1 GCA_017467015.1 Bacteroidaceae bacterium
GGTGCTGAATAAGGGATAAACGATAAATTATAAAGTGAAATATGAGAAATCTATTACGTAATTTAAGGATGACACTGCGTGGGCAACGTCTGTCGTCGGTGTTGAATGTTGCAGGGCTTGCAATTGCCATTGCTGTCGCATATACGATGCTTGTGCAGGTGAACTACGATTTCAGCTACAATCGTGGTATAAAGGATGCCGGACGGCTTTTTAGAGTGGAGCATAAGTTCATTCAGGATATTGATTGGACTTATATAATCACGACTCCGTTGGCCAGGATTATGGTAACGGACAACCCTGCTGTCGAAGGTTATCATTTCGGGTACTTGCAGAACCGTGATGTCGACCACACTTTCGAGAAGTTCCCCGACGAGCCTATTGTCCTTGCCGGTACCGAGCTTTCCGACGGAAGCATCACGGCATTGGGCATTGAACTTGTAGAGGGCGATTTTGAGCCTGTGCTCAAACGCAGCGCAATGGCATTCAGCCGTTCGGTGGCACAGAAATATGGCTTGGAGATTGGTGACCGCGTGTGTTGGGGTGGCACATACAACGCCGAAGTCTCACTCACTGTGGGTGCCATATTCGAGGACCTGCCGCAGAACAGTGACATTGCAGGGCTTGAGGCTTTCTATGGGCCGTACTACGACAAGATGGAAAGCAATGAATGGAGCAATTGGAACGACCCCCTGTATGTGCGCCTGAGAAGCGAGGATGACACAGAGGCTTTCCTTCAGCATGCATCGGCACAGATCATGTTGCTTGAGGATAACGAACGTTTTAAAGAAAAGACAATCGATGAACTGAAGAAAAACATACGTCTGACTCCGTTCACCGAGACCTATTTCACTACCGACATGGAGTATTTTGACCTTAAAGTGGGTAACCGCACGACAACATTCACTATGCTTACATTGGCTGTGGTGACACTGCTCATTGCTTTCATAAACTTCTTCAATTTCTTTGTGGCGCTCATTCCCAAACGTATACGCAACATCAACACGCAGAAGATTCTGGGTGCGCACGGCATCTCATTGCGTGTAGGAGTATTCTTTGAGGCGGCAGGCCTGTTGGCAATAGCCATGCTTGTATCGTTGCTGTTGGTGAATATGGTGGAGAAGAGCGCCTTCAGGGAACTGCTGTCGGTATCGTTGTTTGCTCCTGAGAATATGTGGGTTGCAATAGGTGTTGCTTTGGCAACGCTGCTGATGGCGTTGCTTACTGCCGCCTATCCTGCGTGGTACCTCACATCTTTTGCTCCGGCATTTGTGCTCAAGGGCAGTTTCGGTGCAACAGCCAAAGGTCAGGCTCTGCGTAACATACTCATAGGTATGCAGTTCGTGCTGTCATTCCTTTTCATCATCGTAGCAATCTTCATTGCCGTACAGAACAGCTTCATGAAGAATCATGATATGGGATTCGACAGGGATTGTATTCTTAAGTACAAGGTTTACAATGTGTATCCTGAAAACTACATTGACCAAGAGCAACGTGAGACACTGCGCAATGCTCTGTTGACTTCTCCTTTCGTCGAGGCGGTTACCTTCTGCAGCCATGACATTGTAGGTGACAGGAAGGAGGGCTGGGGACGCGAATGGTCACGTTCCGAGGAGGGAATAAACTTCAGGGTTCTTCCTGTTGAACCGGGGTTCATGGAGACAATGGGAATAGCTGTCCCTGATGGCGTCGGGTCTGATGGCGATGCAGGGGTGTTTGTCTTTAACAATGCTGCAAGGAAAAAGTACGGGATGGAACTTGGCGACAAGATAAACCACAATGGAAAATGGTACGATGTGGTAGGTTTCTGCAGTGACATCAATGAACGCAGCATGCAGCACGCCGTTGAACCGTTTGCGTTCTTTGTAAATCCCCAAGAGAAGATGCCTGTCTGTTATATAAGGATAAAGAAGGGTAGTGACTTGGCTGTCGTACAGCAGCAGATAAGGGATATTACCGAGAAACTGGTACGCAACGAGAGTATCGGGTATGCGATACCTGTGTTGCTTGACGAGATAATCCAGAAGGGCTTCTACGAAAAGGAGGATAACCAGCAGTCCGTGATAGTCGCGGTATCGGTATTTTCAATTATAATTTCTCTGCTGGGAGTGTTCGGGCTTGTCTTCTTTGAGACAGAATACAGGCAGAAGGAGATTGCCTTGCGACGTGTGAACGGTGCACTGGTGGGGAGTATACTGTGGCTCTTCAATAGCCGCTTCCTGAAAGTGCTGCTTGTATGCTTTGTGATTGCTGTTCCCGTTGCCACATACCTTGTGATAGGGTGGCTTCAGGAGTTCGCCTATAAGACTCCGCTGCATCTGTGGGTGTATGTGCTTGCGTTTGTGATAGTGGCACTGCTCACTATGGCAATTGTCATGGCAAGTGCCTGGCGCACTGTCAACCGTAACCCCATTGAGGTGCTGAATAAAGGACAATAATAAGCTGTTTGAAATAACCTTAAAATATGATATTATGAAACTGAAAACTGAAAATCTTGAAAAAGTGTTCCGTACGGACTTGGTGGAGACTGTGGCACTCAACGGTGTATCGATTGATGTCAATGATGGTGAGTTCGTGGCTGTGATGGGCCCGTCGGGTTGCGGAAAATCGACTCTGCTCAACATCCTTGGACTGTTGGATAACCCTACGTCGGGCAGTTACAGGATAGATGGGGTGGAGGTGGCCCAGCTGAAGGAAAGGGAGCGTACACTTTACCGTCGTGGCAAGATAGGCTTTATCTTCCAGTCGTTCAACCTTATCGAGGAGATGACGGTAGAGGAGAACATCGCTTTGCCGCTTACCTATCTTGATTACTCGACGGCCGAGCGTAAGAAGCTGGTTGAGGAGGTGATGATAAGCCTCAATATAGCACACCGTGCCAAACATTTCCCTAACCAGCTCTCGGGTGGACAGCAGCAGCGTGTGGCGATTGCACGTGCGGTGGTTACAAAGCCGGGGCTTATACTTGCCGATGAGCCTACCGGTAACCTCGACTCAAAGAACGGCCGTGATGTGATGATCACGCTCAAGGCACTCAATGATGCCGGTACAACCATTGTCATGGTTACCCACTCGCAGAAGGATGCACAGTATGCCAACAGGGTAATAAACCTGTTCGACGGCCTTGTTGTGGATTCTCTCAAGGATAAGATGTAAGAAACTAAAAGCCGGTTGGTGGTTCTCCAGCTCAGGGATACGTTGCATACGATGCTGCTGGCCTTCATTTGCAAGGTGCTTTAAACGTGGAAACAAAATATTAATTAAAATGCATAATCGTGTATGTGGCGTATCCCGATTTTTATTGATGTGAGGATGGTTTGATTTTACTGCTTTGTGAGATTTATCCTCCTTGCAGTCGTCGAAATGACAAAACAACGTTTTGTTATCGACGAGTTTTGCAGCAACAGGTCAAACGCAGCATAGCCGCATGTTATGCCGTTTGGGTTGCGAAAAGCAAAACGAGTCAATGACCTTTTTTTTGTTATCGACGAGTTTTGCAGCAACAGGTCAAACGTAGCATAGCCGTAGGTTATGCCGTTTGGGTTGCGAAAAGCAAAACGAGTCAATGAC
>JAFTTA010000055.1 GCA_017467015.1 Bacteroidaceae bacterium
GGGGATTACTCTGTCACGTGTCATGGGGAACATCTCGCGTGCCTCCAGCTCTTCGTCACTGAGTTTTACGTTTATTGTACGGTTGGGAATGTCAATCTCAATTATATCGCCATCGCGAAGTTTGCCTACATTGCCACCGGCTGCTGCTTCGGGTGATATGTGACCGATGCTCAAGCCCGATGTACCGCCACTGAAGCGTCCGTCGGTGATGAGGGCACACTCTTTGCCCAAGTGACGTGATTTTATATATGATGTAGGATAGAGCATCTCCTGCATTCCGGGACCACCTTTGGGACCTTCGTAGATGATGACTACCACATCGCCTGCCTGAACTTTGCCGCCAAGGATACCTTCAACGGCAGCGTCTTGTGAGTCGAACACTTTTGCTGTGCCGCTGAACTTCCATATGCTTTCGTCGACACCGGCTGTCTTAACCACGCAACCATCTTTGGCAATATTACCGAAGAGTATTGCAAGACCGCCATCTTTTGAATAGGCATGTTCGAGGTCGCGAATACATCCTGTGGCTCTGTCTGTGTCGAGTGTATCCCATGTTGCACTTTGAGAGCCCATTACATTACTGAACACATTTGCAGGAGCTGTTCCGTAAATACGTGCAGCCTCGGGGTCGATTTTATCGCCCAAGATACTGTATTTTGCTATATCCTCGCCCAAAGTGGCTCTGTCGACACGTTTTACATCGGTATAAAGAAGACCACCCTTAGCAAGTTCGCCAAGGATGCCGAGTATACCACCGGCACGACCGCAGTCCTCTACGCTGTATTTTGCTGTGTTGGGTGCAAGTTTGCAGAGACAAGGTACTGCACGGCTCAGTTTGTCGATATCTTCCATTTTGAAATCCACGCCTGCCTCTTGAGCAACAGCAAGCAGGTGAAGAATGGTATTTGTAGAGCCACCCATGGCAATGTCGAGTGTCATTGCATTTAGGAATGCCTCACGTGTGGCAATGCTCTTTGGAAGCACGCTCTCGTCACCCTCTTCGTAATACTTGTATGCGTTCTCAACCACCAGTTTGGCTGCATCTTTCATCAACTGTTGGCGGTTGGTGTGTGTGGCAAGTATTGTTCCGTTACCGGGAAGCGAAAGACCGATAGCCTCGGTAAGTGAGTTCATTGAGTTGGCTGTGAACATACCCGAGCAGCATCCGCAACCAGGACATGAGCGTCTTTCAACCTCTGCGAGTTCTTCGTCAGAAACCGATGTATCGGCACCTTTTACCATTGCTGAAATAAGGTCAAGTTTCTGGCCATTATATTTTCCTGCCTCCATAGGGCCACCGGACACAAATACAGTGGGGATATTGAGTCGCATTGATGCCATCAACATACCCGGGGTAATTTTGTCGCAGTTTGATATACATACAAGAGCATCCACCTTGTGGGCGTTGCACATATATTCCACGCTGTCGGCAATGATGTCGCGCGAAGGAAGTGAGTATAACATTCCATCGTGTCCCATGGCGATGCCATCGTCTATGGCTATGGTGTTGAACTCAGCTGCATAGCAACCGAGTTTCTCTATCTCTTTCTTTACAAGTTGACCTGCCTCGTGCAGATGTGTATGTCCGGGAACAAGCTGTGTAAAGGAGTTGGCAATGCCGATAATAGGTTTACCGAACATCTCGCGTTTCATGCCGTTGGCAATCCACAGAGCTCTTGCTCCTGCCATTCTTCTGCCCTCGGTGCATTGTGCACTACGTAATTTGTTTTTCATATTTCTTATACTAAAAAAACCTTTCTCATATATGAGAAAGGCCTGTAATTTATATTTATAAATGCACAGCCATTCTCTCCCATTAGTCAGATAGGATAACCACCACGCTAAGTCGTAGATATGAGAAGCTGCCTGTAATCATGGTTAGTTTTTTAAAATTCATGCAAATATACTCTCTTTTTTTAGTATTACAAAACAATATGAACAAAAATCAGCACCTTAGCGGATAAAAAGTCTTTTCGGTGCGCTATTACACTCTAAAAAGGACGCTTTCGGGAATAATCTATTTCTTTTCTGAAAACAGTATTAGTAACATCTTTGGAAAGAGTTTCTCCATTCACATTTTCATGCAATTTAATAACGGGAGAGGCACCGTCGCAATACAATTCCAGAGATAACGCAAAACAACCAGGGTGCTCCGCAAGCAAGAAACTGTCTTTTACAATATCTGTCGTCCAGCCGGGGTTGGAATTTTTCTCAATATAGACGCTATGCGTTTTATTACAGCGCGAAAGGTCGACCCACAACTGTTTTTTCACTGTATCGACCACACAATAAAGTTCAGAAGGCGCGGTGCCATGCCCCACCACTTCAATTCTTGAGACAGAAGTAGGTGTAGATATATATTCCCTCCACTCATCGCGTGGCATAATTGTCAAAACGCTTCTATCATCGAACTGTGTACATTCGACAACAAACGGAATAAGCGAATCGCTGCGTTGCGAAGCCAAGTGGTGCCACAGCACACGGTTATACACTCTGCTATCAACGGCGTTTCCATCTGTTTTGTAATATTTCATCAAAGCCTCTGCAAGTTCGGGCGACGCCTCGTTTATGCTCATCAAAAAGGAGTTCAACGTTTCACGCAAGGTACTTGTCGTACTAACCGTAGATTTTGGAGAGAAAACTTTACTATTTAAAACGCCGTCTTGGGAATTTTCATTTCCAATGCCATTATACAAATAAGCAAATAACAAAGCAAACAATGCCCAAACAACCAATAGTGTTACAATTACCCACTGTTTCAAAGCTTTTGTTTTGTTTTTCTTTTGAAGCACATAATGAACAACAAAAAAGATGGGGATGATTACAATCACAGGCAACAAAATATAAAGCATGATATTGTTAAACATACTCATCGACGCATCGTGAAGAATCCCTATGTCTCCTACGAAAACGTCAGGCATTCCAAACGATTGCATCACTACACGTTGCACAAATCCTAGCATAGAGAACATCATTATTATAGGCAAGAATATACAAGCCAACATCACCACCAAGCAACCGCCAAGACAACCTTTATTATCATTGCCCACTCCCGACATAACCTCAGCAGAGGCGCGTTCGTATGCTCTGCGCCAAGCATCCTCCACCCTTTCACCGACTACGGGCTTCACCTCGCGCATACGAATAAGATCTATTACGCTCGTAGCACTCGGCAGTATCATCCATAAAATTATATAGACAACGGGAGTTAAAAAACCAATAAAATACAACGCTACTATTCCCATAGCACGCAACAACCATACATTCCAATCGGTGTATGCAGCTATACCACTAAAGACACCACCCAAAAGACCGCCGCGCATATCGCGATAGAGTTTTTTACCCAGCAGCATGGCATCGCGCCAAGGTTCGCGAGAAGCATTATTGGAAGCATTATTATCTTCGGAGTTGGCATCACCATCTGAAGCATTCTTTTCTTCTGATAACTCCTCTGCCATAGACTCGGGATGTCCCATGCGTGTGATAAACTCGTCGACCATAGCAAAATCAACTATTCGCGCTGAGCCTTCACGCATACGAGTCTCACACAACTCACCCAAACGTGCCTCTATATCTGCAACAATCTCGTCACCGTCATCGTTCTGTGAGAAACCGGTTTTAAGACTCTCTATGTATGTATTAAGAAGTTCGTATGCATCCTCGTCGATATTGA
>JAFTTA010000056.1 GCA_017467015.1 Bacteroidaceae bacterium
AATTTGCGTACTACTTTTGTCTTGCGGTCAGCCATCTTCTTGTACTCGCAATTGACGTTCTCGGCTGTGATGCAATATTTCTTTCCACCGGTAGCATGGTCTTACATATTTGCACTATAGAGCATTGTCTTGGTAGGTATGCATCCTTCGTTAAGACACACTCCACCCAGTTCTCTCTTTTCGAAAAGGATGGTTTTCAATCCTTTGGCTCCGGCATTTTCTGCTGCAACATATCCAGCAGGGCCTCCACCGCGTATGGCTAAATCGTACATGTTCTTATATTTTTTTGACGTTTCGCAGTATTTGCAATAGCAAAATTAATCTTTTTTGCGGAGATTATCACATATTGTTGCAAATGTTTTCTATTTTCGTTCGAATTTAGGAAAATTTAGTGAGTTATTTACCTAAAAGTGATAATGATAGTACTAAAAATGATGGCGACATTTTAGTCGCCATCATTTTGGTATACATGAAAATATTCTGTTTATTTCTTAGGCAAAGGCTTCGACCAATCACCAATAGCCGAAAGGTTAACTTTGCCCGGAGGTGTAGTAGCATCTATGCGTGCAACAGGCAATGTCAGTTTCTCGCCATTGAATGTAATCTCGCCGCAGGTCTCGCGATCGAGGCTGGTATTAAGTGCACGGAAGAAGGGGAAAAGGTCCTCGCCAACAGCTATTGACATATCTTCTACTGTCTCTTCCCATGTGAGTACTTTCTCGGGTGTTTCCATCCAGCGTGTATATTGGATGTTTCTCCAACGGGGGTACCATGTGGGGCCGTATACGTCGTCCATCTTTTGCCATATTACCCACGATTTTCCCCAATCTTTTCCTTTTCCGCAGCTGTCGGCGTATGCCTCGTCGTTGGTGTAACGCTTAAGGTCGAGGTTAATATATTCGGGGGTGAAGAGGGCTTCGCAATTTCTGTTGCCTTTCTCGAGCAGGGTGCTGTCGTACATAGCCATGATTTTTCCCTGGAACCATCCGGCATGTGCTTCGCCTTGGTTGTGGAAAGGCGACTCGCCGGCTTTTTCACCTTTGGCGTTGGCAGGGCCGCCAAGGGTGTGTGCAAGTTCGTGTGCATATATTCCAATCAATCCTTCGATGTCGGTGCTGATGATGCCATTTTCTTTGGGCTTGTATGCGTTTACTGCCCAGCCGCCGCCACCTCCGGCTGCAAGCAGCAGATACATAGGCTCGGGTGTGGGTGTAGAGGGGTGCCACGCCATTATCTGCTTAGTAATGCGGGGCATTTCTGTAACGACAGTCTGTTTCAGTTTTTCGTCCATGTTGGGGGTGTAGTAGACAACAAATCCGTCGAGGTTGGTCTCAAGCTCGGGGTAGATGGCGCCACCGCCGCCCCATCCACTTTGTCCGGGACGGTATTTCTCGCCAAAGTTTTGTTGGTTCTCGCACAACCAACCGAATGACTCATCAATGACGGCGCGTTTCCATTCGTTGATGGCTTTTTTGCGTGCCTTCTCCTCGTCGCTTGCCTGGTCGTTAATTTCCTCAAACTTAATCTCCTCGCAATAACCACTGATGATCACTCTACCATCTTTGTAGTTGCGGCGTGCGCGTACGGGAAGTCCATTGTCGCCTTTTGCCATCACTTCCCAATTCTCATCAACCTCTATTGCTGCATAGTTTACACCATTGCTCTTGTCGCTTTTGTCGGTGTATTTTGCTCCGAACACCGCAGCAAGGTCGTTCATGCTCCAACCCTCGACGCTGCTTTGTGCGTTTGTGAGAATGTATAGCGAACCGCCGTCGGCTACAAAGTCCTCGAGCGCCTTGCACTCCTCTTTAGTGTATTTGGGTGCGTTTCTTTCAAGTTGCTGGGTGAGGATGATGTTGTATTTGTAGTTGGGCACCCAGCCAAAGGGATAAACGTTGTTTTCTTCGTCGAACTGCAAACGCATGCGGCTGACGCCATCCTCGTCGAGTACTGTGTTAAGTGATGCCATTGAGGGTATTGCACGGTAGCCTTCGGCTCTCAACTGTGGAGGCATGCCCCACAGATAGGCAAATGTACATTGGTGTGAAACATCGACAAGTACGTTCATTCCGTTGTCGTTTTGGGGTGTCACGGGCTTGGGAGGGAACTGTTTCGATGCGTCAACGGGCAGGGTTAATCCTTTGTGCCACGCATCGGTAATCTCTTCGTTTGTGAAAGTGCGCGGAGGCTGTGTGCATCCGACTACAAGCAACAATGCCATGAGCGTTGCAAAAATCTCTTTTCTTTTCATAATGTATAAATTATGTAAATATTGTTTGTTTTTGCGAAGATAGTATAAAAAGCTGGAAAATAAATTTATGGATGTATCAATTTTGCGGATATACATGAAGTTGAAATGAAATTCAAGCAGCTTCTAAAAGTGCGACAAAGTTTTTTTTACTCTTTGCAGTTGTTGCTACTGCTTCTTCAGTGTTTTGCCCGGAGCCGGATATCTCTTCCGGGCATCGTCTATCACAAGTACCCAATCGAGAGCCTCGCCTTTTGCCGGAGGGGTAAACGAAAGCACCGTGCCATCATTCACAAACTTCCCTATTTTCTTTGCTTTGCCCGAACGCGGAGAGTACCACCAGGCAACAAGTTTTTCGCCATTGAGCATGTTTGTATTTACTGAAAATGTGCGACCTATCGGAGCATAGACCATTGCCCACGAACCTTTGCTGTCCATTGTTGCTGCAAAGCGGTAACGTCCGGCACCGGGAACAGACGACCACACTTTATCATCGACAATAAACCGCGGAACGGGTATACGCGAGAAATAGGGGCGTGACTCCATCAATCGGCGCAAATGCGCAGCCTGCTTTGCGGCGGGTTGTTCCAGAGCCTCGCACCACCCCATGAGTGGACGGTTTATCGGTGCTCGACCTTTTGCCGGGTCATACATCTGCCACACCGAGTGGTGCCCATAGGTAACACCTGCCGAGCCGCAAAAGACGCTCCAGTAGAGAGTGCGACGCACGTCCCACGAGCATGAGTGCCCTTCGTTGTCGGGGTTGAATTCAAGAGGGTGGTCTTCGTATAGCGGCTCAAGTTCGATGATTGGTTTTGCCGGTGAACGACGGAAGTCGTCAATTATCTGCATGTTAGAATTATATCGTTGGTTGTGTCCGCTTTGTCGTCCGTTGAATGAAAGCCACTCATCACCATGAAACCATTTCGACGATGTCTGCCACCCTGTTGGGTGGAATGTTATAAGATTATCCCTATCTACACTGCGTATGCCACGTGCCATTGCGCGGATAATCTCTTGCTTTTCGCGTGAGTCGGGGTTGCGGTCGCCACCGAGTATCCATATAACGCTGTACTTTGAATATCTCCCGGCAATCCATCGACCGTATGCTTCGGCGTTCTCTTTGCCAAAAATAGGGTTGCCGTCGTTCCACCATCGTCCCCACGTGGGTAAAAGTCCAACGTAAAGTCCCATTTTATTGGCATTGCTTACTATAAAGTCCACGTGGTCCCAATAGTCGTTGTTGTCGCCATCTTTGCAGTCGGGCTTGGCAGGGTTGCGGTCGATAAGCGGACGATGACCATAGGCATTGGGGGTGTCCACACCGTCTATTTCGGCAAGAGCAACTGCCTGAACGACATTGAACCCTTTCTCTGCACGGTTTTTCAGGTAGTGAAGGGCCTCTTCGCGGTCGAGGCGATGAAAAAGTTCCCACGCAGTATCGCCTAAATAGAAGAAAGGTTTGCCGTCGGCCGTTTGCAGAAAATGCTTGTCGGGCGATACTTTCAGACGCGGTAGATTCTGTGCTGTAACCATCGCACATGAAGACAAAAATATTGCAATTGCCATTAATATGGTGTTCTTCATATACTATATTTTATTAAAAGTTGTTTTAATCCTATTTATATAAATAGGCCGTAACTTTGAATAATATTCAATACTTCTTTTTGCTAGCGTTCTATTTCAAACTTATTTATAAACTATCATTTGATGTATATATTCGCAATACAACACAAATATAGAAAATTATGACTTATTTTACAAAAAGCATCAACCCTAATAAGAAGTTGTTTAAATTTATGTCCTTGAAATTTTTATAGCTCTTTTTTAGGATGTTTTTTCATTTTTCAAAGGCGCATAGCGGGCTATGTAACTGCGAAAAAGGGTAAAACATACAAAATAGAGCATAAAAAGACAAGCACAACTCGCGAACAATGTAATTATTTTTTCGAAAGAAATTTAAACAGCTTCTAAGTCTTTTTATATTCTTTTGCTTCCTTACAGTAGAAACAAAAAAAATAATTTATGGCCACCAAAAAACAGATAACTACTGACAAACTCACAAAAACGATGGAAAATGAACTAAAAGACCTCTATCGGTACGCATTTTATCGGCTCGGTGACAAACAGGATGCTGAAGACATTATACAGGACTTATACATCCATTTATATACCAAAATCGACACAACCGACAATATTGAAAACTTAAAAAGTTACATCTATCGTGCATTATCGAACAATTGCACTCTACTTTTACGCCAACGTACACAAAATAAGATTGTAAGCATAGAAAGTATAGAGCAAAATATATTGATTACCGAGCCTAAAAGCCTTGAAGAAGAGTTTGCATTGATAAATTCATTACTAGAAATAATTCCGCACGAACAAAGTGAAGTTATAAGATTACATATACATAGCAACAGAACTTTTGTAGAAATAGCTGATATTTTAGACATTCCGGTAACCACTGCAAAATCTCGTTTTAAATATGGAATAGAGAAACTTAAAAGAAAATTTAAAAATGCAATAATATAATCAATGTAAATTTAATATTAATATCTTATGGAAAAAGATTTTGACTATATTAACGATGAAGTCGGTCGTAAAATAATAGACATGCTTACCCCTAAATATCTGACCTACACAATGAAACTTAAGAATGTTGCTCGTAGGAACCACGCAGTCGTTATGTGGAAAAAGATATCAGCCATTGCTGCAATTATTACTATTGCAGCATTTATC
>JAFTTA010000057.1 GCA_017467015.1 Bacteroidaceae bacterium
ATGAAGCAATGACCCTCTCATTGAAATAAATAATTCTATATGTTTTAGTATCCTTAATCATAATCCTTAATCTTTTTATCTTCTCTGATACAACGACTGAACAATATCCTTCTTCAGTGCAATCATCGTCGGAAGCAGTGCCGATGCGATATTCAGCAATAGTGTCAGCGACAATGTGCCGAGGATGACAGTGGGGTTCAGCAACATGCTTTGAGTAATGCCATTAGTCGTTGGCATTGGGGGAATGAAAATATCGAAAAACGTTACAATTCAGCTGTTGCAAGTGTAAACCACAATATATGAAAGCAATAATCCTATTACTGCTCCAATGGCTGTCAGCAGCAGATTCTCCCATAGCACTTGTGAGATTATTTGCCCGTTTGTGGCGCCGTATGCCTTGCGCACGCCAACCTCCATCATACGTCCCTTCATGCGCGATGATATAATTCCGCTAAGGTTCAGCGCAGGAATGAAAAGGAATGCCAGCAACATATAGAAGTAACGGCTCATGGCTGCAAAGAAATTATCCTCCTCGCTAGACATCAGTGCCAATCGCCAATGTTCCCACACTTCGAACTCACATTTTTCTCCTTCGCTGAGGTTTTGTGCCATGCGCCTCAAAATATCTTCAACCTCTTTTTTCAGTGACTCTTTCTCGGCAGAGGATGGCGCTGTCATAAGCAGCGTGTTTAGCCCCGACATATAGTCCTCTTTGTATTTATCAGCCTGTGAACTGTTAATGGGTATCCACATGTCACTCGTTGTAATTCTCATAAAGTGCGGCACATCCTCCACCACGCCTATAATGCGGTAGGGACTGCCTGTAATATTTATGCTTCTGCCCGTAATGGCTGTGTCGGCAAACAGTTGCATGGCATAAGAGCGGCTGAGCACGGCTACATCATCGTGTTCTTCCTTTTCGGTATATCCTCTTCCCGACAGAAATTTGTAATCGAACAAATGCCACCATCCGCTGTTGGTGAAAGCGGGGTTTTTGCATTTCCCAAAATCCTTACCATCTACATTAATAATTTTAGGATGTTCTAAATTCCTGTCTATACAATAGCCTATGCTTTCAAGATGTTTCGCGTCGTTCTTTATCTGCTCTATTATAGTGCGCGATGGGTTGCAGTTGCCGCTCGAGCTATTTCCGTTCTTATTTACCTTTTCGTAGTAACCGTTTTCTATCACTAATGTACGGTCGCGTTTCTTCTCGGGGTAGATGTTGCCCAGTTTTATGTAAAAGACGATGAACAGCGTCATTGCAAGTGCTATACTGATGGCTGTTCCGGTGATGTAGACAGTTGTGAAGAACTTTTGCTGCTTCATCATCGTCCATGCTTGGCGTAGATGTTGTTTAATCATAGTGGTTGTTGTTTAATCATAGTGGTTGTTGTTTATAATATTACTCTTCGCGCAGTGCCTCTACCGGCTCTCTTTTTATAGTTACTGCAACCGGAATGGCTGCCCCTATGATACATGTTATTGTTATAAGCACATAACTTATCGCCGAAACAATAATGAAATGAGGAACAGGCTTGTTGCACCATAATGCTGTTTCGCCAATAGGCTTGTACTCTATGAAAGTTGTCAGTGGTTCGGCAAATCCCATCGTATGTATCTTGTGCAGTATCAAGGGCATTGTAAGTGCAAAGGCAAAGGTTGCAAGGATAACCGCTTCTATAACAAATTGACCAACTATGGTGCCACGTGTAGCACCTACACTTTGCATTATTCCAATCTCTTGTCTGCGAGCAACGGCGCGTATCCAGAAAGTACCAATTATTCCCAATATCGTGCATAGTATAGCAAAAGACGATATAATAAAATTCTGTCTGTATTTGTTTTTTATTCCATAGACATCTTCATACAGATGTTTCATCTCTTCGTGCGAAATAAAATTTTTGCAGTAGATGTTTCCTATGCTAAGTTGTGGCATAATTTCGTTCTCGATTTTTTTCTTGAACAGATGTGTGTCCACTCCCTTTTTCAGTTTAATGTGTATCACATAGTCGGTGGCAGTATAATTGTTGTTTGGCGTAGTGAATTCTTGGTTTATAATCATCAGTTCTCCGGGCTCGGAATAAATAACAGATTGAACATCCTCAAAGACACCTAAGACGGTGAAACTTCTTTGCATCTTGTCCATGTTTATTCTTTTGCCAATGGCACTCTCTGTGTCGAATAGTTTTTTCGCAAGGCTTTTCGATACATAACAACCACCATTGTTATCTTTTGTTTCTTTGTAAATTTCTCCGGTGGCGGCATCTTTTATCTCAAAAGTTTTGTAGTAATTACTTTTGGTCGTTTGTACATTAATGTAGTAACATATTTCTTTTTTTATCTCTTTCCCATCGGCGCGCATTTCACCACTGACGGTGAAATCCCATTTACCGCTAAAATCACTGCCGGGAAAATTTCCTTTTGAAATTCCATAATTTTCAATTTCGGGCATATTCTCTACGAAATTCAATATCTGCATGTAGTTTTCACTAATTGTTGTCGCATTGTCAAATTCGGCTTTGTATTTGGGACTTCTCTTGTTGTGATGTGAAAAGTATATGCTGTAGATATTGTCGCTGTTGTAGCCTTTGGCTATGTTGTCGCGGATGACGAGGTTGAACAATGGGTCTATTGCGAGCCACATGAATATGCTCACAATGAATAGTTCGAAGAAGAGCCATGCATTTTGCTTGCGCTCGTTCCATATTTGGTGTAGTAGTTTGGTTATCATGGTGTGGGTTTGTGTTTTGTGGTTGTTTGTGATTATGATTAAGGATACATTTATTTCTAATGATATGAATAAGGTTTATTTTTCTTATAATTGGCAGTTTTAATTAATTTATTATTACACAGAGTGTTCTCTTCTTTTTGTGCCGACAAAAAGAAGCAAAAAGCTCTGCGCATGGACGCTTTCTTAACAGCATCCGAAGCTGATGGTTTTTGGGTGTTGCGGAACGACCGTGCCAGCGAGCGAAACGCAAGTTTACTTGCAAAGTTTCAAAG
>JAFTTA010000007.1 GCA_017467015.1 Bacteroidaceae bacterium
CCTTGCATCTGCACTGTGAAGCCATCTTTAATGTATTGGTTGAGTTTGTTGCTTGCCGGAACGTGCTTTTCTTTGGGAAGCTCCACAAGTTCGCGTACGCGATGTGCCGATACCGAGCTGTTGAGAAATGCAGGTATTATCGACAGCACGCTGTTGAACGAACCCGAAAGTGCCGAGCGCTGTTGCATGAAGAGTGTCAGTGTTCCGTATGTGATGGCGTTGGTCCACAGCAGATAGAGACAGTAGAAGAATGCGAGGAACTGCACGAACATTCCGACTACCGACATGTATATGTTTGTTTTAATTGAGAACAGGTTGTAGTCGAGGCTGATGTCTTTGAACTTTCTTTGCCACCAGCGTAGCTTTTCGCTATATTGCTTTGTGATGCCGAAAGATTTAATGGTGTCGAAGTTGTAGAAGGTTTCCACTTCAAATGTCATCACCTCGCTGCTCATCTCGCGTACCTTTTTACCATATTCGCGCTGTTTTTTTATGGCAAAGCGCGACACTATAAGCAGGAACGGCGCGCTGGCAAAGGCTATCCATGCCATAGTGATGTCGTAGTGCATTATCACAAGAAAGCTGGCAATGAACTGATATATCGAGATTACTATAGATGGCAGCCAACTGATGGCGTTGCTGCTTACAGTGCCGATGTCACCGGTAAATCTGTTCAGCACGTCGCCGTTGCTGTATCTGTTCAGTGCCATATAGTCGGCATCTATTATTTTGTCGAAAATGTCGGCTTGTATGTCGTTGTTTATATATATGCTCAGTTTGGTGGTTATGCGGTTGATGAGGCTGCTGAATACCAAACCGAACAATCCGCTGCCCACCATCACGGCTATGAGTATCCACAGTTTGCTTGTCTGGTGCCCGGTAATGATGTCGATAAGGTATTTTCCGGCAATGCTGCCCACCAGTCCCATGCTGGTGCTGAAAATTCCCAGAAGCAGGTAAAAGGCTATTGCTCCTTTGTAGCGTAGGCTGTATGTGAATATCCATTTCCAGTCGTCGAGTATCTCTCCGAATGTGCCTTCGCGCCATTTTCTGATGAGTATGTCGAGCGACTCGAAAGAGGTGGATTTTATTTTGTCGTTGTTTTCTTCCATGGAAATAATATATTTTTTACCTTTGCAAAGGTAATATATGGCTTATGAATTATCTGTTTAGAAATATATTTATTTTTCTGCTTTGTGTGTGCCCTCTCTTTGCTGCTGCACAGAAAATACATCTGTCATGCGAGAAGAGCGTACATAATTTTGGAACAATTCCAGAGAATGGCGGTAATGTAAGCCACATTTTTGTACTGAAGAACGAGAGTAAGGTGCCGTTTCATATAACAAGTGTTGTAACATCATGTGGTTGCACAACCTCGGAATATCCCAAAGAGGCTATTGCTGCGGGCGACACTGCTTGCATTAAAATCTCTTTTAATCCAAAGAAACGTCCAGGAGCGTTTATGAAACTTATTCGTGTTTATGGCAATAATTCTACTTCGCCATTCATACTCTCCATTCGCGGTGCTGTAACCAAAGAGGGTGGCGAGAGTAAATGATGTTTGACATCAGTTGCTGCCGTCGAAGTAGCTCATGGTGGCTTCGCCTTCGTGTGAGATGCCTTCGCGGATGAATACTTTTCTTATTGTAAGGAATATTATTTTAATATCGAGCCACAGAGAGCAGTTGTCCACGTACCACACGTCGAGTTCAAATTTTTTTGTCCAACTGATGCTGTTTCTGCCATTCACTTGTGCCCATCCTGTTATGCCCGGACGCACATCGTGTCGGCGTGCCTGCTGTGGTGTGTAGAGTGGCAGGTATTGCGGTAGCAATGGGCGCGGACCTATTATTGCCATGTCTCCTTTCAGCACATTGAACAGCTGAGGCAGTTCGTCGAGCGAGGTCGAACGTACCAGACGGCCTGTTTTTGTGAGACGTTCGGCGTCGGGCAGCAGATTGCCTTCCGCGTCTGTCTCGTCGCTCATTGTCTTGAATTTGTACACTTTGAATATTTTCCCCTTGTATCCAGGGCGTTCTTGAGTGAAGATTGCTCCTGCTCCTTTGTTTGCTATCTTCAGTACTATTGCCACAATCAGCAGTAATGGCCATATGAACAGGAGTGCAGTGAGGCTGATTAAAAAATCGGCTGCTCTTTTTATGTATTTTGCGTATATGTTCATTTTTGTTGAATAGTCGGATACAGTTTGTCAATCGTTTCTACGTTTCACTTTGCATGGATTGCCGTAGGCAACGACGCCATCGGGAATGTCGGAGCAGACCACAGCTCCGGCGCCAATCATGCAACCTTTTCCTATCTTCACTCCTTGAATGACGACGGCTCCGGCACCAATCCAACTGCCGGCACCGACGCACACCTCGCCACACAGGGTGGCTCCGGGGGCTATGTGCACAAAGTCTTCTATCATGCAGTCGTGGTCTACCGATGCATTTGTGTTGACGATGCAATGTCTTCCTATGTGTGCGCAACTTTGTATCACAGCTCCTTGCATCACCACGCTGCCTTCCTCTATGCCGGCATGTGGCGACACCGTGGCGCTCGGGTGAATGGCTGTGGCAAAACTGCATCCTCCGTTGCTTAGTTTTTCGGCTACCTTTTTGCGTATATTGCAGTTGCCTATGCTGATGATATATTCCGCCTCTTTGGTGAATTCATGTGCCACTTTGTAACCCATGAACTCTTCTAATGTGGGAGCATCGTCGACAATTCCTGCCGTTTGCATTTTGCATGCATCCAGAATGTCCATCACAACTTTTGCATGCCCTCCTGCTCCGTAGAGATAAATATTTTTATTTTTCATATATGATTATGGATTGTGTCCCTATGCAATTCATGTTTTCAATTTTGTCGCCAATGACATGTCTCTCTTTTCTAAGCATCAATCCGCTGAATGCTTGGTCGTTTATTATGATATAATCTGCTTCGTGCATGTTGGCTACGAAATAATCACTCTCTTTGTAACTATTTCTGAAGCCCAGCGAGCCGTTCCCGATGACTACGGGTTTCACATGCGGACATTCCGAGAATATTTGTGGCCCTACATAATATTCCAGCTCGCTGTCTATGAGCATCACTGCTTTGCCGGGCTTTTGCATAATATCTTTTACAATGGCAAGTTCCTCATCTATCTCATTTCTTGCAGCTCCGTTGCCGAATTTCAATAATTCTCTTATGCACAATGCTGTGGGTACCGACAGCAATATTATCGACAGAGTTGCCGCAACCCACCTTTTGTTAATTGCCTGCATCATGTGCATCAGCGACAGGACCACAAACGGATAAAGAAACATGCCGTGCGAAACCTCAACTCCGAAGATGAACAATGTGAAATAACACATTGTGGCTACAATGCCTATAACTGCGCAACGTCTTCCATAGTGGCTCATCTTCTTCCACACAAATGGCAGCAACAAGAAGAATATCAATCCGCATCTTGCACTCTGAATAACCAGATATGTCAGTTCCTCTCTGCAGCTTATCTCATTGTAGTATGGGTGTTTTTCAATGCTCCATTTAATATTTTCCCACCAATCGGGGTTGTTGCTTATAAGCGCAATGGCTGTATATCCGGCAAAGGCAAATGCAATAGCGCATGCCATGAGCAGAATGCTGTTCTCTATATCTATTTTGTTCTTTTTACCCTTTATTGCTACAAAAAGCAATGTAGCCGGCAACATCACCATGCACTGTGCTTTGCACCCGACGGCGAGTGCAATCAGTAATGCCGAAACGATGCAGTATAGCTTTTTTCTTTTCATCATCAGCAAACATGCCGACAGCATGAAGGTCATAGCAATCGACTCCATGTTCATGTGCAGTGCATCTGACGAGTAGCACATCACAAAGTAGAAAAGCACTCCTGCCGGAATGAAAATACTGCTCACCTTCAGCCTTCTCATCAGCTTCGCCATCAACAACATGTTCATCAGGTTTGCAAACACAATAAGCACGTTGCTGAGGTATGTCGATGCTCCTACACCTGCAACTCTGTAGAGCAGAGAATAGATGCCGATGCCGACAGGGGTGTCCATGGTGTAGAAATCGTTGTATGGCACCAACCCCTCTGCCATGTATTTGGCAAGTGCTGTGTAGTAGCCATGCTCGGGAGTCATGGGCATAACCATTGCCGAGAAAACCAACAGCAAGGTCATGGCAATGAATACAGAGTATGTTAAAATTTTTGCTTTCATAATCAAATGTCGCCTCTTAAGTAATATACTGCATATCCAATCCATTCGTGCAACAACTCACTCCAGCTGAGCATGGTGTACATCGATGGTCGCCACCTCTCTCTGCCGTTGCCAACCTTCACAATAGCATCTGTTATGTAGGGCTGTGCCTCTATGCCGGCTTTGCGGAATGTTGCCAGTGAACGTCGCATGTGCAGTGCCGAGGTGATAAGCAACACACCCTCGCAACTATCCTTGAGCAGTTCGCGTGTGAAGATGGCATTTTCCATGGTGTTCCATGCCTTGGTCTCCAAAACGATGTCCTCCTCGGCAACTCCGAACAACTTTACGTACTCTTTCATTGCCTCGGGGTTTCCTTTCATCTCCATGCTGTTTTCACACTCTATTATGGAACCGTCCGATGCCAGCAACAGCTTATCGATTTTTTCCTCTTTGTAGAGTCTGATACCCTCGAACAGTCGGTCGCTTATCTCGCTGTGTTCGGGACGACACCGTTCGTGGTCCCACACACTGTATCCGCCAAGCACAACACCATATTTATATTTGCCCCCCTCGGGCAGAGGGTGGTCATACTCCGCATACCACTGCTTTTGGGCATGTTGCAGCAGTGCGGGGGTGCTGAACAGCAATGCAAGAACTGCTGCTGTGGCATACATCGCCCATTTCAGTTTCTCTCTTCTGCGGAGCAGGTAGCCTGCTACAAGGAAGAGGGTTATGTATGATAGGGGAGAGGTTACTAGGTGGGAAATCATACTAGCTTACTTCAAAATATTCGAATAAAAAGCAAATGCGTAGAACATCAGAATTGCATATCCAAGCATCTTTTCGTGGTTTTCCCAGAAACGTTGCTTGAAAAACGGATACACCAATACAATGGGCAGAATGAACCACGATATTTGTGCAAAGCGGTTACTGTATGCAGCACGTATAATCAACACCCAAAAGGCATTTGTGGCGAGGTATGTGTTGAAAATCCAATGGTAATACTCATCGTCGAACTTCTTGCGAACAACAAAATAGTAACCTACACCCACACCCATGGCGCTGTAGAGCAAAAAGTCCCAACGGAACACCATGCTCATCTGCACAATTTCACCAACCATGTTATCTCCAGTCAGATAACCCGAAAATCTGTCATCCATGTCGAATATACCAATGTTTGCTAGATAATCCTGAATGCTTGCTCCGGCAATGTATGATACAATCACACACGCCACCCAACCGCCAAGGTATATTCTGCTATCTTTTATAAACCATGCCGCTGCCGCCGCTGCTGCCATAAGAAACACGCTATTGTGGCATCCACATCCCAGAACGACCAGCATTATCATCACTTTGGGGTTGTTAACATATGTCATAGCAAGAATAAATAGCGAGGCTCCCAACCCATTCCTGATTCCATTAACTCCATATTGCCAGAATGTAAACATACCCATAATAACAAGCAGTGGTATGTAGTAATAAGTTTTGAAAATAC
>JAFTTA010000058.1 GCA_017467015.1 Bacteroidaceae bacterium
ATCCTTACCCATTCCGGTGAATTGTGCACCTTGTACGGGAAATACAAATGCTTTCATATTTTCTTCTTTCTAAAGTATATATATAATGTATGTAATATATGATGTCATTTTCCGTTATGAAATATGCAGAGAGGATGTCTGCTGATTACAGATAACAGAATGTGTATTATATAGCACGATGCAAAGATAACCTTTTTTTGACATAAAATTTAGAATTTGAAGTCGAAAGTGCCTATTTTAGAAAAAATAGCATTACCTTTACGACATTTTATGAAATAGCTTGATGAATTTTAATTTTATTTAGATTTTTACTACACAAAATTTATAGATATGCGTAAAATAAATATTCTGTTTGTTTTGTTGCTATTTGTGCAAATTTCATTTGCTCAGGGTTACAATAGAAACAACACAACTAATAACAACAACAAAGAGCGTACGCAAAAAGATTAAGGCAGAAATTCGAAAAATTCTTTAAATCTTTCTACTGTTATGACTGATGAAGAAATTATCAGTTATATTAAGGAGGAACAGAACAAGGGTACCGATAACAAAGAGATTGTAGCCAATCTCTTGAAACGTGGCGTTACAAAAGAACAACTCAATAAAATTCGTACCGAATATATAAAAAAACAAAAAAATAAGAATAAAATAAATGCAGTTCCCGAGGATGACGATTTTGTGAGAACACGCAATAAAAATTCAATGACTACTGAAATGGGCTACTTCAGAGACTCGCTTGATGTGTTGCTTCCCGACTCTGTAGGCTTGATGAAACTTGAAGAAGAACTCGACAAGAAAATAAAAATGTTTGGTCATAATATATTTAAGGATAAGGAACTGAATTTTGAACCTAATCTCAATATCTCAACACCGGCAAACTACAAGTTAGGCCCCGGCGATGAGGTTATTGTTGATGTTTGGGGTGCTGTGGAGTCTTCTGCAACAGATATTATTTCGCCTGATGGTTACATAAATGTGGAAAATGTTGGTCTGGTATATCTTAATGGATTGACTGTTAAGGAGGCAGACGAATATATAAAAGATCGTTACAGCCAGATACACGCCGGACTTACGGGTGATACTCCCAACGCAAACATCAAATTAACGCTTGGTCAAATTCGTACCATTCAAGTGCGCGTGATGGGCGAGGTTGAAAATCCCGGAACATATTCACTTTCGGCTTTTGCATCTGTATTTCATGCACTTTATCAGGCCGGAGGTGTCAATGAGATCGGTACATTGCGTGGCATTAAGTTGTTTAGAAACAATAATAAAATTCTCACTCTCGATGTATACGACTATTTGCTGAACGGTAAAACCGGAGACGATATTCGTCTGGAAGATGGCGATGTAATTACGGTAGATACCTATAACTGCTTGGTTAATGTTGAGGGTAAGGTTAAGCGTCCCATGTATTACGAGATGAAACCTACTGAGACTGCAGCCGACTTGTTGCGCTATTCAGGTGGATTTACTCGAGACGCATATCGCGGTGATGTACGCATTGAACGTATGGGTGACCGTGAACGTCAGATTTACACTCTTGACAGCAGCAAACAAAAGGAATTTGCATTGCGTGACGGTGACATCATGAGCGTCGACTCAATACGTAACACGTACGAGAATATGGTTGAGGTAAAGGGTGCTCTTTTCCGCCCCGGAAAATTCCAATTAGGTGGTGACATCTCTACTGTTAAGGTATTAATAGAAAAAGCAGGCGGATTGCGCCCCGACGCATTTATAAACCGTGCTTTGCTAAATCGTCGTTTGCCCGACATGACTATGGAGAACCTCTCTATAGACATAAAAGGTATTATGGCCGGA
>JAFTTA010000059.1 GCA_017467015.1 Bacteroidaceae bacterium
CAAGTAAATTTTCAAACTCCTCCGGCTTGACAGCCACCTCCTCTTATCCAAGAGGAGGAGTAAAGAAGAAATAACAAAAAATGAAACAGATACTCTGCATACTCACAATAGCATTGTCAATCCTCGCCTGCCGCGAGGAGATTGACAAGAGCAACCGCTACGTCTTCACAGGCGAGACGGTTGCCGATTTCATGCTCAACCGCAGCGAGAAGTATTCGCATATGATAACGCTGATGAAGCGCGCAGGGCTTTTCGGTCTGATGCAAACCTGGGGACAATACACTCTGTTTCTGCCCGACAACGAATCGGTGGAAAAGTTCGTTGCCGAGCAGGACAGCATCTACCACGCAACAAAGGATAGCGACAACCCCGTGTGGACGGGTGTAATCTCACCGTACGTTGAAGACCTTACCGACTCCATGGCAACAGTGATTGCCGGAAATCATGTAGTAGAAGCAGCATATCGGATAGCAGAAATGAGCGAAGGTGCGCTTGCTACGCGAAATTTCAACAATCGATTATTGGGCATAAACTACATTGTCAAGAACGAACGCTTCTATATAATGCTCAACAATAATGCAGCAATAATAGGTGGCGACAACCAAGTGGAGAATGGAATTGTCCATTTTGTTGATAAAGTTGTCGACCCAACGTCAAAAAATGTTCCTAAACTGATACGAGAAACTCAATTCTTCAAGATTTTTACTGCGGCAATGAACCTGACTGGTTTTGCCGATTCCTTGCGAAAGGACATTGATGCAAGCTATGATTACACACAATACAACGTTCAGTCTTATATTGTAACTCAATCATTATATCATGCACCTAAGACTCGATATTTCAAATATACCGGTTTTATTGAACCGGATGAAGTTTTTAACAGACATGGCATAAACAATATAAATGACCTTATCGCCTTTGCCGAGAAATGGTACGGCACAGAGGAAAAAGGAAACTACAAAAACTCGAAAAACGCACTTTACAAATTTGTTGCTTATCACTTTGTGGAGCGCGAAATGCCACACAACAAGATAGTCCCTTACAGCATATACGATGATTTTGATGAATATATGCCGACATTATACGACCGTTACGATTATTTTGAAACAATGATGGGACCGCTGATGAAGACCGTTAAGCCACTTAGCACCCCCGAAGGCAGAGACACATATATAAACTATAGCAAGCGCAAACAGCCTTTCAACACAGAGATGCGCAACCACATAAATGTACGTGTCATTCCACTCACCGAGTTTGTGAAGATGAAAGAAGCGTATGCTGAATTTGACCAAATGGCAAGCAACGGCATAGTGCATCCGATAGATAAAATTTTGCTGTACAATGAGGATGAAATGATAGGCAACATACTGAACGAACGTATTAGAATTGATTTTTTCAGTCTCATACCTGAGCTATCAAGCAACAATGTAAGATATTCAAGATGTTTGCCATGTTTGCCAAATATATACAGCGAAAAAGTCAAGATAAACAGTGGTGATATAATCTTAACTTCAGGTGTCGCAGAGTCGTATTACAATATGGACATGATTACGCTTCAAGGGCTTTTTGATGCGGAATTCACACTTCCTTCGTTGCCTCCTCGGGTATATGAAATACGCTTGGCTTTTGCCAAACAGTCAGCAAGCAATAGTATATATCATATTGGACCAATGCAAGTGTACATTGATGGCAAGCCCGAGGGACTGCCATTTGGCGAAATTGATGATTACACCGGTCGTATAGAAGATAGTGAAACATATGACAATGGCGTTGAAAATGACAGGTATATGCGTAACTTAGGATGGATGAAAGCCCCATTGATATATGTTGACAGAAATCATGTACCGGCAAGGCACAATAATTGGTGCATTAGAAAAATTATTACCAAAAAATATCTCGACACAGGCCGTCACAAAATAAGATTCCGTCTTGTGAGTGAGTATATTACCGGGCATCATTTGGATTACCTTGAATTTGTTCCCTTGCACATTGTCAGCGACCCCACAAAACCCGAGGACAGGTACTGACACACAATGCAAACAACTTCTTGCTCGTCTTTTTTCGCGTTGTGCGTCAAAAAAAAAGATGCTCATTTGACTTCTAAATAGAAAAAAAACTGTAATTTTATCCTTGGAAAATCAATGGCAATGCTTTATCGTTCTTTTGGTGGTCGTATGACTTACGAAGAACGTTACTATTGTCTTGATTTTATGATGGTTAGTTCGCGGGATATAATTGTCATATCTCGAACTGACGTTTTGTAAGTATTAATTAACCGATAATAGAAAACAATATGGAAATGTTTGATACAATCAGCAACGACCTCAAGGAGGCAATGAAGGCTAAAGATAAAGTGGCATTAGACACACTGCGCAATATCAAAAAGGCTCTTATAGAGGCAAAGACTGCTCCCGGGGCCGGCGACACGGTAGACGATGCAACTGCAATAAAAATCATCGGCAAGCTTGCCAAGCAGGGACGCGAGTCGGCTGCGCTGTATGAAAGTCAGAACCGTGCCGACCTTGCAGCCGAGGAACTTGCGCAGGTGGCTGTCCTCGAAAAATATCTGCCCAAGCAGATGAGCGACGAGGAACTTGCCGAGGCATTGAAAGCCATTATAGCCGAGGTGGGTGCAACAACCCCGCAAGAGATGGGCAAAGTGATGGGCGTAGCAACAAAGAAACTGGCAGGAAAAGCCGACGGTAAAGCAATTTCGGCAAAGGTGAGAGAGCTGCTCTCTTAGAAGGCTATTTGAATTTATATCGCCCAATTTTTAGAGCAAGGATAGATGTTTATTTCTTTTTTTAAGGATATGTAGCGGGCTGCATCATCGCGAAAAAGAGGGGAACAAACATTCTTGAATATAAGAATGGCGAAACATTCGGCTTCTATAAGAAAATAATTTTCAGAAATTCGGGACAGCTTTTTAATAAATCACATACACACACTTTACAAGCATGGTGCTGAACTATATATGGGTGGCATTCTTTCTGATAGCTTTTGCAATAGCTCTCGTCAGACTGCTGTTTATGGGCGACACGGAGATATTTCCTGCCATAATGAACTCCACATTTACAACCGCAAAGACGGCATTTGAAATATCGCTGGGGCTCACCGGTGTTCTCTCCTTATGGATGGGCATACTGAAGATTGGTGAACAGGGCGGCGTGGTGAACATTGTGGCGCGTATGCTGTCGCCGGTGTTTTCCAAAATTTTCCCCGACATACCCAAAGGGCACCCTGCCACGGGTACCATGTTTATGAATTTTGCCGCCAACATGCTGGGACTCGACAATGCAGCTACCCCCATGGGGCTTAAAGCCATGCAGGAACTGCAAGAACTTAACCCCAAGAAAGATACTGCCACCAATCCCATGATAATGTTTCTGGTGCTGAACACCTCGGGGCTTACACTCATCCCCATGAGCGTGCTTGTCTATCGCGCACAGATGGGTGCGGCACAACCCACAGATGTTTTCATGCCCATACTCATAGCTACCTCTGTGGCAACGCTGGTAGGTCTCATTGTCACATGTATCTATCAACGCATAAATCTTTTCAACCGCACAATGATGCTGTTCATAGCAGGAATATGCCTGTTCGTGGCAGCCGGAACGGTGGGCTTCATGCAGTTGTCGAAAACACAGGTTGAACTGTTCTCTACCTCCATTGCAAACATTATTCTATTTACCATAATCATACTGTTCATCCTTGCCGGAATACGTCGCAATATTAATGTCTACGAAGCATTTATCGAGGGAGCGAAGGATGGTTTCTCCACCGCAGTGAGGATAATACCATATCTTGTGGCAATATTGGTGGCAGTGGGAGTGTTCCGCGCCTCAGGGGCTATGGATATGCTCATAGACGGCGTGTCGGCATGCGTGGCATTCTGCGGTGGCGATACCGATTTTGTGGCTGCTCTGCCCACAGCAATAATGAAGCCCCTTAGCGGCAGCGGAGCACGAGGGCTGATGATAGACACCATGACCACCTATGGTGCCGACTCCTTCGTGGGACGTCTCGCCTGCCTGTTCCAAGGAGCAACAGACACCACCTTCTACATACTTGCAGTCTACTTCGGTAGTGTGGGCATACGCAAGACACGCCACGCAGTAACCTGCGGATTGCTTGCCGACTTTGCCGGTATTTTGGCTGCAATAGCATTGGCATATATATTTTTCTAAAAAAACAAGAATATGAAGACAAAACTCATCTGCTGCGTAATGTTGCTGCTGTGCACGATGGCTGCAAGCGCACAAAAATTATCGTTCAACCATGGTCCTTACCTGCAAAATATGGGAAGCGACGAGGTGACAATCTATTTCACCACCTCCACTGAGGCATATTCGTGGGTGGAGGTCATCGGCGACAAATGGACAAAGCCCCAACGTTTTGCAACGGTCTTTGCCGGACAATACGATGCCTACACCAAAGAGAACAGAGTGCGCGTGACAGGTCTGCGTCCCGGAGTGCAATATCGCTACCGCCTTATATCGAAGGAGATAAAAGAGTATCGCCCCTATAAGGTAACATACGGCGACAGCATTGCAAGTTCATGGGAGCATTTCACAACACTCAACCCCAAACAGAAAAGTTTCTCGTTCCTGCTTACCAACGATGGTCACGACAAACCTCAGAAGGTGAAGAACCTGCTCGGCAAATTTCCCATCAACAACGTAGATATGGTATTTTATCTGGGTGACATGATAAGCTACTACGATAAAGAGGAGGCACCATACTACGGCTACATTGACCCCTCGGTAGAGATGTTTGCAAAGAACAAACCCTTTATCTCCATTCGTGGCAATCACGAGATGCGCGGTAAACTCACACGCAACTACATGAACCTGATAGGCTGCCCCAACAACCGCTTCTACAACATAGCCTACTTTGGCAACACAGTGATAGTGATGCTCGACACAGGCGAGGATAAGCCCGACACGCAACCCGTGTATGCAGGCATGAACTGCTACGACGGCTATCGCATGGAGCAGTTGGAATGGTTGCGCAAGGAGGCTGCCACCAAACGTTTCAAGGCTGCAAAGAACAAGATTGTGCTGATGCACATTCCCCCATTGGTGGCAGATGACCCCAATATTCCCGAAGAGCATGCAGCCACCGAACTTGAAAAACATTTCAAACCACTGTTCAACGAGATTGGTATCGACATTGCAATTTCGGGACATACCCACAGATACATACTCATAGAAAAAGGCGAGCGCGACAACAACTTCCCCATTCTCACCAACGACAACAAGAGTATAATGCGAGTGAACAGTGACAGTAAGGGCATACATGTTAAAATAGTGAACGAAAAAGACGAAGTGCTGCTCGACAGAGTGTTTAATTAACATTTCGTGTGCATATATAATTTTTAGTAGACAACTAATGAAAAAAACTACACTATTACTGATATTGCTGCATGTGGCAATATTCTCTGTGGCACAGCAACGTACAGAAGCAGACGCTGCGGCTATAGCAAAAGCATTTATGCGGAACAATGGTTATGACTTCGACATAACAAAAACCACTGCTCCCGTAAAAATACGTGCAAAAAAGGCAGGCGAGATAACACCTTACTACATCTTCAACGATACTCGAAAAGGTGGCTTTGTCATTGTGGGTGGTCAGGAATCGATGAGTGACATTCTCGCATATTCCGACGAAGAGTGTTTCGACATAAATGACATGCCCCCCTCTGCTGCCGGATGGCTTGAGGTATATTCGCAGTGCGCGATACTTGCTGCCGACAATCCCGAAAAATCAAAGGCAGATAAAAGGGCTGCTGAAAAAAGTAATTTTTCTCTCCGACAGAATGTAGAACCTCTGCTCGGCGAAATAAAATACAATCAAGGAGCACCGTACAATAGCAAATGTCCCACGATGACGATGATGGATGGTGGCAGCTTGAAAAAAGGCAAAGCGCTGACCGGCTGCACACAAACAGCACAAGCTATGATTATGCGTTATTGGAAATGGCCTCAACGTCCCAAAGGCTACAAATCGTATACCTTCAATTACTATTACTCGTACGATCAAATAAACCAGATGACGCTCTCCTTGGACTATGACGACGAGGCTGTTTATGAATGGGATAAGATGCTTCCTCGTTACGAGGGGCACGACTACACAAATGAGCAGGTCGAGGCTATTGCCAACCTGATGTATCACTGCGGTATATCCAACGAGGCAGAATATGGGCTGGGAATTACAAATGCTGCCATCAGCCATCAGGGAATGGTTGAGTACTTCTCATATGCAGACGACATTGTTATAGACAGCTACACTTTTTATCGCGACAAGGATAACGGTGATAATGAATTTTGTGCATCGCTTATTAACGAAATCACCCAGGGACGTCCTATCTTGGCCGGCGGTTGGAGTGCCGATTTCACAGGCGGACACTACTATGTGATTGACGGATACGACCTCAACTCCATGTTGCACTTCAATCTCGGTTGGAACGGAGCAAGCAACGGCTACTATGAGGTGACTCCCGTTCCACAAGTCCCCTATGGCTACAACATGTACGTATGCAGACATATTCACCCCGAAGGTCGCTTAACCCCTACAAGCCCCGTACGTCGTGTAGTAGTGGAAGCAGCTCTCGGTGGCATGAATGAGCAAACATCAAACATTACTAACGCATTAAATTCCCTTAACAGCCAGGATAAATATGCCGAGAGTTTAATATATATCACAACTGCTGACACAGAATATGAGGCAGATAACCACCTTGAAGGACTCGCTGAAATTCAAGGTGTACTCATCGACCGCCACGACACAGTGACCGGAATAATTTCAGCAACGGCTGTGAAGACTGTTTACAACGAGCGTTACAATACGGATGCTCCTGCAACCATTGACATCGATGCAATGTTCTCTTCAGAAAAGAGTATGAAAGTGTCTGTTGCAAGCTACTTTGCCAACGATATTAATGATGCCGACTTCCGCTACATATTCGTATATACGGAGAATGATGTGTTGATCAACCGAAAAAGATATAATTATATAGCAAGAGGAACATATCCCAATAATTCGGGTTACGAAAATTCCCTTCCGACAAAAGTGGAGAAAGACAAGGAGTATATTTTTGAGCAGGAGATACCCTTGCCCGATTCAATAAACAATATCGACAACGCCACCCTCATAGTGATGATGATTGACGCAAACAGCGGGGCCATAGTAAATGCCAATACAGTCGCTCTCAAACAGATAAACGAATGGCGCGAGAAACAAAAGCCCTCATTCTTCAGCGGAGGCAAACTTCTTGCAACGGGTACGACGCTTGAGACATATTCATTCGACGAAAAGAATAAACGTATGTATGCCCCAATAAAGCTCAACAATCCTTTATATGAACCTATGGAGGTAGAAATCACAGCCAGCGCACTTACAATTGGCGAAAATGCCGAACTTCAGTTGGGTGATACTGCCGGACAAAGAGTAGTAACATATAACCTTGCACCTCTGACTGTTGACAGCACAATGATGCTTTATCTCAACATCGACGATGAATTTAAGAGCTCAACATCAGCTATAAAACTATCCGTAAAGTACAAAGACAGCGTTGTTGCCGAGCAGACGGTGATATTCAACTTTATCGAATCGGCAAGTGGTTTGAATTCTTTCACTGTGCGTGCGACAGGAACGCTCGAAGAACTTGTTCCTAAGGATGCAATAGATACCATTTCGACAATAACTATTGGAGGACGTCTTTGTGGAAAGGATATTGCTTTCATCCGCAACAACCTTAAAGCTAAGGTAATTGACCTCTCGGCAGCAACGATAATCGAAGGTCCCGGAGTGTACTATGACAAATATGTGACTGAAAATAATGTCGTAGGTCCTCGAATGTTCTGCGAGATAAATGCAAGCAAGGTAGTGCTTCCAAAAACGACCAAAAAGATAGATTTATATTCATTCTTGAATTGCATAAATCTCACAAATGTTGTTATTGGGAAGGAGGTCACAAGCATTGGCTCCTATGCCTTTAGTGGATGCACCTCGCTCGAAAGAATTACATTACCTGCAAGTGTAACAGAGATTGGACGCAACTCATTTAAGAAGTGTCCTTTTGTATGTGTGATATGTGAGGGCGAAACTCCTGCCAAAGTGAATTCCAATACGTTTGAAGGGGCAGACCTTGCAAATGCAACACTTGTTGTGCCAAATGAAACAGCTGTTGGAGCATACAAGGCAGCCAAGGTGTGGTGCGATTTTGGCAACATTATCACATATGAACACTACCTTACCGATGTTAAGCCTATAACGAAAGAAACAGCTGTCGCGGTAGCAGACGGCAAAATAATCGTAACGGGCGATGCCGAGGCAGTTATATATACATTGACCGGCAGACTTGTTGCGACAGGCGTCAGTGGCGAGTATGCCTTGCCTTCCAGCAATTATGTTATAAAGGCAGGTGACAAGACAATCAAAATACGGATTCAATAAGAAACATATTTTTATATATTTAAACAGCTTCTAATATGATAAGCTATCAGACAGAGGGCGTCAGGATGCCCGACATAAAAAAACGCGACACCGGTGCGTGGATAAAGAGAGTGGCAGCCGAGTATGGCAGAAAATGTGGCGATATAGCCTACATCTTCTGCAACGACGAAAAGATTCTCGAAGTGAACAAAGAGTATCTACAGCACGACTACTACACCGACATAATCACCTTTGACTACTCCGAAGAGGATGTCATCAGTGGCGACCTCTTCATCAGCCTCGATACTGTGCGAAGCAACAGCGAGCAGTTGGGCGTTGAGTATGAGCAGGAGCTGCATCGTGTGATAATTCACGGCATACTGCATCTGTGTGGCATTAACGACAAAGGCGAGGGTGAGCGTGAAATTATGGAAGCAGCCGAGAATAAAGCCTTGGCAATGAGATAAACCACAAAAAACTAATATTATGAGAATTTTCGGTACACTGATTGTGGGTGTGTCGCTGCTCGCCATGCTGTCGTGCGGTGGTGGCGAAAAAGAGGCGGGCAGTGCATTGCAGAGCGACAAAAACCCTGTTATTGAGAATATAATGGCGCGCCGCAGCATACGCAAGTACAAACCCGGCACCGTCGACAGAAAAACATTGGAGCAGATAATGCTGTGTGGAATAAATGCTCCCAACGGACAGAACAAACAGTCGTGGGAGATACGCGTGGTGGATAACCCTGCGACTATGGAGGAGATTAAAAACATCATGGCAAGCGCTTATCCCGAAGAGGAGGCAAAAAGGGTTACAGGCTGCTTCCGCGATGCACCGGTGATGGTGTTCATTGCTCGCGACCTTGCATACGACTTCTCGGCGTACGACTGCGGACTGCTGGCTGAGAACATGATGCTCTCGGCAACATCGCTGGGTGTGGGGTCGGTTTGTCTGGGCAGCCCCGTACGCTTCATTAACGACAACCCTGCCTGTGCGCCTGTGCTCGAGAAACTTGGCTTCAGCGAAGGCTACAAGCTGGCGCTCTGTGTGGGCTTCGGCTATGCCGACGAAGCACCGGCTGCAAAACCGCGCGATGTGTCGAAGATAAAATTTCTCGACTGATTGTTTCGGTGGTTGTAAAAAGATAATATAGAGTTAATCTATGTATATATTAAGTGGCTGCGCCCGGGCAGCCACTTTTTGTAACTAAAAGTGGCTCTAAATGAAGATTTGAGTACGACCTGTATTTACATTACAAAGACTCTTTAACCGGATATGCAAGATATTTTTAATCTTTTATTGCAAAATAATGATGTTAACACTATCTTTGAAAAGATAAACTAAGTAAATGTTTCCCTATGGAGAAGAATAAAAAAGACTATACTATTCATCGCCGTGAGTTCTTGAAACGGTTGGGTGGCAGTGCGGTAGTCGCATCGTCGTTGGTGGCGGCCGGTTGCTCGGGAGAGAAAAACGCAAGCAGATATGTAGCCGAGGGTGTAGGTGGCGATGTTCCCACCGACAAAATGACTTATCGTGTGAACCATAATACCGGCGACAAAGCCTCTATTTTGGGATATGGCATGATGCGTCTGCCAATGACCAAGAACGATAAAGATGAGGATGTAATCAATCAGGAACGCGTAAACGAACTTGTCGATTATGCTCTTGCTCATGGGGTAAACTATTTCGACACAGCTCCTGTATATTGTAAGGGTGCATCGGAACGTGCTACGGGCATTGCTCTCAGCCGTCATCCTCGCAACAGCTATTTTATAGCTACAAAACTCTCCAATATGCGAGGTGACAACAGCATAGAGTTTGGCAAGGAGATGTTTGCCAATTCGTTGAAAGAACTGCAGGTCGATTACATCGACTATCTGCTGTTGCACAATCTTGGCAATCGTGGCGCTTACGACAAGCGTTTCATCGAGAATGGGCTGCTGGATTATCTTTTGGAGCAGAAACGCATGGGCAAGATAAGAAATCTCGGTTGGTCGTTCCATGGCGAGAAGGCGTTTTTCGACTTCATGCTCGACGAAGCAGGGGTGCATTGGGATTTCATCCAGATACAGATGAACTATGTAGACTGGCAACGTGGTAATCCCACTGCCGAATATATGTACAATCGTCTTGCCGAGAAGAATATACCGGTGGTTATCATGGAGCCTCTGTTGGGCGGGCGATTGTCGAAAATGAACTATCAGGCGATGGCTATGCTCAAAGAGCGTGAACCAGAAAAGAGTGTTGCATCGTGGGCTTTCCGTTTTGCTGGCAGCTACGACAAAGTGTTGACGGTGCTCAGCGGCATGACATACATGGAACATCTGCAAGACAATATACGCACATACTCGCCGTTGCAGCCCCTCACTGATGAGGAAAAGTCATTGCTTATGGATGTTGCGAAACGCAAGATGGGCTTTGAAAATATCGATTGTACCGATTGCAAATATTGTATGCCGTGTCCTTATGGGCTCGACATTCCTGCCATCTTTGCTCACTACAATCGCTGCCTCGACGAAGGTCGCATGCCGCAGAATGAACTCGATGCCGATTATAAAGAGCAACGTCGTGCCTTCCTGGTGGGGCTCGAAAGAGGTGTACCCAAATTGCGTCAGGCTGATCGTTGCACCGGTTGTCGCGAGTGTGAGCACCACTGCCCTCAGAGAATAAGAATATCGCGTGAAATGCGAAAAATAGACGATTTTGTACAGAAACTGCTCGGCGACGGAAGAATATAATTCCTGCACAAACAGACAATATAAACAACTTTTAAAAACTGAACACTATGTTACGAAAGATAAGAATAATACTTGCTACACTGTTTTTTGTGGGAATAACCGCGCTGTTTCTTGACTTCACCGGCACGCTGCCTGCTTTTCTTGGTTGGATGGCAAAGGTGCAGTTTGTACCGGCACTGCTTGCGGTGAATGTAGCTGTTGTTGTGGGACTGCTGTTGCTGACATTGCTCTTTGGGCGCCTCTACTGCTCGGTGATTTGTCCGTTGGGAGTGATGCAGGATATTGTTTCGTGGCTGGCCGGGCGTCGCATGAAGCGTCGTTTCTCATATAGCAAAGGATACACCGTGTTGCGCGTCATTATGCTTGTGCTTTTTGCGGTGGCGCTTGTTGTAAATGTTGCTTGGCTTGCTGCGTTCATAGAGCCTTATAGCGCGTATGGTCGTATAGTGAACAACCTTTTTGCCCCTATCTATTTGTGGGGTAACAACCTTCTTGCCTACATTGCCGAAAGAGCCGACAGCTATGCATTCTATTCGGTGGATGTGTGGCTGAAGAGTGGTGTTACACTTGCTGTGGCTGCTGTAACTTTCGTTGTTGTTGTCATACTTGCATGGCGAGGCGGTCGCACATGGTGCAACTCCGTCTGTCCCGTAGGTACCTTGCTGGGTGCAGTGTCGCGATTTTCGCTATTTAAGCCGGTGATAAACCTCGACAAATGCAACGGTTGCAAACTTTGCTCTAAGAACTGCAAAGCTTCCTGCATAAATGCTGAGGAACACAAAATAGATTACAGTCGCTGTGTGGTGTGTATGGATTGTGTTGACACATGCAAAAGAGGAGCAATAACCTATCGCTATGCAGGTTTTTCGCAGAAAAAGAACGAGGTGGCAGCTACAGATAATGGTCGGCGTCAGTTCATCGCTGCCGGGGCAATGGTGGCGAGTGGCTCGCTCTTTGCGCAGGCAAATAAGAAGGTCGATGGCGGTCTTGCTGTAATCGAGGACAAGAAGGTCCCCGAAAGAGCAACACCCATTGTGCCGGTAGGCTCTAAGAGCCTCAAGAATTTCACCACACACTGCACCGCTTGTCAGTTGTGTGTTTCGAAATGTCCGAATGATGTATTGCGCCCATCGTCGAGTATCGACAGATTGATGCAACCCGAAATGTCGTTTGAGCGCGGTTTCTGTCGTCCCGCATGCACCGCTTGTGCCGATGTGTGTCCCAATGGAGCTATAAAACCTATACAGCCCGAGCAGAAAAGTTCCACCAAGATTGGAACAGCTGTATGGGTGGCAGACAATTGCATAGCTAACAAAGATGGTGTTACTTGTAATAATTGCGAACGTCACTGTCCCAATGGAGCAATAAAGATGATAAGAAAAAAAGATGCCGACAACAAGGCACCGCGTATTCCCATGATAGACGTCGAACGTTGTCTGGGCTGTGGAGCGTGTGAATATGTGTGTCCTGCGCGTCCGTTCAGTGCTATATTCGTTGAGGGCATTGAGGAGCATAGAGAAATTTAAAATCTTTTGGTGATGATGAAGATATGTAAATATGTAGTAGGGCTTCTTGCTCTCGTGGTTTTACTCTCGTGCGGGGGCAGCGGAAAGAACAGAAAACGCGAACCTTCGCGCAAGAGCAAACGAAAAATAGAGGTGGTTGAGAAGAAAAAGAGCTCTGACGAGGTCGAGGAGAATGTATCGGGTGAGGCATCGCGCAACAATGGCAATTATCGCAAGGCGAAGCAGTCGCGTCGTAACAATGCACGCTCTGTGGAACGCTCCGAGGAGGAGACTATAAGGGATAGTAAACCAAATGCAGCAAGGATAGATAAGCGCGTGAAACTTGAACAGCAACTGTGGGAAGCCAATGAAAATGGCAATAATGCCAAATATGAGCAGTTGCGCGAGGAAATTATTGAACTGACAAAGAAAATGAGTCAACAAGAAATTGACGAAGCTTCAAAGAAAATAAAGGATATAAAAAAGAGAATGTATTTCTGATACATTCTCTTTTTTGTTTTTATCTGTTTTCTATTATTTTACTAAACGCTTTACGAAAGGGATGTTTTTCAATGGCAGGTCTTTCTTTATAAAATATGCAACATAAGTTGCCAGCAGCAGGGTGTTGCATGCAATGCGCAATATGGTGCTTTCAAACGGCAGCAGTATTGAAATTGTGTAGAGTGCTCCAAACAGCAATACGTATCCGAAAATGCTCTTAAGGTCGTATTCGATGGGATTGCGCATGCGTCCCACAAAATAGGAGAGAATCATGGAGGCAAAATAGGCAGTGAACGATGCCCATGCACATGCCATATAACCATATTGTGGTACAAAAATAATATTGATGGCAAAGAGCAGTGCGCATCCGCTGAACGAGAATATTGCTCCCCACCATGTCTCGTCGTTAAGTTTGTACCAAAATGATAGGTTGAAATATATACCCATGAAAATCTCTGCAGCCATTACGTATGGCACGACTTTCAGTCCGCTCCAGTACCCGGGGCTTATTATATATTTTATAAGGTCCATGTAAAATACCACGCACAAGAATGCCATCAGTGCAATGATGATAAAATATTTCATTGCTTTTGCATACAGCTGTTTGCTATCCTCTTTGTCGCGGTTTCCAAAGACGAAGGGCTCGTAGGCGTATCGGAACGCTTGCATCAGCATTGCCATGATTGCTGCGATTTTCACTGCCGCGCCATAAATACTCAGTTCCATCTTGCCCTGCTGACCGGGCACGAGTTGAGGATAAAGAATTTTGTCGGCATTCAGGTTCAGTATGCCGGCAATGCCCAACAGCAACAGTGGCCACGAATAGGTAAGCATTTTCTTCAGTAACTGAATGTCGCCTGTGGGACGGAAAAGACGCAGTTCTGGCAGAAAAAAGAATGTTATGAAAGATGTGCAGAGAAGATTTATCAGAAAAACGTAGTACGATTGGTTGCTTGGATTGTAAATGTTGCCTATTAACTCGGGATTTTTATCGTAGAGCGTGGGCAGCAACAGAAAGACAAATAGGTTGAGTGCTATGTTTGTCAGAATATTCAGCATCTTCAGCGAAGCAAATTTTATGGCACGTCCCTGCAGACGCAGCAATCCGAAAGGTATCGACTGCAATGCGTCGAGGGCAACAACTACAGCCATCATTGTGATGAATTCGGGGTGTGCGGCGTAGCCTAACGTCTCGGCCAATGGATTGATACCTGCAAATACGACGATGAGAAATATTGTACACAATGTTCCTACCACTTGTAGGCTCATAGAGAATACCTTGCCTACATTACCGCTTGTCTTGTCGGCGAAGCGGAAGAAAGTGGTCTCCATTCCGAAAATAAGCACTACGAGGATGAATGCCGTCCATGCGTATATGTTTGTAACGATGCCATATTCGCCCGACTCAACGCTCATCTTGGCGGTGTAGAGTGGAACGAGCAGATAGTTAAGGAAGCGCCCCACAATGCTGCTCATTCCATATATGACCGTATCTTTAAATAATGACCCTAATTTCGACATTTTTTTGTTGCTGCTTTTTTTGAGAAGAAATCTTCTTTAAAACAATGACCCTTGTCCGTCGTTGTATTTTGTGCGACCCAAATGTTTGTAGGCTAGGTCGGTGACTTCGCGTCCACGTGGTGTGCGTTTGATGAATCCCTCTTTTATAAGGTATGGCTCGTAAACCTCTTCTATAGTGCCGGGGTCTTCGCTGAGGGCTGTGGCTATTGTACCTATGCCCACGGGGCCGCCTTTGAACTTGTCGATGATGACACAGAGTATCTTGTTGTCAATTTCGTCGAGTCCGTATTTGTCTATGTTCAGGGCTTCGAGTGCTGTGCGTGCAATGCTGATTCCGATGTGTCCGTTGCCCATCACCTGTGCGAAGTCACGTACGCGACGCAACAGTGCATTTGCGATACGGGGGGTGCCTCGGCTGTGACGTGCTATTTCGTAGGTGGACTCTTCGTCGTATGTGACACCGAGAATGTCTGCCGAGCGACGTATAATGCCCGAGAGTGTCTTGCTGTCGTAATATTCGAGGTGCATGTTTATGCCGAAACGGGCACGCAAAGGGGCTGTCAGCAATCCGCTGCGTGTGGTTGCGCCAATCAATGTGAAGGGGTTGAGGTCTATCTGAATGGAGCGTGCCGACGGGCCTTTGTCTATGAGTATGTCTATACGGTAGTCTTCCATTGCGGAATAGAGATATTCCTCGACTATTGGAGAGAGACGGTGAATTTCATCAATGAAAAGCACGTCGTTTGGCTCCAATGAGGTGAGTATGCCTGCAAGGTCGCCCGGTTTGTCAAGCACCGGCCCCGATGTTACTTTGAAACCCACGCCCAGTTCATTTGCAATGATGTTGCTAAGTGTGGTTTTACCAAGCCCGGGAGGACCATGCAATAGCACGTGGTCGAGCGATTCGCCACGCATGCGTGCTGCTTGCACGAAAATACCGAGGTTGTTCACTATTTTCTCCTGTCCGCTGAAGTCGGAGAAAGACAAGGGTCGCAGAGCATTCTCGAATTCCTTGTCGCTATGGTGATTTTGTCTGCCTCTTATGTCAAAACTATCGTTCATCTTCTCTATTGTTGTTTCAGTCTGCTAAGATACAACAAAGAAACGAAAGGTGGCAAGAAAGTTATATAAAACCGCAATCTTCATCCGGCTATTTGTCTCTCTCTGCTTCTATTTTGTTGTCCTGTCAATGAATCTTCTGGCAGCTTCTCAATCGAAAAGTTCCTTCAGAACTTCTGACGACTTTAATTGCGGAAAGTCGGGAATATGAAGCCGAAAATACCTCTCTACAACTTCTAACAACTCTTTGCGTTTGCTTCGGTTCAGTCCGAGTGCCACGCTCTCGCCGTAGTTGCATGCCGGCAGAGCGAACAATTCTGTTGCCTGTTCGGCTGTCAAATAGTTTCCATGTAGTGGGCGAGTTCCGCTGAAGCATCCTGCCATCATGTCGAAGCAATATCCTCGTGTCATCCCTTCGAGGTTGGGTGCAATGCCTAAGAATCGGGTGAGATGCATCAGAAACTGTATGTGGAAGTCGGCATATCCCTCTTTCGCACAGTCGAGCCACTGTAATGAGTATTCAAGAAAATCGAAAACCGAACTGCTGTCACTCTCCTCATGCAGTGCGCGTGTCAGAAATTCTGCCAGATAGAGTGCAATTGCAGATTTGTACGGGTCGTAGGGTATTGACGAATATAGTATGTGTGGGTGTACATCGCTCAAGCGCGACATTTTCCCCTGCTTGTAAGGCGACTGAAAAGAGAGTATCGACAGAGGCTGAAACAATATGCTTCTCGCTTTGCTGCTTTTACTGCGCGAAACAGGCACCAAAAAAGAGAGCCTTCCACGCGACGCGGTGAATATATCGGCAATCATCAGATTGTCGTTATATTTCAGTGTCCTCAGCACAATTCCGGTGAATTTTTCAGTCATACGGCAATATAAAGCGCGAAATTTTCAAAAAACAAAGCTACAAAAAAGAAAAAAGATGGCAAAATATTTGTCTATTAAAAAAAAAGCTGTACCTTTGCATCCGCTTAACTAATCAAATGAGCGCAACACACCCGAAAGGTGTTTCCAAACGTTGGCCCATTCGTCTATCGGCTAGGACGCAAGATTTTCATTCTTGAAAGAGGGGTTCGATTCCCCTATGGGCTACTTAATCAAAAAAAATAGAAAGAAAAGATGGCAAATCATAAATCGTCACTTAAAAGAATCAGACAGACAGAGAAGAGAAATCTTCTGAATCGTTACTATGGTAAAAACATGCGTTCGGCAGTACGTGGCTTGCGTGCTATGACAGACAAAGAGCAGGCGCTTGCTAAATACCCCGAAGTGCAGAAGATGTTGGATAGAATGGCTAAAAGAGGTTTGATTCACAAAAACAAAGCTGCAAATCTCAAGTCAGGCTTGTGCGCTGCTATCGCCAAGATGGCATAATTGGGATAGATATATTTACCAATATAGAGGTCGAACTTTTTGGTTCGACCTTTTGTCTTTTGTGCTCCCCCTTGCAAGCGTGAATTTTTCTGTTAAAGAATAATTTTCTTGAATTTACGAGCTTTTAATTACTTGTAATTAAAAATGTAAATCTTCTTGCAAGTTAATGCGGAAATCATTATCTTTGCTAAGATATTTTGACAACTAAAATCAGGCAATGAGCGAAGAAACAAACATCAATACGGCAACAAATTATTCAGCCGACAGTATTCAGGTACTCGAAGGTCTTGAAGCAGTACGCAAACGCCCCGCCATGTACATTGGCGATGTGGGTGAAAAGGGACTTCATCATCTTGTGTATGAAGTTGTGGATAATGCCATTGACGAAGCAATGGCAGGGTACTGTACACACATAGAGGTTAGCATCAACGAAGGAAATTCAATAACAGTACAGGATAATGGTCGCGGTATCCCCGTGGATATGCACGAAAAAGAACATAAATCGGCACTCGAAGTGGTAATGACAGTGCTTCACGCCGGTGGTAAGTTCAATAAAGACTCCTACAAGGTCTCAGGAGGTCTGCACGGTGTGGGTGTGTCATGTGTTAATGCCCTCTCGAAGCAGATGAAAACACAGGTATTCCGCGATGGCAAAATTTATGAGCAGGATTATTCATGTGGTAAACCTCTGAATGAAGTGCATCAGGTTGGTGAGACTACATTGCGCGGAACACGCCAGACATTTACTCCCGACGACTCGATATTCATTGTTTCGGAATATAGTTACGATATATTGGCGTCGCGTCTGCGCGAACTTGCGTATCTGAATGCGGGTATATCAATTTCGCTCACCGATAAACGCGTGTGTAACGAGGATGGCGAGTATCGCAACGAGACATTCCACTCGACAGAGGGTCTGAAAGAGTTCGTTCGCTACATAGACTCTTCACGTACACCTCTCATAAGTGATGTTATATACCTCAACACCGAGAAACAGGACATTCCTATTGAGGCTGCCATCATCTACAATAACGGCTACAGCGAGAATGTACACTCATACGTAAACAACATCAACACAATAGAGGGTGGTACACACCTTGCCGGTTTCAGTCGTGCGCTTACCCGTACTCTCAAAAAATATGCCGAAGATACAAAGGCGTTGGATAAGGCAAAAGTGGAAATCTCCGGAGAGGACTTCCGCGAAGGTCTCACAGCTGTAATCTCGGTGAAGGTGGCTGAACCTCAGTTCGAAGGACAGACAAAGACAAAACTTGGTAACAACGAGGTTACAGGTGCTGTGGATCAGGCTGTAGGCGAAGCGCTTGCATACTATCTCGAGGAGCATCCCAAGGAGGCAAAGATGATTGTTGACAAGGTGATACTTGCGGCGACAGCCCGTATAGCGGCACGCAAGGCGCGCGAAAGTGTGCAGCGCAAGAGTCCCATGGGTGGTTGCGGAATGCCCGGAAAACTAGCCGACTGCTCTGACAAAGACCCTGCAAACTGCGAACTCTTCCTTGTGGAGGGTGACTCGGCGGGTGGTTCTGCAAAGCAAGGACGTAAAAATAAGTTTCAGGCTATTCTTCCTTTGCGCGGTAAAATCCTCAATGTGGAGAAAGTTATGTGGCACAAGGCATTCGAGAGCGATGAGGTGAACAACATCATACAGGCAATAGGCGTGCGCTTCGGTCTTGACTCCGAGGATAGCAAGAAAGCAAATATAGATAAGCTGCGCTACCACAAGATAATCATCATGACTGATGCCGACGTCGATGGTTCACATATCGACACGCTTATAATGACACTCTTCTATCGTTATATGCCCGAACTTATTCAGGGCGGTTATCTCTACATTGCCAACCCTCCTCTTTACCTATGTTCAAAAGGTAAGGTCAAGGAGTATTGCTACGATGACGATGCACGTCAGCGCTTCATAGACAAGTATGGCAACGGTAATGAGAAAGAGATTAACACGCAGCGTTACAAAGGTCTTGGAGAGATGAACCCCGAGCAGTTGTGGGATACGACCATGAATCCCGAGACACGCATACTGAAACAGGTTACCATCAGAGATGCAGCAGAGGCAGATTACATTTTCTCAATGCTGATGGGTGACGATGTGGGTCCGCGTCGCGAGTTTATCGAGAAGAACGCAACATACGCAAATATCGATGCATAAATAAATTCTCTAAAGGGTGCTCAATCGTAATTGAAGCACCCTTTTTCTAATATGAAAAGGTATATCCCGCTATTAGTCTTCTTGTTCGTGCAGATACATTGCCTATCTGCACAGACGATGTTCAGTGGTCTTGTTGACATACAAAGTATTGACAGCACCATTGTTGTTGACCTTATGTATTCAAAGGCGGATAATTTCGTGGGGGAGAAGATGTACTCTTTCACCACTGCCTATCTGCATCTGAAGGCTGCGGTGGCCTTGAAGAATGCTAATAGTTGTCTTCGTGAGATAAATCCCTCGCTTCGTCTGATTATTTACGACGCGGCGCGTCCCATGAGTGTGCAGCAGAAGATGTGGACAAGGTCAAAGGTACACGTCAGCAGAACTATGTAAGCAATCCTGCCAATGGTGGAGGGTTACACAACTATGGTCTTGCAGTGGATGTCAGCATTGTAGATGCTAAAGGTGACACCCTACCCATGGGCACTCGCGTGGATGCTCTCACTTCTCTGAGTCACATCGACCGAGAGTCTGAACTTGTCAGGCGTGGCAAAATAAGTACCGAGGCTCGCAGAAACAGAGAACTGCTGCGCATGGTGATGCAAAAAGCCGGCTTCCGTTCGTTGCGTAGCGAGTGGTGGCATTTCAATTACACTACCCGTGCCGATGCAAAAGCCAATTATAGGGTGGTAAAGTAATAAATATAGCTGCTTACTTGTATTTTCTCACGGCTACATCTCCGTTTGTAAGGAGTGTTTTTATAATATATATGCCTCTGTTTGCAGGCAACTGCACTTCGATGCTCTTTTCGCCATTGCTGTTGATTGTGGAATGCATGATACCTGCTGCGTTGTAGATGGTAACAGAGGTTATTTCAGCATCTGATGTTACTCTGATGGCATTGTCGCCTATGTTTTGTATGTCGATGGTTGTATCGGCTGTTTCTGTTTCAGTTATGCCTGTGTTGGTGTTTTTCTTTATGCGATAGACGCGTGCGTCCTTTGCAGGAACGTTGTATGTCACTCCTTCACTGTCGTAGGTGACACTTTTGTTCAACCATAGCTCTTTTATCTCGCCAACGCTTTCAGGGGCAATGCCCATACGGCTGAAACTGACTTCTCCTTTTTTCACTGTTGTGTTGTAGTTGAATATAGCAAGGTAGAAGTATTCTTCTGTGTCGCGCACAAAAAAACTCTCCGCCTGCTGTGATTCTGAAGGGTCGTCACCGTTCAGTGGCATGAAGGAACCTGTGTTGTTGCGTACATATTCATTGATATCTGCATTGCCCATGATGGCTTTTGCGCGTTTGCGCGACTCTTCGGGGTATCCGGGCTTTGTGCCGTCTTTAAGCCCAGAAAGGCTGAAGTTGTCGCCGAAGATGAATGCGCCCGTGACCATGCCCGTTGTCGCACGTGCACGGTTCTCACCAATGGTCTCGTTTGCACCATGCCCTTGCTTGCACATCACCAGATGGTCGGGGTCGTTCACAGCATAGAGTTTGTCTGTCCACCATCCGTAGGATACTGCGTTCATCACATATTCGCTTTCGGCTATTTCGCTGAATCGGTCGCACGATACGCGTCGCCCGTGGGCATATTGATAGGGGAAAATGGGTGAAATGGATTCTACAATGTACATGCCATACTTCTTAGCGGTCTCAAGATAGATTTTCATGCCGTAGTTATATGCTTGTACTCCGGTCGTTATTTCGGGGTTGTACCATTTGTCGCCTTCTATTATGCCGTTGTTGAGGAAGTCGGCTTTGACATATTTAATTCCCCACGAACTCCATAGCTTAAGTGTGTACTCAATGCACGCCTTAACGGCGGGGTGGGTGGGGTCGCTTGCATATCCGCCGTTGCTCGGCAACTTGTAGAGGTTGCCGTTTACCTTCAGCGCTGCGTCGCGCCATGTGTACTCGGGAATTCCGTTCTCACCGGTGCCTTTTACCTTGTTGTCGAGTATCCATTCCCAGATGACGAAAGGTCCGTAGTAGAGCCCTAGTGTCTGGTTGGTGCCAAACTTTTTCGCTCCATCGGCTATGTATGTGCCTTTGGCAAATGTCTTGGTGCCTAAAGTCTTGAATTCATCTTGCGATATGTTGTCCTCGGCAAATGCGTCGAGGCTTATTGTTGTCTTCTTCTCTCGGTCGTAGAAGCCGCTTTTGAAAAGGCTGTCCTTGATGAAACGGGCTGTTTCTTCCACTCCTTTGTAGTTTACGACTGTTTGCATCACTCCCCATGAACTCCAGCCTATGGGGTTGCCTTTTGTCCATTCGGCGGGCGGTGCAATGATGGCATTTGTGGTTGCAAAGGTGTTTAGTCCCTCACGCCAGTCGTCGAAAAGACCTATGAAGTAGCGTGCCGAAGATATCTCTTTGCCACTTATTTTGCCATGCGAACGAATGTCGCGTGTGTCGCTGCTTGTGTAACCCGATATACAATACAGGCGAGTCAGTTTGTATCCATCTTTTCCTCTCACTCTGATGCCGCTTTTCCATGTGTCGTGGTCGATGGAACCGGCGACAATTCCGAAGCGGCTATCGCCGTCGAAGATGGCTGTCACCTCGTGCGAGGTGTTGTCGGTGTTGCCTGTGAGTGTCAGGTTTTTGTATTTTATGTGTCCATCGTTGTCGAATGGCACCCACAGCATGCGGTTCGATTTTCCGTTAAGCGGTGTTGTTTCGGTGTCGGTTGCCATGGCTGTCATTCTGCGCGATTCCACTTCCACATCTTTGTCACCGGCAAGTGTAACAGATGCTATCATGTAGGGCTTGTCGGTATAGAATGTTAGCAGATGGCTCATTGTGACATCCTCTTTTTTGTATGCGAAACGGCACTGCGTTCCTGTACCTAAAGAGTCGCTTACAGCAGTCGATGTTATTGTGGGTAGGATGGTGCTGCCCGAACGTATGGTGCTTGTGGAGCTGTTCCCCTTTTTGTTGTATATAACGCTGGCGTATGCGTTTTTAAAAAGTGTTCTGCCATCGTACTCTATGGTCAGTCCTTTGAGCGTGTCGCTGTATGTTACCGACCATTTACCTTCGGTAAACTTGAAATCTTCGGCTTTTGCTGCCATTGTGGCAATAAGCGTCAATATGCATAACAAAAAGGGTTGTATCTTCATATATTAGTTTAAGCGTTTCAGATAAGCAATTATTTGTTGCTTCGTATGAGGTTCATGAATTCTTCGCGTGTCTTGGCTTGGTTGAAGGCTCCGCAGAAATCGGATGTTGTGGTGACGGAGTTTTGCTTTTTTATTCCACGCATCTGCATGCACAGATGCTGTGCTTCTACAACCACCATCACTCCGAGTGGGTTCAGTGTCTCCTGTATACACTCTTTTATTTGTAATGTTAGTCGCTCCTGTACTTGTAGACGACGGGCGAAGACATCGACCACGCGGGCAATCTTGCTTAGTCCTGTGATGTAGCCGTTGGGGATGTATGCTACATGCACTTTGCCGAAGAATGGCAGTATGTGATGTTCGCACAGAGAATAGAAATCAATGTCTTTCACTATGACCATCTGTCGGTAGTCTTCCTTGAACATTGCTCCGCGTAGAATGGCTTGTGGGTCTTCGTCGTATCCCGAGGTTACCGACAATATTGCTTTTGCCACTCTTTCGGGTGTTTTTTGCAAACCCTCTCTTTGAGGGTCTTCGCCCAAAAGCTGCAACATCCCATGACAGTGGGACATGAGCCCCTCAATAACTTTTTGATTGTTTTCTCTTTCAGACATCACTTTTTCTTTAATGTGTAAAAACTAATAAGGTAGGTTAATCAGCCCTTTTTTCACAGAAATCTCTTTGAACTTCTTTGTGGCTTTCAGTTTGTACATCACAGCTTCAGCCTCTTCGCGTGTGCGATAGTCGCCATATTGGCATGATCTTACGGGTGGGTCAAATTCCACATATACCTCGGCGCCGGGGAAGTTTTCACGCATGAATTTTGCCATTTTGTTTGCCTCTTCGCGTGCTACGCGAGAGTTGTTGCCCGAGTATACAAGCACTCTGTAGCCTTCAACTTGGCGCTTCTCGCCCTTTATTGCCACCGAGCCCATTAGTCCTGCGAGTGCGGCTGGTTGTGATATTCTCACCTTGCCTTTGCCGACGATGTCGCGTTGCAGTTCATTGACAATATTACTCTGTGCCGACAGTGAGAGGGCACAGAGTAATAATGCTGTTATTGATAATATTGTTTTCTTCATTCTATTATTTGAATGCGTCGATGATACCTTTGAAGTCCTCAACTTTGAGAGCTGCGCCACCGATGAGACCGCCGTCTACGTTGGGGTTAGCAAAAAGTTCTTTTGCGTTTGAGGGTTTGCAGCTGCCACCATAGAGGATGGATGTGTTCTCGGCAACCTCGGCTCCGAATTTCTCGGCGATAACCGAGCGGATGTATGCGTGTATCTCCTCAGCCTGCTCGGGAGTAGCTGTCAAGCCTGTACCGATGGCCCAAACGGGTTCGTAAGCGAGAACGATTTTTGAGAACTCCTCTGCTGTGAGGTCGAAGAGTGAACCTGCGAGCTGATCATAAACAACCTTGTTTTGAACACCCTGCTGACGCTCCTCGAGTACCTCGCCGATGCAGAAGATAGGTGTAAGGCCGTTTGCAAGTGCAAGCTGAACTTTTTCTTTCAGAATTTCGGGTGTCTCGTGGTAGTATGCACGGCGCTCTGAGTGACCGAGGATGACATATTTTGCACCTGTTGAAGCAACCATTTCAGCTGAAACCTCACCAGTGTATGCTCCTGAAACTTTGTCAGCGCAGTTTTCTGCTCCAACGCCGATGATAGCAGCGTCAACAGCGGGAACTACTGATGCAAGGTGAATGAAGGGGGTGCAGATGATAACATCGCAATTGGGTTTGTCGGCTGTCAAAGCAGCGTTAAGATCTTTTGCAAGAGCAATACCTTCCTGAAGGTTTTTGTTCATTTTCCAGTTTCCTGCAACAATGTTTTTTCTCATTTTTCTAAAATTTAGTAGTTTGTAATATAATGTTTAATTCTCTATTCGATCTCATTTGTCAGAGGCTCCTCCGCCGAAGGCGCGGATGTCTCTTTTTTTCGGTTTCTTTGCCTTGTGGATATATCTAACAGAAATATCATCATCAGCGGCACTGTGTACATGAAAAGGCAGTGGAAGAGGCTGTAGAGGTTTTTGTTGTCAGCCGCGTTCTGCGCTATCATTGGTGGTTCTTGTTTTGTTGTGTTTGTGTCATCGGTCACGCTCTCGCCATATGGTTCGGGGGCGTCTTTTATGTTCCATTTGGCAACTACATGGCCGTTTTTCAGCACTAATACGCCGGGGTTAGAACGTATCATTGTTTTCAGTAGCAGGTTGTCTGCCGTGTAGAATGAGTATTCCGCTCCTGTTCTTTTGCTCCACAATTCAATGTCTTCGTCGAGTGACGATGTGATTGCAAAAAATCCCATCTTGTTCTCCAAACAGTAGTCGTAGATGTCGTTTATCTTGTCGACGCGGCTCTCGTCTGCGCTCTCCACTCTGTTGACAATCAGTAGACATGTGTAGCTTGTGTCGGCAAGCAGCTTTTCGCTAATGTCGACGCCGTCAGTCATGTCGGCAATCCAAAAATCCTGCACTTTGGCAGGGATACCCTCGCTGATGACATCGCTGCGAGTGCCCAAGTAGTTCCATGTGCTGTCGGGGGCGCCCTCTTCGCGAAGTTCCAGCACTTCGCCATCTTTTTCGTAGCGATATAGTGTCTCGTATTCGGCGGGTACTTCGTGTATTGCGTCGTTCAGATTGCTGCCGACTGCAAAAGGCCGAAAATCGAGCAGTGGCAGATGTTCCATGCCCCAATATTCAATTGTGCCTATGTAGAGTAACGCAAAAAGTGTTACTAACCAACTGCCGCGTGGACTGATAAACCTTATGATGCGTCCACGCTTCACCCATAGGTATGCCGCCATCAGCAGCAATACAAGGTTCTTGAAAAATGTCTCCCAGTTTGTCAACTTGAATGCGTCGCCAAAGCATCCGCAGTCCTGCACCGGGTTCCAAATGGCAAGCACCAGTGTCCACGGTGTGAAAAAGAGCATTATTGCAAGTGTGGCAACGGTGGAAAAACGTTTGCTTGTGCCCATAAGCAACATGGTGCCGAGGACAAATTCCACTCCGCACAGTAATAATGCTGCCGGCATCAACAATTCGGAGACAGTAGGGTTGTCGAGCGAAAATGCCGTTGCATAGTCCTGTAGTTTGTATATAAACCCTTTCGGGTCTACCGCTTTAACAAAACCGGAGACTATGAAAATCGCTGCCAAAAGCAATCTGCACGCATTTGTTAGCAGCAGCGATACACCGTTTCTTATCTTACTCGCCGAAGCCATTCTTTATAAGTCCGAACACTGCGTAGTTTATCATATCCATGTAGTTGGCGTCCACACCCTCGGATACCTGTGTGGCGCCGTCTAGGTCCTCAATCTGCTTTGTGCGGCAGATTTTTGTGAGTATGAGGTCAGTGTATGACGAGGTGCGCATGCCGCGCCATGCCTCGTTGTAGTCGTGGTTTTTCTTTTTCATAAGTTCCAGAGCCTCAGTGGCTTGCTCGTCGTAGAGGGCAAGTGCCTCTTCGGCTGTGAGGTCGCATTCATCGACATATCCGAGTTTCAGCTGCACCAGCGAGATTATGCCGTAATTGACAATGCCGATAAGCTCCGATGCTATGCTTTCTCCTACTAGGTTCTCTTTTACAGTCTCGAGGGTGCGTATGCGTTTCGCTTTTATGAATATCTGGTCGGTAAGCGACTCGGGACGCATTATGCGCCACGATGCTCCGTAGTCGTGCAGCTTCTTTGCAAACAATTCTCTGCAACAAGCAATGACACGTTCAAATTGTATATTTGTATTTTCTGCCATAAATCAAATTTAAAACAGCTTGTTATTTCGCTTTTTGTGGGTAACGTTTGAACCAACTGCCTATTTTCAGGCTGATGACACCGAAGAATGCCTCGCTGAAGATGCCTCCGCTCATTTTGGATACTCCAAGCACTCTGTTTACGAAGATTACAGGAACCTCTTTGATGGTGAATCCACATTTATGCGTCACAAACTTCATCTCTATCTGGAATGCGTAGCCTTTGAAACGAATGGCATCAAGGTCGATGGTTTCTAGCACGCTGCGACGGTAGCAATTGAATCCGGCTGTAGTGTCGTACACAGGAAGTCCTGTCACCATGCGCACATATTTCGATGCGAAATAGGACATAAGCACGCGTCCCATAGGCCAGTTGACTACATTGACACCTGTCACATAACGACTGCCGATGGAGAGATCGGCACCATCCAAAGCGCATGCCTTGTATAGACGTGGCACATCGTCGGGGTTGTGCGAGAAGTCGGCGTCCATTTCAAAGATGTACTCGTAACCTGCTTTCAATGCCCATTTAAAGCCGGCAATGTAAGCTGTGCCTAATCCCAATTTGCCCGACCGCTCAATTAGAAATACCCTGTCGGCAAACTCGGTTTGCAAACTTTTAACTATTGCTGCCGTTCCGTCGGGCGAGCCATCGTCCACAACAAGCACATCGAAACTGTGCTCCAAAGCAAGAAGAGTGCGTATCATACGCTCAATATTCTCTTTCTCGTTGTATGTGGGAATAATTATTACGCTGTCGCTTTTAGTCATCTTGTGCGTTTCTGTAAATATTCGCAAATTTAGCTATTTTTATTCGCATTATAGCTGTTGCGGAGGATAAATTTGTTTAAAAACGGCTAAAATAAACAAAGCTGGTAAGAAGAGTGATGTCTAACGAAGAAAAAACGTAAATTTGCAGTCGCAAAAACCACTATCATGGAGATAAAAGAGCTACAGAAAATTTATGCTGCACATCCCGGAGTGAAGGCTCTGTGTAACCTTACCGACGATGATTGCAAAGGTGGAGTGATACTTGCCGGACTGACTACGGGCAGCGCTGCTGCGGCTGTCGTGGCCGGATATATGATGGCAAATGAAAAAGCAACTCTGTTTATCGTAATGAACGATGTCGAAGATGCTGGATATTTTTATCACGACCTTGTGCAAGTGTGTGGCGATAAAAGGGTTCTTTTCTTTCCTTCATCATTCAAACGTGCGCTGAAATATGGTCACGAGGACGATGCCAACCGCATATTACGCACTGAGGTCATGAGCCGTCTTTCCAGCAAAAGCCGCAGAGCCGGAACGGTTGTTGTGACGCATCCCGAGGCTGTTGCCGAGAAGGTTGTGTCACAAGCAAAAATGGAGGACAGCACGTTGACATTGACGGTTGGCGGAACTATTTCGCGTGATGCGGCCGAGAAGCAGTTGAACAAGTTGGGCTTTAAGGAGGTAAGCTATGTTTATGAGCCGGGCGAATTTGCAGCGCGAGGCAGTATTATTGATATTTTTTCCTACTCATCGGAGTATCCTTTCAGAGTCGATTTCTTCGGCGACGAGATAGAGAGCATCAGAACATTCGAGGTGGAGACACAATTGTCGCGTGAGCGAATTAGCGAAGTGGCGATAGTGCCTAAGCTTGTCGGCAAAGAGAGTGTGCCCATCACTTCGTTTTTGCCTCGCAACACCATCTGCATTGCAAAAGATTTTTCATACATAAAAAGCAGCATAGAGAGGACTCGTAACGAGGGGTATTCTATGCAAGCGAAACTATCCGAGGAACAACTGCCCGAAATGCCGGAACTGATGTCGGGAGTAGAGATAGAGCGTTATCTGAAGACGGCACGACGTTGGGAACTTCGTCCTGCACAAAAAGAGGGTGGCGATGCAGTTGCCATCTCTTTCAATACCTCTGTGCAGCCTCTTTTCAACAAGGATTTCGACCTTGTGAGCAGCAAATTCAAGGATATCCTTGGGCAAGGCTATAAAATTATGTTCCTTGCCGATGATTCCCGTCAGAGTGGGCGCTTGAAAACTATCTTTGCCGAGCGTGGCGATGAAATATCGTTTACGCCTGTCGAAAAGACCTTGCACAGTGGATTTATTGATCATACGTTGCGTACAGCCTTTTTTACCGACCATCAGCTATTTGGACGTTTCCATAACTATCGTCTGCGCAGCGACAAGGCACGTAACGGCAAGGCTGCTCTCACGCTGAAAGAACTTAGCGAATTTCGTATCGGTGACTATATTGTACACATCGACCACGGAGTTGGAAAATTTGGAGGATTGGTGCGTATACCCAGTGGAAATTCGATGCAGGAAGTGATAAAACTTCTTTACAAAAACGACGATGTTGTTTTTGTGTCCATACATAATTTGCACAAGGTTTCAAAATACAAGGGCAAAGAGGGCGAACCGCCCACTGTGAACAAACTCGGAACAGGGGCTTGGGAACGTCTGAAAGAGCGCACAAAAAAGAAGATAAAAGATATTGCACGCGACCTTATAAAACTGTACTCCGAGCGTCACAGCAAACAGGGTTATGCTTTCACTCCCGATACATATCTGCAGCATGAACTCGAGGCAAGTTTCATTTACGAGGATACGCCCGATCAACAGAAAGCCACCAATGATGTAAAGCAGGATATGGAGCGCACGCGTCCCATGGATCGTTTGGTGTGTGGCGATGTAGGCTTCGGAAAAACGGAAGTGGCAATACGTGCGGCATTCAAAGCTGCTACCGACAGCAAGCAAGTGGCTGTGCTTGTGCCTACCACAGTGCTTGCCTATCAGCACTATCTCACATTTAAAGAGCGTTTGAAAGATTTTCCTTGCACGGTGGAGTATCTGAGTCGCGCACGTAGCACCAAGGATAGCAGACGTATATTGAAAGAACTCGAAGATGGTAAGATAGATATTATCATCGGCACTCATCGTCTCACGGGTAAAGATATAAAATTTAAAGATTTAGGGTTGCTAATCATCGACGAAGAGCAGAAATTCGGTGTGGCAGTTAAAGAAAAATTGCGTCAGATGAAGACGGATGTCGACACACTTACAATGACGGCGACTCCCATTCCACGTACTCTGCAATTTTCCATCATGGGGGCACGCGACTTGTCGATGATACAGACACCTCCGCCTAACCGTTATCCCATATACACCGAACTGCAAAGTTTCGATGCCGAGAATATAAAAGAGGCGATAAATTTCGAACTCAGTCGTAACGGGCAGGTTTTCTTTATAAACAATCGCATATCTAACATGCCTGAACTCGAACGTATGATACACAAGCATGTGCCCGACGCAAGAGTATGCATAGGTCATGGACAGATGTCGCCCGAAGAGCTCGAAAAAACACTGTTCGATTTCATGAACCACGACTACGATGTGCTTATTGCCACGTCAATCATAGAAAATGGGATAGATATTCCCAATGTTAATACCATAATCATAAATCAAGCACAGAATTTCGGATTGAGTGATCTGCATCAAATGCGCGGTCGCGTTGGGCGTGGAAAGCGAAAAGCATTTTGCTATCTGTTGACGCCTCCAAAAGACGCGCTTACTTCAGAAGCTCGTCGCCGTTTGGAGGCCATTGAGAGTTTCAGCGAACTTGGCAGTGGCATGAATATAGCAATGCAGGACCTCGACATACGTGGCGCAGGCAATCTGCTGGGTGCCGAGCAGAGCGGTTTCATTGCCGATCTCGGCTACGAAACGTATCAAAAAATTTTAGCAGAAGCTGTGAAAGAACTTAAAAATGAAGAGTTTGCCGAAGTGTTGCAGGCTCAGACCGAGAGCGACGCCGGTAGTGATTATGTCAGTGAGTGTCTCATAGAGAGCGACCTCGAATTGCTCTTCTCTCCTGTTTATGTCCCCGACAGCAATGAAAGAATTCTTCTTTATCGCGAACTTGACAGCATCACCAATGAAGTCGACCTTCGTAAATTTCACGACAAAATGGTAGATCGCTTCGGCAAAATACCCCCTGCCGGCGAGGAACTTATACGCACCGTAGCCATGCGCCACAGAGCAAAAGCATTAGGTATAGAAAAAATATACCTCAAAGGTGGTAAAATGAGCCTCTTTTTAGTCGATGGAAATAATCCTTATTACGAGAGTGAAATATTTGGAAAAATCCTGACACATCTTCCGTCGAGCGACTTTAAATGCACTATGCGCGAAAGCGATGGGCGCTGTGTCATCACCGTAGAAAATATACGAAACGTGGAGACGGCAACTGCGTTCATCGACGAGCTCCGCAGTCTATAGCCGTCTCCCCGATAGCAACGAAAATCGCATTTTGACTATTGTATAAAAGAGAATAATTTCGTTAATTTGTAGTTTGATTAGGGAAAATAATATATTGATAAAGATGTTTAAAAAAAATGTTTTTTTTTGGTGTACAATTGTAGCGTCAATTCTTGCATCATGCTTTGTCTCTTGTAGCGATGATATCGACAAGTCGAACCGATACACATTTGTCGGTGAGACCATTGCCGATTTTATTCTTAATCGTGAAGATCGTTTCAGCCACATGATAAAAATCTTGAAGCAGGCTGAGATGTTCGGCTTGTTGTCGACCTACGGCACCTACACCTTCTTCTTGCCCGAGAACGAAGGCGTGGAGAAATATCTTCGCGAACAATACGAACTTTGGGACAGCACCAAAAATCTGCCTCAGCCCACATGGACCGGTATCACCTCGCCCGAGCTTGACGACCTCACCGACTCAATGGCAGTGGTGATTGCAAAAACCCACATTGTGCCTTTCAC
>JAFTTA010000060.1 GCA_017467015.1 Bacteroidaceae bacterium
CACCGGAGGCTGTATCATAGCATTATCACCTTTCTCCGTCAGGCATTGCACTGCAAATGAAATAGCCGGCACAATACCCGATACATGCTCGATATATTCGGCGTCGACCTCCCAACCATATTGCGATTTTGCCCAACCCTGTATGGCAGGAATCCAAGCCCCACACTTTCGAGTGTAACCTAAAATTTCGTGGTCGAGTCGTTTACGCATTGCCTCCATAATAAAAGGAGGAGTCTTGAAATCCATGTCCGCAATCCACATAGGTATAATATCATCGCGTCCGTAGACCTCTTTTCTTATATCAAATTTGAGACAATCGGTGTTTTCACGTGGTATTATCTCGTCAAAATTGTATTTCATTTGAAGTTTAGAAGTTTTTTTGAATTTCTAAAAAATATTTTCTTTATAGAAGCAAGTTTTATTTATTTCTCCGTTTTTTATATTCAAAAAATTCTGTTTACCATTTTTTCGCTGTAACATAGCTTGTTAGACGTAATTGGAAAATTAATAAACATACTATTTTATTCTATAAATAATTGGCAAATAAATTCAAGCATCGTCTTATTTTATCACTATTCTTTTCTCTGTTGAATCGTATTCCAATCCTTCTCCATTTACAAAAGTTGAGAGCACACCACTATCCGAAAGTTGTTGCACCGTACCTGTGTACATACGTCCTTCGTCCATTACCCACAATTTGTCGGACAACTGAAGAGCAAGGTCGAGGTCGTGCGTCGACAGCAATATAGCTTTCTTTGCCTCGCGTGCAAGAGCACGTAGTGTCTGCATAAGCTGTACACGGCTCTTAAAATCGAGGAAAGCAGTCGGCTCGTCAAGCAGAATAATTGGAGTCTGCTGCGCAAGCGCCTTAGCAATCATCACCTTTTGGCGTTCGCCATCGCTGAGTGTCTCCACCTTTCTTTCAGCAAGCGTAAGGATGCCAAGCATCTCCATAGCATTGGCAACCACTTTACTGTCGTTATCCGAGTTTCTTCCTAAAAAACCGGTGTATGGCATACGTCCCATAGCAACCACTTCTCGTGCATTTAAATTATAAATTGGTTCACGACCTGTGAGAACTATTGCCAACAGACGCGACAAATCCGAAGCCGAGTGCTTCGGTTCTGTGCAACCATCATAAACTATTTCACCCGACAGTGGCGGTTGAAAAGCAGAAATGGTGCGTAGAAGCGTAGACTTCCCCGCACCATTTGAACCTATCAGCGACACAAGCTCACCCACAGAGAGCATGGCATTAATATCCTCTGCCACTTTATATATTCTCTTGCCATCGTTATATCCGATGGCAAGAGATGTAAGTGTTAGTGCCGCTTTATTATCCATGACTATTTTCTGTAGCCAACCCACTCCTGCAACAGGTCGAGAATCTCTTTCTTTGTAGCCTCAGGCATTGTACCGATGCGTGCACGGTGACTGCCATCGGGTTCAATGAATATGCGAATATTCTTTTTATTGCGATCGCGCAACCATGTAACGCCGTTAGCAGTCCAAGGATCCCACTCGCCATAAATGTAAATCATTTTGGGGTCGTTCTCTGTAAGAAAGTCAACTACCTTGCGATGCACACTGCCGTCGAATTCTACATCGTACCACTCCTCACTGAGCATGATTTTCTTGTAGTAATCCTTCAATGGCTCTTTGATATACTTTTTGAAAGGCTCAATATTGTATCCATAATATCCGAAGTCTTTAACAGCTTGTACAGAGAATGAATCCAGACGGTTGCCTCGAGAGAAATAGCTGGGGTCGCAGCTCGACATAAAGTGGTTGAATACAGCATTGTCACCCGCATCCAAAGTAGGTATTTTTTCCACAGGATTACCCCACTGCCAGAATGAGAAAGCATACTCAAGAACACAGTAATCATAAATAACCGAAAGAGGCTGACGGAAAGTGTAGTTTTTCTTTTTGCAATAATCCTCGAAGAGAGGCATATAAACCTCTTTGCGCTCAAGAAGCAGAAGCTGATAGTTTCTCACAGCATCGCGTTTAGCCTTGGTAGAAGCTTGCTCGAGGAACGACTCATGACGTCCATCTTCAAGAGCAACACACAAGGGTGCAACATAAGGAACAGAAACATCAACATCTTCGGGATAGTATGCACGATAGAACATTGCTGTCGAACCACCCTTGCTGATACCTGTTGCTAACCATTTATCCTTGTAATACTCTTTAAAAGTAGTAGTAATTGCATGATAGTCCTCCATTGAATTGGGGATTGTGAGATAGTCCCAGTTGCAGGGAGTGGGAGTAGACTCATCGAAATATCTGTGCTCAACAAAGAGCACGTTAGCATCGATGAGTGTTGTTAGTTCTTCATAGAAACGATTAGAAGAGAAACTGCCGCCACCGCCGTAACCCTGTGTTATGATTACCATAGGACGGTCCCATCCGCGATGCCCCAATAGGATGCGCTGCTCAAAGGTACCCGCCTCAGGGTTATCTTTATCGAGCTGCTGCGTAAACTTTAGAGAATAATAGCTACGTAATGTATCTGTCTTCACAATTTTCTCGAAGCTGCTTACTTTATCAATTTTTTCAAGCATCTTCTCTATGTCGTTTTTCTTGGCATTAAGTGTTACCGCAAAAACGACTAACAACATAAAGGTTAAATAGCGTTTCAACATAACTGTTTGTGTATTATTTATTAATTAATCGATTATTTATTCTTAATTTCAAGTTCCTGCAGACTCTC
>JAFTTA010000061.1 GCA_017467015.1 Bacteroidaceae bacterium
AAGACCAACAATAAATTTATAAAGTAATACACTGAGAATCATCAACAAAAAATCCCGACCGTACGCAGTCGGGATTTTTTGTTGATGCAAATATTCAAACTATGATGCCATAATCTCTTGAGCACGAACAACATCCTTATCCAAAGGTTTATCATCCTTGATAGCTTTGGTAAAGGGGATGTAGACAATCTCATTGTTACGCAATCCCACCATAATGTTACGCTGTCCTTCGAGCAACGACTCAATGGCAGCAACACCCAAACGGCTTGCAAGAATACGGTCGCTGGCAGTGGGGCTTCCACCACGCTGCAAATATCCAAGAATGGAGACACGCACATCGAGCTCGGGGAACTTCTGACGCATATTCTCGGCTACATCCATAATGTTATAATCCTTTTCGCGTCCTTCGGCAAACAGCACGATACTGCTGCTCTTTGTACGACGCAGACCATTAGATATAAATTGGTTGATTTTCTCAAACTCGGGGTCAATCTCGGGCAACACGCAAGCCTCGGCACCGGTGGCTATCGTACCATTGAGGGCGAGGAAACCCGCATCGCGTCCCATGACCTCCACAATGAAGAGGCGCTCATGCGACGATGCAGTGTCGCGTATTTTGTCGATACACTCCATGATGGTATTGAGCGCAGTGTCGTATCCAATGGTAGTATCTGTACCATAAAGGTCGTTATCTATTGTACCGGGCAATGCAATGCAAGGAATGTCGAACTCCTTTGCAAGATTATAAGCACCGGTAATAGAACCATCGCCACCAATTACTACAAGAGCATCAATCTCCTCTTTCTTCATTGTTTCGTAGGCAAGAGCACGCCCCTCGGGAGTTTTGAACTCATCGCAACGACTTGTTTTGAGAATAGTACCACCACGCTGAATAATATTGCTCACATCCTCAGTCTTAAACTCTTTTATCTCGCCTGTAAGCAATCCTTTATAACCACGATAAATTGCCTTAATCCTCAACCCGTGATAAATACCAGCACGAGTGACGGCGCGAATTGCCGCATTCATTCCGGGAGCGTCACCTCCGGATGTCAATATTCCGACGCATTTAATCTCTTTAGCCATAATATATAAATTTAGAAGCTATTTCTTATTTTACACCTTTGTAGTCGAGTATAGCCTGCTTGCAATCCTCCATCAGCCATTTTGGTGTAGATGTTGCTCCGCATATTCCAACCGATGACACCCCGTCGATAAGCGAAAAGTCAATCTCTCCGGCGCTCTCAACCTGATAGGAATTGGGATTAACACGTTTACACTCATTAAAAAGTATCTTGCCGTTGGAACTCTTACGACCGCACACAAAAATTATAAGTTCGTGCGTGCGTGCAAACTCGCTGATACCGTTCATGCGATTGGCCACCTGACGACACACCGTGTCGTACGACTCGAAATGTCGCTCCGGCGAGATGTAGCTGCGCACATCCTCGGTGAGTTGTTTGAAACCCTCGAGCGATTTTGTGGTCTGCGAATAGAGATAAGTATCGCAATCTTTATCTATTTTCTCTATCTGTGCAGGACTCTCTACCACCACTGCACTGCCGTGGGTCTGCCCAACAAGTCCAAGCACCTCGGCGTGTCCTGCCTGTCCGTAAATAACAATCTGACGTTTCTCGCCGTTACTATTCTCCCATTTCTGTTTAATGCGTTGTTGCAGTTTCAGTACCACGGGGCAAGTAGCATCAATGAGTTCCAGATTGTTTTCCTTTGCAATGGCATACGTTTCGGGAGGCTCGCCATGAGCCCTGAGCAACACTTTCGCATTACGCAAAGAGCGGAACTCATCGTGGTCGATAGTTACAAGTCCCATACGCTTCAGACGCTCACACTCCTTGCTGTTGTGCACAATGTCGCCCAAGCAGTAAAGCGTAGTGTTACCGCCTTTCAGTTCCTCCTCAGCCTTTCTTATGGCAGTGGTGACTCCGAAGCAGAAGCCCGAAAACTCGTCAATCTCTACGTTTATCATTCCTCCACACATTTTTTATACTCTTCGCAAAGCCATTCAAGTTGCCCCTCAATCGTCATTTCGCCATTGTCGAGCAGAATAGCATCCTCTGCCTGACGAAGCGGACTAACCTCGCGAGTGAGGTCGAGGTGGTCACGTTCTACCACATTGGCAAGAATGTCATTGTAGTCGGGAGTAGTGCCACGCGCCACAAGCTCATCATAACGTCGACGAGCACGCACCTCGGCACTCGCTGTGACAAAAATCTTCAGTTCGGCCTCGGGGAAGACAGTCGTTCCAATGTCGCGACCATCCATTACAATGCCTTTAGCCTTGCCCATCTCGCGTTGCTGGTCGATAAGTGCGGCACGCACAAAATCGAGAGCAGCCACACGGCTCACCTGCTGCGACACCTCTAACGAACGTATCTCGTTTTCAACCACCACTCCATTAAGCACAGTCAACGAATTGCCGGTGACACCGTCGGCAGTGAAGGTAATTTTTATCTCACTCATGGCAGCACGCAAACGCTCCACGTCGATATTACCGTCAACAATAAAGCCCTGCTGCATGCAATAAAGAGCCACAGCGCGATACATAGCACCGCTGTCGAAATAGAGATAACCAATCTTGCGTGCAAGCGCCTTTGCCATAGTACTCTTTCCACACGAAGAGTAACCATCAATTGCTATAATTATTTTTTTCATAGTGCGTAAGAAATATTAAATAAGAACGATGAAGAGGAGACGTGCAATTTGCTGTACGAAGCCCCAAGTTTAACCCTTTTCACCGACAAGTTGGCACCGGCTGTCAACCCATCCCACTTGCTGCCCGAAACGGAAAGTTCCTGCGAAATTCGGTAGTTATATCCCAATGATACCTGGAAATTCTTACCCAGCATTAAGTCTGCACCAAACACAGCATGTTTCAGCAGCATCTCACTGAAATTATCCTCGCTACCATCGGCATTGTAAAAATGGTCTTTATCCCAATGATTAAGATTATTAAGCGTCACCGATACACGTAACGGGGCATGAGAGAGTCTCTTACTGAAGCCAAGTTGCACATCAAAAGGCAGCTTCTCGGTTTTATCGTCGAAAGCCTTCACCTGCCCGCCAAGATTGGCAAACACAAGCGAGGCTGAAAAATCGCTATCCTCGTTATAATAGTTCAGTCCGAGATCCACGCCAAGTGCAATGGAATTGTAGCTTTCATATTTAGAAGATATGAACTTACCCGACACACCACCGCTTATACGGTCGCTCAGCAGATAACTGTACATAAGTTTTACTTCTATATCTTTTGCATCGAAACTACCCATAGCCGAATTGTTCTCGTCGTATCCATCAAACGAGCCATAATCGACATAACGTGCGGCCACAGCCGCCACCGAGCGTTCGCCCAAGACCTTATCATACATAGCTCCTGCAACCTTGCTATCGCTTATATAAGTCATATAATTAAGATGCAAAGTGTTGTCGGAAACATTAATAAGCAATGCCGGATTGTGAAACGCCAGCGAAATATCATCTTCAATCAGCGAAATGTTATTACCGCCAAGCGCAGCCGCATGAGCCGAGAATGGGAGACGCAAAAAATTGAACACCCCATCTTGCGCCCAAGTAACAACCGGCAGCAACATCATTATTAAAAGCAATCTCAATTTCATTATCACATCAAAGGAATAAAAGTTCCGTAGGCAAAGATAGTGCAAGCCGAGAGGAGAACAAAATAAGTTTGCTTATTTTTTATCCCAAGGCGAAGCCTAGCTTATCCAAAGATAGTGCAAGCCGAGAGGAGAACAAAATAAGTTTGCTTATTTTTTATCCCAAGGCGAAGCCTAGCTTATCCAAAGATAGTGCAAGCCGAGAGGAGAACAAAATAAGTTCGCTTATTTTTTATCCCGAGGCGAAGCCTAGCTTATCCAAAGATAGTGCAAGCCGAGAGGAGAACAAAATAAGTTTGCTTATTTTTTATCCCGAGGCGAAGCCTAGCTTATTTATTTTATAAAGATAGTGCAAACCGAGGGGAGAACTAAGAGGAGAAAGCCTCGTTAACCCTCAAAAAATCAAAAAAAAGAAGCAAAAAGCCCCCTTTTCAAAATAATTTTATTTTAAAATGAAAAAAATGGAATAATTCTCTGGGGATATAGAAAAATATTGTTTACTTTTGCCAGGTGGAAATAAATACAAAATAATATAATGGACAACAAAAAGAATTTTCAAGAGAATGGAAACGAAATTCTTGAGGTTAAAAAAAGTAGCAAAGTAAACCTTGAGAAAAACAAAAGCACATGGCTGTTGATTGGTTATGTACTCGTTTTCGCAACACTCTTCGTGGCATTCGAATGGACAGCCACAGAGCGTAAAGAGACAGGAGAAGTAATGAGTGCCGGTATTCTTCTCGAAGAAGAGGTGATGATTCCTATTACCCTCCCCGAGAAAAAGGTGGTTCCTCCTCCCCCCGAAGCAAAACAGATCACCGACCTTTTGGAGATTGTAGAAGATGATGCCGATATTCAGGAGAGCGAAATCATCTCTGTTGAGGACCAGGGTGAAGTTGTTGAGATTAACGAAAACATGAACATCGTTGTTGAGGAGTTGCCCGAAGAGGAGACCATCTACGACATTGTAGAGCAGCAGCCCGAGTTCCCCGGTGGTACAGCAGCCCTCTTCAAATGGATTAAAGAAAACATGAAATACCCCAGCATCAGCCGCAACAACGGTTCACAAGGTACAGCTCTTATGTCTTTCACCGTAAACACTGACGGTTCAATCACAGACGTAAAAGTAATCAAGAGTACAAACGACATGTATCTTGACAAGGAGGCTACCCGCGTGTGTGAGTCGATGCCCAAATGGACACCCGGAAAGCAAGCCGGTAAAACCGTACGCGTAAGTTTCAAATTGCCTATCAGATTCAGACTCCAGTAATACAAACACAAAAAAGAGGCAGCATAAAAATGCAGCCTCTTTTTTTTACTTAGAAAACAGCGACAACCCCATGTACAGCCAAGAAGAGATAAGAACCAAAGTCAACGACTTTATTGCCCATTTAGAATACGCCAGAGAGCCTAAAGCCCTCTACGAGCCCATCACCTACACATTGCAGCAAGGAGGCAAACGCATACGCCCTGTGGCCTTCATCATGGCATACAATCTTTTCAAAGAAGAGATAGAAGCAGCGCTCTACCCCGCAGTAGCCATGGAGGTGTATCACAACTACACCCTTATACACGACGATGTGATGGATAAAGCCGATATACGCCGTGGCAAACCCACCGTATGGACAAAATGGGGAGAAAATCCGGCAATCCTCTCCAGCGACACAATGTTGGTGCTTGCCTATGAGTTCATAACACAAGTTGCCGACGACAAGTTACGCGAAACATTGGCGTTGTTCAGCGAAATGGCAAAAGAGATTGGCGAAGGACAGCAATACGACATGGAGTTTGAGACACGCGACAATGTAACAGAGGCTGAATACATAAATATGATACGCCTGAAAACCTCGGTGCTGATAGCCAACTGCATGAAGTTGGGTGCACTGCTTGCCGGAGCGCCCAAAGAGGATGCCGAGCATCTCTACGCCTACGGCGAGACAATGGGACTCGCATTCCAGTTGCAAGACGACCTGCTCGACGTCTACGGCGACCCCGCAGTGTTCGGAAAGAAAATCGGTGGCGACATCTGCTGCAACAAAAAAACCTTCATGCTGATAAAAGCCATGGAAACAGCCTCTGCCGAGCAACTCGCCACCATAAAAGAGTGGATAGCAAAGAGCGAATTCGACTCAGAAGAGAAGATAAAAGCCATCACAGCAATATACAACGAACTCGGCATAAAAAAGATATGCGAAGAGAAAATAGCATCACTCTTCAGCAAGAGCGACAAACACCTTGAAAGCGTCAACCTGCCCGCCGAGCGCAAGCAAGAGATAAAGAAATTCGTAAACTCGCTGTTAGGAAGAAACGACTGATGCCCTACAGACGACTACCTAATACCGACCAAGCACGCATACGCACCCTGAAGAGCGCAGTAGACAACTGCGTTCAGGGTGGCATATACACCAACACACTGAAGCACAACACCTACTTCACAGCAAAAAACATTCTCGAGAAATTCACGCGCGAAGTGTCGACATATAAAAAATGCGTCAATGAGCAAGCCTCCAAACGTGGCAATGCAAAATACGAAGCGGCGCTGAAAAGCGCACGTATGTACGTCACACATTTCCTGCAAGTATTCTCCATGGCAGTGATGCGCGGAGAAATTTCGCGCGACAAGAGAGCCTATTATGGGCTATCCGTCGAAGACGACTCGCTGCCAACCATAACACTGGAAAGCGCCATACTCGAATGGAGCGACAAGATTGTTGAAGGCGAGAGAAAAAGGCAGAGCGAAGGAGGAATACCCATCTACAACCCCACCATGGGCAGGGTGTCAGTGGTGTGCGACCTCTTCAGAGAGATGCACGACAAACAGCAGCAATTGGGGCAACGCACAGCAGAGGCATTGTCGCGCGTAGCCGCCTTGCGTGCCGAGTGCGACGAGATAATACTAAAGGTATGGCAAGAGATTGAGGAGAGCTTCGCATCGCTCGACAGCGAGGAGAGAATAAAAAAATGCTCACAATACGGCATCATATACTACACCCGTCCCGACAGAAAAAAGAAAAGCGAAAAAGAGCATGAATAGGTTCATCGACAGCCACACCCATCTGTTCGTAGAAGAGTTCGACGAGGACAGAGAAGCAGCCGTGCAACGCGCCATTGAAGCAGGAGTTACCAAACTGTGCCTGCCCTGCATCACATCATCCTCTATCGCCCCCATAAACGAACTTTGCACCAAACACCCCGGAGTCTGTTTCCCAATGGTAGGATTGCACCCCACAGAGATTGGCGACGACTACAAAGAGGAACTCGAAAAAATAAGAAAGGAACTCGACAGCAACACCAACATCATAGCCGTTGGTGAAGTGGGCATCGACCTATATTGGGACACCACCCGACGCAACCAACAGATAGAGGTTTTTGAGACACAGATAGCATGGGCAAGAGAGAAAAACCTGCCACTTGCCATACACACCCGCAACGCCTTCGACGAACTGCGCGAAACATTAGACAGATGCCGATGCAAAGAACTGCGAGGCGTGTTCCACTGCTTCTCGGGCACAGCCGAGGAGGCACGTAAACTGCTGCAATACGAAGGGTTCATGTACGGCATAGGAGGTGTTGTAACATACAAAAAATCCACACTCCCCGAAACATTGAAAGAGATACCTCTCGAACGCATAATTCTGGAAACCGACTCACCCTATCTTGCACCCGTTCCGCGACGCGGCAAACGCAACGAGAGCAGTTTCATCCCCTACATAGCAGAACGCTTGGCAGAGATTTACGGCACTACGGTGGAAAAGGTTGCAAACATCACAACTGCCAATGCCGAGCAGTTGTTCGGCATTGTATAAAACGTATTATCAAGGGTTCGGGATGCCGGTAAACACAACTGAAACAACCGAACAAGACTTCATCGCAGCAGCACCTTCTTTTTCACCACCTTGCCACCGGCCTTAACCACAAGAATGTGTGTGCCTTTGCCATCGGTGGGCAGGAATATTTCGCTGCCATTGCCCTGTTGCTGCGCCACGGTCACTCCGTTGCTATTGTAGAGGGTTGCCGACCAATCGGTGGCAGTGCCTAAATTCACGAAAAGTCCGCCGGCGGTGGGGCTGATGGTGAGGTTGTCAGCGATAGGCGATGATAGCGACAACGTTATGTTCAATCCAAAATATTTATCGCTTTTGTATATTGTGTCGCCCGCGGGATTTATGCAACAAGTCAGCATATTGTAACAAGGACAATCCACTTCAAAAATAGATTGGGGTATGGGTTCTATCAACTGTCCGATACCTTCGACCCACACTACGCGGTTCAATATTTCTGTATACAAGCCTGAAGAGTTACTATAAGGCTGCATTTTCCAATATTTACGCTTGATGGTGGACGATTCATGAAAAATCGTATCACCTATAAAGGCTATCTTTTCATACGCATTGCCGGGCAGGCTATCGCCAACCTTCAGTTTGTCATCGAACAGAACATAGTCATTGCCAATGTAATATTCTTCTCCCAAATAGTCCTTGATTTCCGGAATATAAAATAGATATTTACCATTATTGTAACGCGCAAGAAAGGTTCCGAAGTAATATTCGAGATTCTCTTTTTCGCTGTAATAATATTGATTTAGTTTTTTGTATTTTATTCCATCGATAACCGAGTCGCCCTGAATTATGTAGGTATATGTTTCGTTTTTCTCGGTAACATTAAAATTACCGTCGAATGTATAGTTTGTTGTTACCCATTTCATGCCATCGACATAAAGATTACCAACTTGCGAGAAAGAGGAGGATAACGCAAGAAAGAACAATAATGTACTTAGAACTAGTTTTTTCATAATACTAGAATTTTATTAGCAAGTTTATCTTATAATCATTTTCTCACCTTGCTATCGCAGCAGCACCTTCTTTTTCACCACCTTGCCACCGGCCTTAACCACAAGAATGTGTGTGCCTTTGCTATCGGTGGGCAGGAATATTTCGCTGCCATT
>JAFTTA010000062.1 GCA_017467015.1 Bacteroidaceae bacterium
GAAACGGTTATCTCTTGTACTGTTGCCGTGTGTGCAATGCTGCCCATGAACAAAAGGCATAGTGTGCTTTTGAGTATTCTTCTTACTATCATTTTGTGCATTTTTTTGTTACGGTTGTAAATGTAGTCATTTTGTCTGAAATCCGCAATTTTTTATTAAATTTGTGCCCGTTAATAGCGCAGATATATTCTGCACAAGCAATAGATTATATATGAAAGATACAAAAAAACCTTTGATACTTGTCTCAAACGACGACGGTTATAGTGCAAAAGGCATTAATTGCCTGGTGCAGGTGCTTGCCGAGTTTGGCGATGTGGTAGTTATGGCTCCACACACCGGACGCTCTGGAAAAGGCTGCGCAATCACCAGTGAGCAACCGATAACATTCACTCATGTGTCTTCGTCCGAAAATATTGAAATATATTCTTGTACAGGAACTCCTGCCGATTGTGTGAAGCTTGCTTTCGATGCATTACTTACGCAAAAGCCCGACCTTGTGGTTGGTGGCATCAACCATGGCGACAATTCGGCTGTTAACGCGCACTATTCGGGCACTATGGGTGTGGTTTTTGAAGGTTGCATGAAGGGTGTTCCTTCCGTGGCTTTTTCGTTGTGCGACCACGACCCCGATGCCGATTTTACTCCTACGTTCCCCATCATACGTCGAGTGATAAAAGAGGTTTTGACACGAGGTCTGCCCAAGGGTTGCTGTCTTAATGTGAATTTTCCCGAAAAGGCGCCCTACAAAGGAGTCTCTGTGTGCCATCAGGCAAACGGTATGTGGACAGGCGAATATGAGGCACACGACCATCCACGCGGTGGCAAGTGGTATTGGCTCACCGGTGAGTTCGTTACAGAAGATAAAGACAGTACTGCCGACAAAGTTGCCCTTAACAATGGATATGTGGCAATAACCCCTACACGTATCGACCTAACCGACTACGATCTTCTGCACGAGATGAAAGGTTGGGATTTATAAAAATATGTTAGATTTTTGTATATGAATCACTGCGCATCTTTTCTTTTATTGCTGTTGCTGATGATAAGTGGCAATTTGTCAGCACAGAGACGTCCTGTGCTTGATTTTGATTTCGGAAAAGATGTAAAAAACGAGGATTGGGTGCAGACTATACGAGTGTTGCAACCCGAGTGTCGCAGTGATATATCGGGCAAGGTAGAGGTTCGCTTTGTTGCGCCGGGAATGTCATATGCCAAGGCAATGTGCTGGGGCGCCGGCGATAGGAAGGACAGCCTGCGATGGGGGCGCGATATTAATCTGACCCCCAAAGGGTTAAAGCTAAAAAAAGATGGTAGTGGCAGCTTTAAGTTTAATGCCGACATTTTGCCGCATGGTCCCTTGAATGTGCGTATTTACGCTCTCTCCAAGGATGGCAAGAAGGATATATTTGAGCTCCAGTTGTATAACAAAGGGGGCATTAGTTGGCACGAAGGGATTCCCGATTCAATACCGGCTGCGGCAAAAGGGCTCAGACTGATATTTTCTGATGAATTTGATGGTGAACTATCGATATCTGACGATGGTCGCGGAGCAAGATACAATGCCCATAAACCTCTCTCGGGCGACTTTAGCGGGTGGCCATTTGCCGATGTCAGCAGCGTCGATAATCCTTTTTCACGCGTCGATACATATCTGAAGATTGCGGCGCGAAAGAAGGAGGGTGGCAAAGGCAGCACAGGACTTATAGCCTCGGTGAATATGGACGGCGAAGGCTTTTGGTTCAAAGCTCCATGCTATTTGGAATGTCGCTTCGTTGCCCAGTCGGCACCGGGCACATGGCCTGCTTTTTGGACTGTAAATCAGATACGGCGAGCCCCGGGTGACGAACTCGACATAATAGAGGCCTATGGAGGGCATGGCGATGGAAACCCCAATTTTTGGGGCTATAATTGCACCACTCATTTTTGGGAGCAACGCGACGAAGAAGGGCGTCCTCGCAAAGATGTATACAAAAAAATTGATATGCTGTCGATTGGCGGCTGCTCGTCGTGGTCGACAACTTTTCATACATATGGGTTGTATATAGGCTTGAAAGAGACTGTTTACTACCTTGACGATATTGAGGTTTTTCGCCATCCCACTAACTATATTTCGCGCGATTTTCCCCATTTGTTTATGGTCAATTATGCGATAGGCGGCATCAGTGGATGGAAAATAGACCTTGAACGCTATGGTAACGGCTCTGATATGTATATCGACTACATACGGGTTTATGGCAAATGATTTTTAGTGTATAAACAATGTAAATTTACGGCACAATGAAATATTATCTTATAGTTGGCGAAGCGTCGGGCGACCTTCATGCCTCAAATCTGATGAAGGCCTTGAAAAATGTAGACCCAGATGCACAGTTTCGCTTCTTCGGTGGCGACCTAATGACTGCTGTAGGTGGCACGCGTGTGAAACACTACAAAGAGACGGCATATATGGGTTTTGTGCCTGTACTGCTCAATCTGCGAACTATATTTTCCAATATGAGCATGTGCAAAAAGGATATTGTAAATTGGAATCCAGACGTGCTTATCCTTGTCGATTATCCGGGCTTCAACCTTGAGATTGCCGAGTATATCCACAAAAACACCGATATCCCAGTCTATTATTATATCTCTCCCAAAATTTGGGCATGGAAAGAGCATCGCATAAAAAATATCAAACGCGATGTCGATAAATTGTTCTCCATCCTTCCCTTCGAGGTGGAGTTTTCCGCAAACATGATTATGAGGTAAATTATGTAGGTAATCCATGCGTCGATGCGGTGGCGGCTTACTGTGAGACACATAACGAAAGTCGTGCCGATTTTCTGGCATCTTCGCGTATACCCGATAAGAAGATTGTGGCTTTGCTTGCCGGAAGTCGTCGTCAGGAGATTGACAGCAACCTACCAATGATGCTTGACGCCATGGAGAAACACCCTGATTATATTCCCATCATAGCCAAAGCTCCCGGCATCGATAAGGAATACTACTCAAAATATCTTCAAGGACGTCAGGCTTTGCTTTTCGAGGGTACTTATCGCTTGCTCAAACAATCCTATGCCGCATTGGTGACATCGGGTACGGCAACGTTGGAGACTGCTCTGTTTCGTGTGCCTCAGGTGGTGTGCTATGCCACCCCTATGCCTAAGTTTTATTCGTGGCTGCGTAAAATGTTCCTCAAAGTAAAATATGTTTCGTTGGTAAATCTCATAGCCGACCGTGAGGTTGTCACCGAGCTTGTGGCTGCTACAATGTCGCCGGCATGCTTGGATGTGGAGGTAAAAAAACTCCTTGAACATGGCTCCGACTACAGAAACCGCATGCTCAAGGAGTATGATCGTGTTATAAATATCTTAGGCGAGGCGGGTGCTTCGCGCTTGGCTGCAAACGCTATTTACAAAGCGTTGAACGCTTCCAAAAGATAGAAATATATTACCACCGAAGGTATCGCAAGCAGTGCGCTGTCGAAACGGTCGAGTACACCGCCATGTCCGGGCAGAATGTTGCCAGAATCTTTTATGCCCATTTCGCGTTTCATGCACGACTCAATGAGGTCGCCCCATGTTCCGGTAAATACCACTACTGCAGCCATACCCATCCACACAGGTGCACTGAAAGTTGGATAATATAGCGAAATGACGTATGCAGCTATCAATGCCACCACACCGCCTCCAATGGAACCTTCCCACGATTTCTTGGGTGAGATGCGCTCGAAAAGACGATGCTTGCCTATGCACGAACCCACACAATAGGCACCGCTGTCGCTGCACCATAGGAAGATGAAGATTGAGAGCGGCATTATGTAGTTATATTCTTTCTCGCCAATACCGGTAAGCACGTTCAGCAAAGCAAAAGGCAGTGCTGCATAGAGTTGCGACAATGCGAAATAGGCAAAATTGTCAAGATGGCTACCCTCTTTCTTGTATAGCTCGCGTATGAAATTATAGACTATCAGAATGAGGTAGGGGATGAACAGCATCAATGGCTCTTTCACCTTATCCATCATGAAGAATGCAAAGAAGAGATACATGCCACCCACCACAGCAATAGCGGTGCTGAATGATGTTTTCTTGTAGCTGTGTACAAGGTTACAGAACTCATTTACTGCAAGGCAGGTTATCAGCGCGAAGAGTACGCCAAATGAAATGTTGTTGTACAGGATGGCTGCAAGCAGTACAGCTACAAATACAAATCCCGTTGCTACACGTGTAAGAAATTTATTCATCTTTGTCTGTGTTGTTTTCGCTAACTTCCGCCTCTGTTTCGTTTTGCGGAGTTTCGCCGTTGTTAATATTTGCGTTGTTTTCTTCGTTCTTGTCAAAAATCTCCTCGCTTCGCGATGCCCATGGACGTTTACCAAAAATCTTCTCTACATCTTCGGCAAATATTACCTCGCGCTCAATGAGCAGGTTGGCAAGGGCGCGATGTCCTTCGCTGTGTTGCGCAAGTATGCTTTTTGCGCGTTCATACTGCTCTCTTATCATCTCCTTCACTTCGTTGTCGATAAGTTCGGCTGTTTTCTCGCTGTAGGGACGCTGGAAGGTCGCTTCTGTGTTGTTGTAGTAACATAAGTTAGCCAACTTGTCGCTCATTCCTGCGTATGCAATCATGCCGTATGCCTGTTTTGTGACGCGCTCAAGGTCGTTCATTGCGCCTGTCGATATTCTGCCTATGAACAGTTCCTCGGCTGCACGTCCGCCAAGTATGGCACACATCTCATCGAGCATCTGCTCTTTGGTGGTTATCTGGCGCTCCTCGGGTAGATACCATGCCGCTCCTAAGGCGCGTCCACGGGGCACAATGGTCACTTTTATCAACGGATTGGCATGCTCAAGGAACCACGAGAGTGTTGCGTGACCGGCTTCGTGCAGCGCAATAGTCTCTTTTTCCTTGTCTGTCATTATCTTGGTCTTCTTCTCCAGACCGCCGATGATGCGGTCGACTGCATCGAGGAAATCCTGTTTGTCTACCAACTTTTTTCTGTGGCGTGCTGCTATCAGCGCAGCCTCGTTGCACACATTGGCTATGTCGGCACCCGAGAATCCCGGTGTCTGTCGTGCAAGCAAGTCCACGTCAACCGACTCGTCGAGCTTCAGCGGACGCAAATGCACGCCGAACACCTCTTTACGCTCGTTGAGGTCGGGAAGATCTACATGTATCTGACGGTCGAAACGTCCTGCTCTCAGCAGCGCATTATCGAGTATGTCCACACGGTTGGTTGCTGCCATTATTATGATACCGCTGTTGGTGCCAAAGCCATCCATTTCGGTAAGCAACTGGTTGAGTGTGTTCTCGCGCTCGTCGTTGCCGCCCATTGAGGGGTTTTTGCCACGGGCGCGTCCCACAGCATCAATCTCGTCTATGAATATTATGCATGGTGCTTTCTCTTTGGCTTGACGGAAAAGGTCGCGCACACGTGAAGCTCCCACACCTACGAACATTTCAACAAAATCTGAACCCGAGAGTGAGAAGAAAGGTACTTCGGCCTCGCCGGCAACGGCTTTTGCCAGCAGGGTCTTTCCTGTTCCCGGAGGACCTACGAGCAGTGCGCCTTTGGGTATTTTTCCTCCAAGGTCGGTGTATCGTTCGGGGTTTCGCAAGAAATCAACAATCTCCTGCACCTCTTGTTTTGCGCCCTCCTGACCAGCTACATCTTTGAATGTCACGCGATTGTTGTCGTCTTTCTCAAAAAGTTTGGCTTTGGATTTTCCTACATTGAACACATTTCCTTGTGCCCCTCCTCCTCCGCCGCTCATGCGTCGCATGAGGAATATCCATATACCGACGAATACCAGCAAGGGGAATATGTTCCAAAATAAATCGCCCCAATAGTCGGGTTTTGTTTCATATTTTACGTTACCTGTATAGTGTCCCTCGTTTTGCTGTACATCGATAAATTCTTCAAATTTTTCTTTCGAGCCTATTTGCGAGGTGAGCACGGGGCGTTCTCCTATGCGGTTCTCTTTCTTTTCGCCGAAAATATATTTTGCCGAGTCGGGTGTTACGTATGCCTCAACCTCGTTGTTGTCATAAACTTTAATGTCGTTGACATAGCCCTTGTTTATATACTCTTTCAGCTCGGTGTAGCCAACCTCTTTTACAGATGATTTTCCACCGCCACCATTTAAGTAAATGAACAAAAGTATTGCTCCGGCAACGATATATATCCACGCAAAATTGAAGCGTGGTAGCTTAGGTTGTTGTTTTTTCTCTTTAGTCATATATATATGTTATGTTGGTCTGTTTAGATGCTAATCAATGTTGGGTATGTATTCAAGATTGGCATCTGCCCACAGATGTTCAATGTCATAGAACTCACGTGTTTCGGGTAGGAATATATGTACAAGTACCTCTCCGTAGTCCATTGCCACCCATTGTGCGTTTCTCAATCCGTCGATGGCTATCGGTTTGCGACCGGTAGCCTTTCTGACAAGTTCCTCCACCGAGTCGGTTACAGCACTCACCTGTGTGGGCGAATTGCCGGTGCATATAACGAAATAGTCGCATATGGTGTTTCCCAATTTTGTTAAATCGGCAACGACAATCTCTTTGCCTTTTTTCTCTTGTATGGCTGCTGTAATCTCCTTGATGAGATTTTTTGTATCTATGTTTTCCGACATGGGGCTATTGTTGTGGTTTTATTATTTTATTTTAATAATGTATCTTTATGTGTTATCAGTGCAAAGATAGTTGTTTTGTATATCTAAAATGCCTGCTTGTGCTATTTTTTTAGCTTTTTTACGAAAAAAAACATGAAAATTCTTTTTTTGCAAAAAAAAAGTAGTACCTTTGCATCGCAATTGGGCGATGGTGTAATGGTAACACTACAGATTCTGGTCCTGTCATTCAAGGTTCGAGTCCTTGTCGCCCAACAAAAAAAGCATCGCAAAAGCGATGCTTTTTTTGTTGTAAGGCTATGCTTCTCGTTTTTTCTGCGTATCTTCGCAACCGCAAGAACTATAATTTAAGAAGATGATCGATACATCGCAATTTCATGATAAGACTGCTGTTTACTACACCCTTGGTTGTAAATTGAACTTTGCCGAGACCTCTACAATAGAGCGTATGTTGCAGGAAGCAGGCATTCGCACTGCACGTCGTGGTGAGCAGGCTGATATATGTATTATCAACAGCTGTGCCGTTACTCAAGAGGCTGAAAAAAAATGTCGTCAGGCAATACATAAACTTATACGTCAGCATCCCGGGGCTTTTGTCATAGTTACAGGTTGTTATGCACAGCTTTCCCCTCAAAAACTTGCCGCCGAAGAGGGTGTTGATGTGGTTCTTGGCATAGATAAAAAGGGCGACATTCTCGACCATTTGGGCAACCTCGACAAGCGTGGGGGTGTGGGCGACTGCTTCGTGCAGCCCACGAAAGATGTAAGACGTTTTGTGCCCTCGTGCTCGCGTGGCGACCGTACGCGCTATTTCTTGAAAGTGCAGGATGGTTGTGATTATTTCTGCACATACTGCACCATCCCCTTTGCACGTGGTCGCAGTCGTAATCCTCTTATTTCCGACCTTGTGGCGCAGGCACAAAAGGCTGCCGACGAGGGGGGGCGCGAGATTGTCATCACAGGTGTGAACATTGGCGATTTCGGGAAGAGTACAGGCGAAAGTTTTGTCTCCCTTGTGAAAGCACTCGATGGGGTGCAGGGCATCGACCGTTATCGTATATCTTCAATAGAACCCAACCTCATTACAGACGAAATAATAGAATATATATCGACTTCGCACAGTTTTATGCCTCACTTGCATATACCTTTACAGGCAGGTAGCGACACAGTTCTCAAACTGATGCATCGTCGTTACGATACTGCATTTTTTGCTGAAAAAATTGCTACTGTGCGTCGCATGCTTCCCGACGCATTTATCGGGGTGGATGTCATCGTGGGCACTCGTGGCGAGAGCGGAGAACTTTTCCAACAGGCGTACGACTTTATAAAATCGCTCGATATATCACAGTTGCACGTATTCAGCTACTCCGAGCGTCCAGGTACACAGGCGCTGAAGATAGAGGGCGCTGTTCCTCCTGCCGAGAAACATCGTCGCAGTCAGCTGCTTATAGCACTTTCCGAGGAGAAACGCATTGCTTTTTATGAGCGTTTCATAGGTCGCGAGGCTGTTGTGCTTTTCGAAAAACCACGTGCAGGAATGCCCATGGGAGGCTTCACCGAGAACTACATACGCGTGGAAACGGATAATGATAAAACTTTGGTCAATAGGCTTGTACGCGTACGCTTAGGAGCTTTCAATGCCGATAAGTCTGCACTTTTGGTCAGTGAGGTTGTCGAAGTTAAATAAGAAATACCATGAAGAAACAAGTTGCAGTGGTCATACTCAATTACAACGGCTCACAGATGTTGCGTCGTTTTCTGCCATCGGTGCTTGCAAACTCGCCCGAGTCGGAAATTATTGTAGCCGACAATGCTTCCACCGACGATTCTGTTGCAGTTATGCGCAACGAATTTCCATCTGTGCCACTGCTGCTGCTCGACAAAAACTACGGCTTTGCCGAGGGGTATAACCGTGCATTGCAACAAGTCGATGCCGAATATTATCTGTTGCTGAACTCCGATGTGGAGGTTGCCGAGGGATGGCTTGCACCACTGCTCGAATATATGAATGTTCACGAGGATGTAGCAGCCTGCCAACCTAAACTGTTGAGTCAAAAAGAGAAACATCTTTTTGAATATGCCGGTGCTGCCGGTGGCTTCCTCGACCGTTATGGTTATCCTTTCTGTCGTGGACGTATTTTCGATGCTGTCGAGAGCGACGAAGGGCAATACGACACCATTACCGACCTTTTTTGGGCTACGGGTGCAGCGCTGATGGTACGCTCGGCTGATTATTGGTCTGCAGGAGGTCTCGATGGTACCTTTTTTGCCCACATGGAAGAGATTGATCTCTGCTGGCGTCTTCGTTCGCGCGGTCGCAGGGTGGTTTGTGTGCCTTCGGGTGTAGCCTACCACGTTGGTGGTGCCACACTCAGCAAAAGCAATCCGCGCAAGACATTCCTTAATTTCAGAAACAATCTGCTTATGCTCTATAAGAACTTGCCAGCCAATGAGTTGCGCAGTGTTATGTTTGTCCGTGCCATGCTCGACTATGTAGCTGCAACTAAATTTCTTCTTTCGGGTAATATAGCCGATTTCAAGGCGGTCATGCAGGCTCGTCGCGAGTTTGCAAGGATAAAGCATCTTTATGCAGGCAAGCGAAACGAGAATATACAAAAAGCAACTCTTTCGGAAATCCCCGAAAGAGCTACATTTTCAATCCTTTGGCAATATTATGCCAAGGGACGTAAGAGTTTTACAGAGTTGTTCTAACGTTTTATAAGCCACAATGATTTATTAAGGAAACTTTTCATCTCCATGTTTTTGGTAATATCCCAATAACAGCTGTTATCGTCAACAAATTTTTCTGTAACACCAATCCAACTTTCTATCCATCCGGTGAGTGTGCACCACGCTCCCCAACCATCGTCTGCATTAGATGCCCAGTAATCCCATCTTTCATAGTCGAATGCGCGAAACCAGCAACCATCCAAATCTTCGTGTTTGTCGCTTTTGACCTGAATGCGTATTAAAAAATCTGCCAAACTTTCTAAGGCATCTTTATATTTACCTGTTGCTTTATACGCTTCATTCAAAGCGAAGAAGCCAAAATTGCAAGTGTATAACATATCAGCAACGGGGTCACCGTTTTGGGCAATCAATGAAGCCTCTCCCAATCCGTATCGCGCGTTGGATGTTACAAGCAGGTTTTGTCGTCCCGGTAGGGTAGAAAGCTCTTCACGTATAGCTCCACATTTATCTTGATTTTCAAGGAATTTATTAACTATAAGATCTAACCATTCACGATGTTTGGGTGTGTCCTCTACGCGCACCAACCATGCTAGCGGTAGAATCATGCGGGCACGTTCTTGCTGGATTCCGTTTTGAGCTTTCCAGTTTGGATATATTTCCATCATGTGCGTGATGCCTCGTTTGGCTTTTTCAAGCAATGGCTCATAGCCTGTCTTGTCATACAGCCATAAGAAACATGCCCACATCCACGACTCAAAATGTGGAGAAGGGTTTATATAGTTTTTTCTGTCAGCGTAGTATTCCCAACCATTTTTATTTAAATCTGCTAGCTCCAAACGTGCGCCAAAAAAACCATCTTCGCTGCATAAGCGAAGCATAGCAAGAATGTTCTCCACAATATATAAGTTCCACCTGGAATTGTCTAACATTGCAGCAGCCCCAATTGCTCCTAATATACATCGGGCATTGTCATCGTTATAAAACACCCATTGGTGGGTGTTGCCCCATCCTAATAATCCATAAGCCGCTGAAGAGCGTTTACAACGTTCACCACCTTCGCCATCTCTGAAGTCAGAGGTGTGGAATAGATAGTCCAAAAGATTAACCGATGTGTTGTGGTATCTCTCTGCTTTGCTTAACTGAGCTGCTGCTGCCAACAGCATTGCGCTCTCGCCTTGTACATCGGCTCGTATAAAGTAACGATATTCTTGACTTCCATCTGAACTGATGTTCGATGCGTGTCCTTCCATTATACCTCGGCTGCCATTGCCCTGCAACATTTTATCGGTTATTGGTTCTCCGAAAAAGCGATTACAATTCCCTCCCATTACCTGATATTTACGCATCAACTCTTTTTCCCATGACGGGTGTATAAACAAGTTCGCTTTCCACAGCCAATTTGCTGCGGAAATGACAGCGTTGCGTTTGGCTTTGCGCGGTAGTTTTTCATTGCGCGTGTATGCCGGTCGTGGGTCCGATGGAAGTTCTTTTATAGTAAAATCATCCTTGTTGAGTACCCAACCTAATATATATGACAAAATCTGTGACCATTCACGTTGTGGGGCATATCTGCCTTTAATGCAATTAGAAAAAGATGTGGTGGCGATTAGTGAATTGTTGTCGCGATAAAGCAATGGATAGGTTTTAACATCATTTATTCCGAATATAGCCTTGTCGTATCCTGCAACTTTGCCCAGTACCATGATAGGTGTTGAACATTCTGCCTTTATAAGTTTACAATCATTTATTCCAACAATGCTCAAAGGTTCAATGCCCATGATTGGTGAAACAATTATTCCTCTTTCGAGTTTAGAGGAATAGGTTTGTATTGGTGTATGCCCATCTTTATTCTCATGTGGCAGTGTTGATGGGAACTCTACAAAAAGCCTGATACCTTTACTTTCTGCCTTATCGTATGAATCTTTATTGATAGAGCATGTGGTATCCGGGTATCCGGGTGCTGTAATAATAATTCCGTCACCTCGTTTTGCAATATTAAATGCTTGGTCTATATTGGAAACAATGGTGAAATCTGCATTTTGTTGTTTTAATGCAAGAGTGAAAATATTATTTTTGGAACCTATAATAAATACCTTTGCATTTGCCAATGCAGGAAATAGAAATATTATGGTATAAATTATTAGCACTCTTATCTTCATAAATTCTTTGTTGTATGTTTCCAATAAAAATTACATCAGAAACCGAAACAGTATCTTACTTTAGCGCATCCTTTTATTCTTTAAATAACACCTTGTACAGCTCCTCAATGTTGTCGGCAATGTGCGTGGGGTTGTTCTCTAAAAGGCTTTCGCGTGGGCAGAAACCCCAAGAAACGGCAACGAACTCTACATTCCCGTTCTTTGCTGTTTGCAGATCCACAAGCGAGTCACCTATATATATAATGTCGTTGCAGTCCGCGATACCCGATATTTCGCGTATGTCGTTAACAATGGCAGGGTCGGGCTTCACAGGTACGCCGTCACGTTGTCCCAGCACAGCTGTAAAATTAATATCAGGGAAATACTTCTTTACAAGATTTTCAGTGGCAGCCTGATATTTATTTGATGCTACAGCAATCTTTACCCCTTTCTCCTGAAGCGATTTTAGCAGTTCGCACACACCACGATAAGGCTTTGTGTCGTCAGCCATGTGCACATTGTAATAAGTTCTGAAGTCGGGTAGTAACTTTTCCACAATCTCATCATTTGACTGCTCTGCCGGCAGTGCTCGTGCAATCAGCTTGCCTATGCCATTACCTACGAATTTATAATATGCATCTGTGGAATGCGTTGGATAGCCGTTTTGTGCAAGCACATGATTGCAACTGTTTGCAAGGTCGGCAACTGTGTCGAGAAGTGTACCGTCAAGGTCGAATATAAATAACTTTTTCATATCTTTATTATTTGTCTTACAAAGATAGTGACAAGCGAGCGAGAAATATGAAGCTTGCTTCAATATTTTTCACAGCGGCAACGCGAAATTAGCGTTTCAATGCAAAAAGCAGTGTTTTACAGCCTAGGCGCCGCCTTACTTACCTATAAGTAGTGTGATATACATAAATTACGATGATAAAGGATAATGTTTCTTAAATTATATGGTTTTGATATTCTTAATTACAATTCTCAGCCGTTTGTTATTTGTAGATTTATCTATGTTCTCTTCTTTTTGTGCCGACAAAAAGAAGCAAAAAGCTCTGCGCATGGACGCTTTCTTAACGGCATCCGAAGCTGATGTTTTTTGGGTGTTGCGGAACGACCGTGCCAGCGAGCGAAACTCAAGTTTACTTGCAAAGTTTCAAAGCGAGTGCAGCCGGTGGTGGGCGAAGCCAACCTGCTACCACGCTCAAACAGTCCTCACACTCATCCAAAAACCATTGACGCCGTCTGCCTAAAAGCTTAATGCGCACCAATGAAGCGATGAACCTGTCAATGAATAATAGATAATATTTCAGCGTTGGTAACTTCTAAATTCAACCGGCACCGTAAGCAGCACAGCGAGAGGCAGGGTATTTTGTGGAGATAGTGCGAGAATTGTTTGAGCGTTAGTTAGATGCGCAAAGCGTAACTAACTGAGCGAGTTTCGCAGCACCCACAAAATACCCGAAAGCCTCGAGTGGCAAGGAACGTACCGACTGAAGGATATTTCCCATAGGGAAATTCCTGAACAAAGGAAGTGACGACTGATGCGACCCGTGTGCCGGGGCTTTTGGTTCTTTTGCCCGGCAAAAGAACATAATAGAAACAAGGAATTTACGGATTGCAATAAAACGATAAGGGTAAAAACTACCGAAGAATACTAAAATAATACATTTAGGATTTATTATCCTCTATCACCATAATAAAAACTATATCAATGAGCAGATATTACTTTATCTGCTTAGCAAATCCATCCTTAGTAGGTAATGTTACAGGGAATATAAGGCTTTCGACATGCTCTTTATGTACAACATCTATCAGTTCGCAAACCTTTTCGGGGTAGAGGTTGGCAATATCGATATCTTCGTGGGTGTCGAAGAGCAGGTTGTAAAGTTTGCATCTTCCTTTTTCAACGATAAGTTTCCAGTCTCCTTGTCTGACAGCTATGCTGTTCATTCCCGAAAATTCCCAATAGAGATGTTCGTGTTTTTGTTGCGCTTCGTTGTTGCCTAAAAGGGTGGGGGCTATTGAAATGCCGTCGAAATGGTCGGTGTATCCTTGTGTGGTGTTGCGATATTTCTTTTCGTACTCTTTTATTCCTGCAAGTTCGCAGAAAGTGGGCATAAGGTCGTAGAAGGCGCATTGATGGTTGTTGATGGTGCCGGCTTTAATGTGTCCTTGCCAATGGGCAATGAATGGCACTCTTATTCCTCCTTCGTGCATGGAACGCTTTATGCCGCGCAGTTCGTTTGCTTTGTTGAAAAATGCCGGGTCGGCTCCACCTTCGGCGTGAGGCCCGTTGTCGCTGGTGAAGATTACGAGTGTGTTGTCTGAGAGTCCTTTTTCTTCCAGTGTTTTGAATATTTCTCCCACATATATGTCGAGACGTGTTACCATGGCGGCAAATTGTGCGTGTGCCTCTTTTGTGGGGTTGTAGCGCGACCACATGTCGCCTCCGTAGGTTTTTTCCTCTTTGAATATTTTACGGTAGTGTGCCAACAGACTGTCGTCGGGCTGTGCAAGCTCGGCATGAGGCAGTGTGTAGGTAAGTAGTCCGAAGAATGGTGTTTCGCCTTTTTGCGACTCA
>JAFTTA010000063.1 GCA_017467015.1 Bacteroidaceae bacterium
CGACTTCCACAAGTTTTTCTTGCTCCTCTATTTCGCGAGGTACCGATATGTTACTCAAGTGCATACGTGCCCCCACTTCATCCATTGCATCAATAGCTTTATCAGGAAAGCATCTATCGGTAACATATCTTTCAGTAAGAGTAACGCATGCTTTCAAAGCTTCGTCGGTATATGTTACGTTGTGATGATTTTCGTACCTTTCTTTTATATTCTGCAATATGTGCAAGGTATCCTCGGGAGAGGTCGGTTCCACGATGACCTTTTGGAAACGACGCTCAAGTGCGCCATCTTTCTCAATACTTTTACGATACTCATCCAGGGTTGTTGCACCTATACACTGCACCTGTCCGCGCGCAAGAGCCGGTTTTAATATATTTGCTGCATCCATTGAACCGGGCGACGAACCGGCGCCAACTATGGTGTGCATTTCATCAATAAAAAGTATGATATCGGGATTTTTCTCCAGTTCATTTAGTATAGCGCGGAGCCTCTCTTCGAACTGTCCACGATATTTTGTACCTGCCACCACAGCTGTCATGTCAAGTGATATGACACGTTTGTCAAACAACATTCTCGACACTTTGCGCTGCACAATTCTTTGTGCCAACCCCTCTACTATGGCCGATTTTCCCACGCCGGGTTCACCTATCAACACCGGGTTGTTCTTTTTTCGGCGACTCAATATCTGCGAAATACGCTCGATTTCGCTCTCACGACCTACGACAGGGTCGAGCATGCCATCCTTGGCAGCCTGTGTCATATCAAAACCAAAATTATCAAGCACCGGGGTATCATTCGAGGAACGTTTCTGCTGCATTCCTACTGAACTCTGGCGTTCACTGCCCGATGCGTTGCGTCCATCAAATGCAGCATCATCCTCTTCATCATCCTCATCTGTGAAGCCAAAGCCATCGCGTACATCGGGTTTTATTTGCAGCGCTTCACGCACATCGCTGTACGAAACATTATTATTAACCAAAATGGTAGCTGCGTTATTATTATTTTCTTTTAATATTGCAAGCAACAAATGCTCGGAATCAACAAAATTACTCTTTAACATACGCGCTTCAAGAATACAAAAACGTAATACTTTCGATGCATCTTCATCAAGGATAATATCTGCATCGGGTTGTATGGTAATCTCCTCGGTAATATTAAACACCGATTCAATGTCCTCTTTAATTTTGTCTATATTAACAGACAAATTGTTTAATATGCTCATTGCGTTTCCGTCTGTGTCGCGCAACAAGCCTAATAAAAGATGTTCCGACTTAATGCTTTTACATCCTAGACGACATGCCTCTTCCTTACTAAAAGCAATAATTCGTGACAATTTTTCAGAAAATTGGTTGTTCATAGTCCATTCCTCCTCATTCAATCAAAATAAATCAATCAGTTGTGAACAAATCAGACTGTCAAATAGTCAGTCTATAGCTAAACACCTATATAGCAATATTTTTGCTTTTCTCGGTGCGAAATTAATGCACTGTTCATTCACCGACAACTATTTTCACATAAGATTTCTTACAAAAACCGTGCCAAAATATTAAAAAAGACTAACGAATAGCAATTATGACACAATTGCCTTACTATACTCAAAAAAGGAAGATGATGATTCTACTAAATATATTATTACAACCCGCTCGCAAATACTCGTTAAAAGATGGGCAAAAGTGCAGAAAATTTCATTTTTTTTGCCTATTTCGTGTTTTTTGTGTAATTTAGCACGTTTTTATGCGGCTACTAAACACACTGCAAACAAACCGCAATTTGATTTAAATAATATTTTTACAATAAATGATTGACAACGACAGAATTATAAAAATCAACATCGAAGAGGAAATGCGTTCTTCGTATATTGATTACTCGATGTCGGTAATCGTAGCACGTGCGTTACCCGATGTTCGTGACGGTCTGAAACCCGTACATCGCCGTATCATCTACGGAATGATGGAGTTAGGAAACACATCTGACAAACCATACAAAAAGTCGGCTCGTACCGTAGGTGATGTACTTGGTAAATATCACCCTCACGGCGATTCATCTGTATATATGGCATTGGTTCGTATGGCACAAGACTGGGTCATGCGTTATCCATTGATTGACGGACAAGGTAACTTCGGTTCTATCGATGGCGACTCACCTGCTGCCATGCGTTACACCGAAGCACGCCTGCGTAAAATCGGCGAAGACATGGTAGAAGACCTATACAAAGACACAGTGGACTTCCAGCCCAACTACACCGCCGAGACTGAAGAACCGACAGTTCTCTCTACTCGCATACCCAACCTACTGATAAACGGTTCATCGGGTATTGCTGTTGGTATGGCTACAAACATACCGACACACAACCTTAGCGAGGTTATTGATGCATGCGTAGCATTCATCGAAAACCCGGAAATAGACACCACAGGACTGATGGAGCATGTGAAAGCTCCCGATTTCCCCACCGGATGTGACATCTATGGTCTTGCCGGAGTGCGCGAAGCATACGAAACAGGACGTGGCAGGGTGGTGATGCGTGCTGTGTGCGAAATTGAGCCTGGCGATCACCACGACAAAATAATTGTAACGGCAATTCCCTACAATGTAAACAAAGAGGAGTTGATTAAGGATATAGCAGCGATGGTCAACGAAAAGAAAATCGAAGGCATCTCC
>JAFTTA010000064.1 GCA_017467015.1 Bacteroidaceae bacterium
CTCATCGTACTCATCGTCTATGCCAAGGTCGATAAGTTCAAGAATCAACTCGTCCATGTCAAGATCGGCAGGTTTTGTAAATGTAAACACACATTTCTGTGTGAACATAAATGCAAGGCTTCCCGATGTTCCGAGTGTACCGCCAAACTTATTGAACACAGAACGCACATTAGCCACTGTACGTGTGGTGTTGTCTGTTGCTGCATCAACAAAGATTGCAATGCCGTGAGGGCCGTATCCTTCGTAAGTAACCTCTTTATAATCTTTCTGATCCTTGCCCAACGCGTTCTTTATAGCGCGTTCAATGTTATCTTTAGGCATATTCTCGTGCTTCGCGTTGGCGATAATAGCTCTCAGATGAGGGTTGGTTTCAGGATCGGGACCACCCGATTTCACTGCTATGGCAATCTGTTTTCCGATTCTGGTAAATGTGCGTGCCATATTACCCCATCTTTTGAGTTTGGCAGCTTTGCGATATTCAAATGCTCTTCCCATTGTTATATTTTTTAGAATTATTATTATCGTTGTATAGCTCCAAGGCGTTTCACAAAGTTGTCGAGCAGACGAGCCATTGTCTTCTCAATCTGTTTCTCGTTAAGTGTCTGTGCCTCGTCCTGAAGAATGAAGCTGACAGCGTAGCTCTTCTTTCCGGGTTCAAGATTTTTACCCTCGTACACATCGAATAGTGAAACATCCTTAAGCAAACGCTTCTCTGTCTCGCGTGCAATCTGCTCAATCTGTGCAAAGGTAACAGATTTGTCGACAAGCAGTGCAAGGTCGCGTTTCACGGCAGGATATTTACTTATCTCTGAATATCCCACTTTGACATTTTTGATGGCACGCATCAGTTCATTCCAATTAATGTCGGCATAGAACACCTCGTTCTCAATGTCAAACATCTTAAGTATTTTCTTGCGAATGATACCAACCTCGGCAACCTTTTTACCACCACGTGTATCTATCTGAATTGCAGCAGAATATATATCATTGCTTAAAGTAGATACTTTACGAGCTTGAGACACAAATCCCAAACGGTCGAAGATGTGCTCTACATGACTCTTAAGGTCATATACCGTTATTGCCCGACCTGCGTCCATCCACGATGCAGGAATATTGTTTCCTGTCATCCACAAAGCAAGATGGTAACTCTCGCTATAAGGGCTCAAAATCTTCTCAGGCACACGTTTGTCGGCATCGAAACGGTAGCAATTACCAAATTCAAAGAAGCTGATGTCGGTGTACTTGCGACTGATGTTGCGCTGTATACTTTCAAGACCACCGAAAAGCAATGTCTGACGCATCACATTAAGGTCGGCACTCAGAGGATTCATCAAGCGCACAAGATTCTCGTCTTTATATGTCTCCAAACCCTCATAATAGGCCGAAGGTGTGAGCGAGTTGTTGAGGATTTCACTGAAACCGCAACCAACAAGTTGCTCAGAGATAACATTCTGTAATTTATGCGATTTATCCTCTACACCTTTAGTAATGATTGAAGAGTGAAGGGTTGTGGAAATCTCCACATTGTTGTAGCCGTAGATACGGAGTACATCCTCTACTACGTCGCAAGGACGCTGCACGTCTACACGATAAGGGGGCACCTGCAACGACACGCCTTCGGCTGTCTCTGCAATTATCTTCATCTCCAAAGAAGAGACAATACTCTTAACCGTTTCGGGAGCAATATCTGCTCCTATAAGGCTGTTCACATAGCTGTACGCAAGTTCTACAGGAAAATCCTGCACGGGCTGAGGATAAACATCCTTTATATCCATCGAGATTGTACCTCCTGCAAGCTTTTTAATGAGCAGAGCTGCCTGTTTCAAAGCATAAATCACCGCATTTGGGTCGGCTCCACGCTCGTAGCGGAACGATGCATCGGTCTGCAAGCCGTGGCGACGTGCTGTCTTGCGCACCCATGTGGGATGGAAATAAGCACTCTCAAGGAACACATTCTTTGTCTCCTCGGTGGTACCCGAATCAAGTCCGCCAAATACACCGGCTATACACATAGGTTCTTCGGCATTGCATATCATAAGGTCGCGCTCGCTGAGTTTGCGTTCCTCACCATCGAGTGTCACAAAAGACGTTCCTTCGGGATATGTGCGCACAACCACTTTACCGCCTTTTATCTTGTCGGCATCGAAGCAGTGCATAGGCTGACCATAAGCATGAAGAATGTAGTTTGTGATGTCCACAATGTTATTTATAGGGCGAAGGCCTATAAGCTGAAGTTTATTCTTTAGCCATTCGGGACTCTCTTTTACTGTAACGCCCTTCACTGTCACACCGGCGTAACGGGGGCAAGCCTCGCTGTTTTCCACCACTATATCAATGGGTAACGAGTTATCGTCAACCTTGAATGCCTCGCATCCGGGACGACGGATAGATGTTTTGCCTACATTCTGTGTCAAATAAGCATAGAGGTCGCGTGCAACGCCGTAATGTGAGCAGGCATCTGCGCGGTTGGGAGTGATATCCACCTCTATAATATAGTCACTCTTCACGTTGTAATAATCCTTGGCAAGCGTTCCGGGCACAACATCCTGGGGAAGAACAATAATACCTGCATGGTCTGTTCCAACACCTATCTCATCCTCGGCACAAATCATACCATTGGACTCAACGCCACGAATTTTTGATTTTTTGATTGTAAAGCACTCGTCGCCATCGTATAATTTTGTTCCTATAGTTGCAAGGACAACCTTCTGTCCGGCGGCAACATTGGGCGCGCCACACACCACCTGCAATGGATTACCATCGCCTATATTTACGGTTGTTACGTGCAAGTGGTCCGAGTCGGGATGTTCCACACATGTGAGAACCTCGGCTACAACAAGCCCCTCAAGCCCACCTTTTATTGTTTGAACCTCTTCCACGCCTCCTGTTTCGAGACCAATGGAGGTAAGTGCCACGGCTACCTCTTCGGGAGTAAGATCGAAATCGACATACTCTTTCAGCCAATTATAAGAAATATTCATATTGTGTTTTTAATGTATATTTTCGCTGATTTCATTTCAACTTGCGAAATTATAATTTTTTTTGCAAACATTAAAGCCTAAAATAAAAATATTACAAGCTCAGCAACGATTATTGCATAATAGCTTGCTGTTAAGAGGGAGAAACACTCTTTTTACGCCGCATTTGCTCCATTAAAGAACATACATATTAGAAATTCAAACTATTTCTGAATATGATAGTAAATTTTTCAGCACCCACGTTGCTGAGATGGTCACAATCGTAAAAATCATCCATCACAAAGCGTTTGTCACACAGAAAATCGTAATAATCGACATCGAATTCTTGCCTTAAAGCTTTAATCGTTTCATACATTTTCTGCAATTGCCTGTTATCCAATGAATCGTGATAGAGATGCCACGTTGGGAGAGTCACCATAACAGCCTTAAGTGAATTATCTCTGCAATATGAGAGGATATTTCGCAATTGAGTGACATTCTCTTCGTACGCATCCCAACTATCTGCAGTATGCCTTTCGACAGCCATGTGAGCATCCCTTTCCCACGAAGGCGACCTGTTTTCCACATTATACCCAAGACCGAAACCTAGAGAGTCGCACATAGGCAAGCCTTCGCCTTTGAGAATATTCATCAGTCTGCCACTAAACACCGGCATATTGGAGAGTTCGAAATTATACTTTGAAAAATCGGAGTGAACATTCACATCCATATACTTTTTATAATTGATGGCATACCACCAATCATCGCAATCCTCGAAGCGTGTATCGAAAAACGAACAATACGATACCGGAACAACCACCATATGCAAATTGGCACACCGCGGAGCATAGTTCCTCAGCAACAGATTGTCGTATTCATAATTCTGCGAAACATTTGCCAAATTAAACGTGCCTTGAATAAAATAATCCGCCTTGAAACCATAATAGCTGTGCGAACTACCTAATACCACGCACTGCACAGCAGAAGCATTATCCACCATTCGACGATGCTTATACTTATAACTATTCTCATGCGTAGAGACAACATATTCGCCCAACAGCAATGTAGCTACCACTGCAACGGAAAACATAAAGCAATATATCATAAATCGTCTCATAGGCATCAAAACTGAAAATATATAAAATCGGTCTCCACACCTGCCAACAGCAACGTCAGCATAAACAGCAGATAATAGACACCCCAACGCACCGCACGACAAGCAAAAAGCCCGTCGCCGGAAAATTGCAACCCGTGCTCCTTGCCACGCTGCAACCACTCCACAGCCAACAACACTGTTACATAAAGCAGCGCCTTAAGCCCCAGAGGCGGCACCGTCATGTTAAAATCCGTAACCATGCGGCGCATGTAATCGTATGCCTCTCCTATTGTTTCGGCTCTAAAAATAACCCAACCGATAACAACCAACGCAAATGTCGCCAGCATCTCGAAAAACTCCCTCGGCGACGGCAAAAAGCGACCTTCAGCCACAGTGTCGGTGTACCTGCGATTTTTTCCTGCCAACAACAGTACAGCAAAAAGTAATGCGTTATAAAATCCCCAACATACATATGTCCAATTTGCGCCATGCCACAAGCCACTGACAAGGAATATAACAAATGTATTACGTATAGTCAGCCATCTGCCACAGCGACTGCCACCCAAAGGAATATAAACATAGTCGCGGAACCATGTGGTCAACGAAATGTGCCATCTGCGCCAAAATTCAGCAATATCACGCGAAAAATAGGGATATTTGAAATTCTGCATAAGTTCCACGCCCAACAAGCGAGCCGAGCCTACGGCAATATCCGAGTAACCCGAAAAATCGCCGTAAATCTGAAAAGCAAAAAGTACCGCGCCCAACAACAACATACTGCCATCGTAGCTCTCATGATCGGCAAATACAGCATTCACAGCCATGGCACAATTATCTGCCACAAGCATTTTCTTGAACAGCCCCCACAAAATAAGCCTCATTCCATCCACAGCCCGTGCGTAGTCGAAAGTACGATTTTTCAGGAACTGTGGCAGCAGATTGGTAGCTCGTTCAATGGGACCTGCAACCAACTGCGGAAAGAAACTTATGTATGCAAGGAAAGCCACAATGTCGCGTGTAGCCTTTATTTTCCCTGCAGACACATCAATGGTGTAGCTAAGAGCCTGAAAAGTGTAGAAACTGATGCCCACCGGCAGAATTATATCCAACGTCACCCAATCGACCCGTAAACCCACCCCATTCAACAGCAGAGAAAAACTCTCTCCGAAAAAATTGAAATATTTAAAAAAGCACAATACAGCAAGATTCAGCACAATATTTGACACACTCACCGCCCTGCTCCAACGGCTCCACCTCTCAATGAGCAAGCCGCTGAAATAGCTGCACAACGAGGTGAAAGAGACAAGTAACAGACAGCGCCAATCCCATGCAGCATAGAACATATAGCTTGCTACCACAATAAGCATATTCCTGTTGCCACGCTGCTTAAAGACAAACCAATGCAACAAAAACACCGCAGGCAAAAACAACAAATATTCAAAGGAGTTGAACGACATCTGTTTACCCTATAACTTTTTTTACGATAGGCAAAGATACTCATTTTTGCAAGCACCGCAATAATAAAATAGAAGTTGAACTGAAACTTTTATCACGTACAACACAGCATTTTCTGACAATATACGGTATCTCTATATAAAAAACTGACTTAATTTACTGAAAACGCTGA